>JBKPSC010000024.1:0-11941 GCA_046734915.1 Acidobacteriota bacterium | reverse complement strand
CTGCAGCTTCGCGAAGAAGTCGTTCCGCATGTCGTACTCGATATCCCGGGACGCACCGATGAGGATCCGGCGCATCAGGAACTGAAAGTACCCGCGGAAGAGGCCGATGCCGAGCAGCAGCAAGCCGTACAGGGTCAGCTGGGCGCTCGTCACGCCGAGCGCGAGATCGTCGATGGCTCGCTGCAGCACCAGCGGCGCCGTCAGGGCGACGCTCTGGGTGACGAGGACGCAGGCGAGTCCAGCCAGGAAGGCGCGCCGATAGGGCCGAACATAGCCCAACAAGCGCCAGAAAGGCGACACACTGCGAGTATACCGTCCGCTCGCTGCCCGTCAGCCAGGCTTCACGACGGACTGCTCGACTGATAGAATGCCCCCCTATGCATGCACTTTATTTAGTCATCCCGGCGCTGTGTGTGATGGCCATCGCCTATCGCTACTACAGTGCGTTCATCGCCGCCAAGGTGATGGTGCTCGACGACCGGAGGAAGACGCCCGCTCACACCAAGTACGACGGGGCGAACTACTATCCGACGGCGCGCTGGGTGCTTTTCGGCCACCATTTCGCGGCCATCGCCGGGTCCGGTCCGCTCATCGGTCCGGTGCTGGCGGCGCAGTTCGGCTGGGCGCCAGGCTTCATGTGGCTGCTCGCCGGCGTGTGCCTCGCGGGCGCCGTTCACGACTCCATCACCCTGTGGGCGTCGACACAGCGCGGCGGACGGTCGCTGGCGGAAATCGCCCGATCGGAAATCGGTCCGGTCGCTGGTGTAACGGCGGTTGTCGCGGTCCTCTTCATTCTGATCGTGGCGCTGGCCGGCCTCGGCATCGTCGTGGTCAACGCTCTCGCCGAGAGCGCGTGGGGTCTGTTCACGATTTCGATGACCATCCCCATCGCCTTCTTCATGGGCTTCCACATGTTCGTGTGGCGCAAGGGGAAGATTACCGAGGCCACGGTCATCGGCGTCACGCTCATGTTGCTGGCCGTGGTCTTCGGGAAGAACGTCGCCGAGTCGGCGTACAGCTCGTGGTTCATCCTGTCGAAGCACCAGATCACCGCCGCGCTGGCCATCTACGCGTTCGCGGCGTCGGTCATCCCGATGTGGATGCTGCTCACGCCGCGCGGCTACCTCAGCACCTACATGAAGATTGGAACCATCCTCCTGTTGGTCATCGGCGTCATCGTCGCCAACCCGCAGCTCGAGGCGCCGGCCTTCTCGCAGTACGTGGGAGGCGGTGGCCCGATCATCGCCGGCCCGCTCTTCCCGTTCGTGTTCATCACCATCGCCTGCGGTGCCATCTCAGGATTCCACGCGCTGATTTCTTCCGGGACGACGCCCAAGATGATCGACGTCGAGAGCGACATTCGGCCGGTAGGCTACCTGGCCATGCTGTTCGAAGGCCTCGTCGGGGTGATGGCGCTCATCGCCGCTTCGTCGCTCCACCCCGGCGACTACTTCGCGATCAACGTCGCCCCCAACGTCTTCCAGACCCTCAATCTGCCGATGGTCAACCTCCTCGAGCTGCAGCGCGAAGTCGGTGAGAACGTCATCGGCCGGTCGGGCGGGGCGGTCTCGCTGGCCCTCGGCATGGCGCAAATTTTCGCCAATATCCCGGGCATGAAGAGCCTGCTCTCCTATTGGTATCACTTCGCGATCATGTTCGAGGCGCTGTTCATCCTGACGACCGTCGACTCGGGCACGCGCGTCGGCCGGTTCCTTCTGCAGGAAGCCGGCGGCCGGATGTGGAAACCCTGGGGCAACACGAACTGGCTGCCGAGCGCCCTCGGATCGACCGCGGTGATGGTCCTCGGTTGGGGTTACTTCATCTGGACCGGCAACATCAGCACGATCTGGCCGCTCTTCGGTGTGGCCAACCAGCTGCTGGCGTCTGTCGCTCTCGCCGTCGGCACGACGATCATCATCAACATGGGCCGGCAGAAGTACGCGTGGGTGACGCTGACGCCGCTCATCTTCCTGGCGACGAGCACGATCACCGCCGGATTCCTGAGCATTCGCGACAACTTCTGGCCGCTGACGTACTCTCCGGATCCCGCGCTGCAGATCCAGGGCTACGTCGACGCGATCTGCACCGCCATCATGCTCGTCTGCGCGGTCGTGATTCTGGTCTCGGCCGTGCGGCGTTGGATTCTCGTCCTCTCCGGCAAGATGCCGCAGCAGGTGGCACTGGCCGAGGCGTAGCTGGCCTCGTCACGCGATTGCACATTCAGGCAGGGCCGCCAACTCTGGCGGCCCTTTTTGCTTGTACCCGCCTGATTTCGCTGGTACCATTGGTGGTGCCCCTCCCAGCGGCATCGACCATTTTCCCGGAGAGCATCATCGCTATGCGCACGCGAGCTGTGATTCGTTTGTACGGAACGCTGGCCGCCGTGGTCCTGTCGGTCTCTCCTGCGATGGCGCAGTACCAACCGCGGCCGATCGCCGAGATGCCATTGTCGGAGACTTACATGGTCGAGGCATCGGCTGGATGGTGGAACCCCAGTACGAACATGTCGATCACCAGTGAGTCGCTCGGCATTCTGGGGAGCCGGATTGACTTCGAGGACGACCTGGGCCTGACCAGAAAGAACCTGAAGGAAATGCACGTCGTCTTTCACCCGGCACGGAAGCACAAGCTGCGCTTCCAGTACATCCCCATCGACTACAAGCAGAGCACGACGCTCAGACGCGACATCATCTTCAACGGCCAGCGCTACAATGTCGGCCTGCCGGTTATCTCCGAGCTCGACTGGAAGGCCTTCCGCTACACCTACGAGTACGACTTCCTGTCGATGAGCCGGGGGTTTGGCGGTTTTCTTCTCGATCTGAAGCAGACGAACATCACCGCGACCTTGAGAAGCCCACTCCTCGAGGAGTACACGAAACTGAAGGCGCCTGTGCCGTCCATCGGCGGGATTGCCCGGGTCTACTTGTCGCCCGCCATCTCGGTGACCGGCGAGCTGTCGGGCATCAAGATTCCGACGAGGGACTCGTACGACTTCAGCGGCAATTACTTCGACCTGGACGTCTACGGCACAGTCAACTTCAACCGCAATATCGGCGCACAGTTCGGCTTCCGCTCGTTCGACATCGATGCCGTCATCGACGACGATTCCGGAGCGATGACGTTGAAGGGCTTCTACTTCGGAGCCGTCGCGAGGTTCTGAGGCCGCAGCGGCAGGCGAGAATCGTGCTCAGCAACGGATCCGATCGGTCGAGCCAGTAGCCGTCACTGCCGTCTGCGTTGTTAGTCAGATATTGTCGAGGGTCAGGGGCCGTGGCTGCTTGCCGTCGACATCGGTAAAGCCATACTCCTGCGCGAGGCTCGCCGCGATGAGGACCTTCCCCGTGTGGCGCAGCACATCACGGTCGGCCGCGAGCGCGGCCACGGCCCGCCCGATGAACTCAGGCGATTCGGAATTGCTGAGATCCAGAAACTGCGCGGCCTCCATGACCTTTTCCGTCCTGACCAAGCCCGGATAGAGGGACACGACCGCGACCCCGAACGGCGCCAGCTCCGATGCCATGTCAGCCGTCAGCTTGTCGGTCGCGGCTTTCGAGACGCCATAGGGGACGTTGCCGACGTGCTTCTGCGCAGCCCAGAACGAAATGTTGACGATGAGGCCGCAGCGCCTGGCGATCATAGACGGTGCCGCGAGCTGACTCGCGTGGAAATGTGCGCGAACTCCGGCGCCCAACATCGCATCCCAACGCCACAGCGGTTGTTCCCAGAACGGTTTCGACCACGTGAACACGCCGCCCTCGACCATGCGCTCGTAGCCGCCCCACACGTTGTTCACCAGAATGTCGATGCCTCCGGCCTCCCGATTGACGAGGCCGAAGGCTCTCTCCACCTGAGCGTCATCACGATGGTCGCAGCGAAGGCCCGTCAGCCGCTCGGCCAGCTCCTCGTAGTCTGCCGCCGAGCGCCCGGTGACGAAGACGCGAGACCCGTGCTGCGCAAGCTCACGCCCGATGCCGCGACCGACACCACGAGTCCCGCCGGTCACCACTGAGATTTTGCCGTCAAGGCTCATGCCCGTAATCTACGAGGCCCGAGCGGCTCTGGTATTGGAAAAATGTCCAGCCCGAAGCACTGCGGCCCCTCCGTGCCCAGACGCGCCCGCAACTGCTACTGATGCACGAGCTCTCGCAGTCGTGCGAGCCGGCGGTCAGCTTCGGCCAGGGTCTCGTCCTTCTTGCAGAAGCAGAAGCGCATCTTCGTGCGGCCGGCGGCCGGATCCCGGTAGAAGCTGCTGCCGGGCACGGCCGCCACGCCGACATCCTTCACCAGAAACCTGGCGAACTGGACGTCGTCTTCGAAGCCGAAGACGGCGATGTCGGTCATGATGTAGTAGGCCCCGTGTGGCTTGTAGCAGGTGAAATGATGCCGCTCGAGGATGTCGAGCAGCACATCCCGCCTTCTGATGTACGCGGCGGCCAGCTCGGCGTAGTACGAATCCGGCACCGTCAGCGCGACAACGCCGGCTTCCTGCAAGGGAGCGGCAGCACCCACGGTCAGGAAGTCGTGTACTTTCCGGATCGCGCCGGTCAGTGATGGCGGCGAGATCGTCCAGCCGACGCGCCATCCCGTGACGCTGTAGGTCTTCGACAGGCTGTTGATGGTCACCGTGCGATCCGCCATGCCCTCGATTGCGGCGATGGGCACGTGCGTCCACCCGTCGTAGATGATGTGCTCGTAGATCTCGTCGGAGATCGCCACGACGTCCCATTTCCGGCACAGTGCGGCGATGGTTTCGAGCTCGTCGCGGGTGAACACCTTCCCCGTGGGATTATTCGGCGTGTTCAGGATGATTGCTTTCGTCTTGTCGTTGAAGACGGCGGCCAGTTCATCTGGATCGAACGTCCAGTCGGCAGGCCCGGCCTCGTGATCGGGTTCGTGCAGCGTCACATAACGCGGCGTGGCGCCGGAGAGAATCGCGTCGGGCCCGTAGTTTTCGTAGAACGGCTCGAACACGACGACTTCGTCGCCCGGATCGATGATGGCCATCATCGTCGCCATCATCGCTTCCGTCGCGCCGCAGCAGACGGTCACCTGCTCGTCGGCGGAGACTGTCACACCGAACCGTCGGGAGAATTGCGCGGCGATTGCCTCCCGCAAGCTCCGTGTGCCCCACGTGACGGCATACTGGTTGACATCCTGCCGGATGGCGGCGACAGCCGCTTCCTTGACCAGATCGGGCGCGGGAAAGTCCGGGAAGCCCTGCGAAAGATTGACGCCGCCGTGAAGCTGGTGGAGACGGGTCATCTCTCGGATGACCGACTCGGTGAACTGAGTGGCCTTTCGGGAACCGGTCAATTTGGACATCGTCGCCTGCCGCTACTGAGGCTTTGTGGGGGAACTCTTCTTCGCGGGCGTCTTCTTGGCTGGCGCTTTGCGCGCCGAGGTCCGCGGGCTCGACGGCTTGGCTGTGCGCTTCGCTTCGGACGTCGATGGCTTGATCGGCGTGGTCGTCGTGACGCGCTCAACCGCGCCACTCTCGACCAGTTGACTCACCGGCACGACGGCCGCCGAGAGGGGCGCAGACGCGTCGGAATCGGCATCCGTCGACGTCAATTTGAACGGCGGCAGATTGGCGCCGCCGTAGAGGCGCCGATAGTCCTGGGCTGTTCCGAGGATCCGTTTCACGTAGTTCTGCGTTTCGGGGTACGGGATGTCGTCGATGAACTGATCGGTCGGCAGGCCAGGCCGCTCGGCGATCCATCGGCGGACCGCGCGTTCGCCCGCGTTGTAGCTGGCCAAAGCCAGGTGTAAGTCGCCGAACTCGCGGATCTTGTCGGCGAGATACGCCGTGCCCATCCGGATGTTCGCCTCGGGGTTGGTCATCAGCCGCGACGAGTACGCCAATCCGAGCTTGCGGGCATACGCCCGCGCCGTGAACGGCATGAGCTGCATGAGGCCGACGGCGTTCGCCGATGAGCGGATGTCCGGCACGAACGTCGATTCCTGCGCGACCAGCGCCGCGACAAAGTACGGGTCCAGGCCGTTGGCGGCCGCATGCTTCTGAATCAGATCCCAGTACGACACGGGGAAGATGATCAGCAGCAGCTCACGCGGGAGGTACTCGCCGCCGGCCGCCATGAACTGCGGATACGCCCGGCGCATGGTGTTGATCGAACCGCGCAGCAGATTGAACTGTTCGCGTCCCGCGGCAGCCAGCCCCTGCTGACGCAGAATCCACGCGACCGTCGCCTGGACGGCCGCCGATTCGCCCCACTGTCGCTGCGCGTAGCGCAGTTCGTTCAACGCGTCGTCGAACCGTCCAATCTCGAGCAGCGCGCGCACGATGTGCTCGTTCGCCGGCGGCGGCTGCACCGAGGCCGCGGCATCGGCAATGACGCGCGGCTGCGGCACTCGGCCGCCAAGGCGTTCAACCGCCAGACGACCGTAGTACGAGTTCAGATAGTCGCTCGCCGCGAGCGCGTAGCGAGCCTCGGCAAGCTCGGCGTCCCCGCTCTCCTGCCGCGCCCGTCCGGCCCAGAACACCCACGCGGGACGGTAGTCCGACCGCGGGAAATCGACTGACGCACGCTCGAAGAGCCGCGCCGTCTCCTCGAAGCGTCCAGCCCGGAACGACCGCCAGCCAACCTTCCACACCGCGCGTTCGGCGAAGGAGCTTCGTGGATACCGCTGGATGAGCTCGCGAAACACCGTGTCGGCGGCATCGTCGTCGTCCTGCCGGACGTATTGCGTGGCGAGATTGCTCAGCGCCTCTTCCGCCCAATTGGCATCGGGGTACTTCTCGATGATGAGGCGAATGTTTTTCAGATACGTCGTGGTGTCACCGAGGGCGCGGCTCGAAACCGCGTGAATGAACAGCGCCTCGGCGCGGTGCGCTCCCTTGTCGGTGAACTTCGCCGCCCCATCACGCGCTTGACGGTAGCGTTTGAGATAGAAGTCGGACGCGGCAACCCGCACATCGATGAGATCGCGATCGTCGCCATCAGCCGACGGCCGGAGAACTTCGAACGCCGACTTCGCCGGCGCGTACATGCGCGCGCCAAACAGACGCTGCGCGCGGCCGAGCTCCAGATCGAATCGCTGCGTCCCGGCGCCGGCTGCTTGAAGATTCGGGTAGCTGTCGAGGCGCGCCTTGGCCAACGGTGCCACCTCGCTCAGCGGGAACTCGTAGTAGACGCGCAGGTACGCTTCGGCGGCGCGGGCCTCGTCGCCGGCGGCGTCCGCCTCGCGACCGAGGCGCATGAGCATGTCTTCCATCGACAGCGGACGCCCCTTGCTCAGACGCTGGTAGATGTCGGCTGCCTGCTTGTGATCGCCGTTGGCCTCGAGCGCTTCGGCCTCACCGACGGCCGTGGCCTCGCGCAAGTACCCCGCCGGGTCACGCTGCTGAATCAAGCGGAAGGTACGCGCGGCGTCGGTTGGATTCCCAAGGCGCAACTGCGCGCGCCCGGCGTAGTAGAGCGCGTACGATCCGAGGACGCCCTCCTGCATCGTTGCCTGCGACAGCGCGGCGAGCGCTTTCGCATCGTCGCCCTGGTCGAAGAGCGTGAGCGCAGTAGCAAGAGGCGCCTTTTGCGACCGGCTCGGTTGCGGCGCGAGCCAGAGCGAAGAGAGGTCGAGTGACAGGCGAGGATGGTCGGTTGGCCCAAGCGTGGGAGCTGTCGACGCGGTGGTGAGCGCGGGCGCATTCCCGGCCGTGAGAACCGGCTGCGCGAACGCGGCCGACGCCATGGTGGCCAGACCTGCCAGCGTGAACGTCGCGCGGGCGACAAGCGTGCGACTCATCGCTGCCCCGTGGCGGCGCCTACCGGCTGCCGCGGTTCCTGTCGTGTCTCGGCCGAGGATCCGCTCTGTGCGGAACGCAACACCGTCGCCGCCTCCAAGCAGCGCGAGGCGTGCCGGGTCAACACTTCAATGAACACCGGCCAGGTGACACCTTCCGCCGGTGCGTGCACGTCCTGTGGGTGCGGCGACGGCCCCTGATCCGCGTAGACCACCGCCACGGCCCGGTTGCGGACGATGAGCGGAACGCCCACCGCTTTGCGTCCAAGCGGCAGCTCGGCGAAGGCCGGTGCCGGCACGCGAACTGGTCCGTGGGTATACGCCGCGCTGCCAGTTCGTATCGCCTCTTCGATGACGCCGGAGCCAACGACCGATTGGCGAAACTCGGTCGGATTTTCCGTTCGCGCGCCGAATCCGATGAATTTCCAGCCCTGCAGCTCGGAGCCGCGAACGATGAGGATCGCGGCCCTCACCGTTTCGCGCACCGCGCAGCGCAACAACACGTCGAGCATGTCAGCAACCGCCGACGCGCCCTCAATCTGTTTAACGGCGTCAGCCAGCCGTTCGCTGCCGGCCAGCTCGCGTGCCGTGGCCTCTGCCAGCGCATCGTGGCGGCCTTCGATCGCACCGTGCTGTCGGCCGGTGTCCCACCCGTCCGCGCGGCCGGCATCGAATCCTTCGTCGTACGCGGCTTGGCGGATTCGCTCGACGTCCGCGGCAGAAGCCGCCGTTACGTCGGCCGCGGCACGGAGATCCGCGGCGGCCTTCGCCGTCTGTTCTGCCTGCTCGAAGATGAGCCGACGCTCCAGTTCCACCACCGCGCGTACCTGTTCGTTCGCCGCGCTGACCTGGCGAGCGAGCGTCTCACCGACCGCCTGACGCAGCGTTTCGAATGTGGCGTGGAGGGTTTCTTCCAGACTCATCGTCCAACCGACGGCGGGCTGCCGTGTGACTCCCTGCTTATCGGATCAGGGAGGCGTCATGATGACACCGGCCGCGCTTGTCAGCATTATGGCGGCCGCTGAACCGGCAAGTCAAGACAAGACGACCCGCAAGTACAACCGGTACAGGCCTTTGCGTGCATCGACGGCGAGCGGTCGCAAACCGGCAGCGCGGGGCGGCTCGATGCCGGGGTGTGCAGGTGTAGGATCCGTCGCGGAGGTCGCCATGACTCGATCGCGCCGGACGTTCCAGACACTCGTTGCCATCGCGCTTCTGACCGGTCTCATCCAGACGACGAGTTCATTCGCGACCGCGCAGACTCGGCCAGCCGACGAGAAGCTCGGGAAGGTTCATTTCGAGACCACCTGTGCGCCGGCGGTCGGTGCCGAGTTCGATCACGCGATGGCGCTGCTGCATTCGTTCGAGTTCCCCGCCGCCATCACCGGCTTTCAGGCCGTCTTGAAGGGTGACCCCTCGTGCGGCATCGCCGAGTGGGGCATCGCGATGAGCACCTGGGGCAATCCGTTCGCCGGCCTGCGTGCAGCCAAGGTTCTGCAGGATGGTCTGGCCGCAGTCGGACGGGCCCAGAAGATCGGCGCGAAATCCGAACGCGAGCGTGAATTCATCAGCGCCGTCGCCCTGCTCTACACCGACGCGGAATCGCTTGACCATCGTGCCCGCACTCTCGCTTACGAGCGAGCGATGGAGCGCATCTACACGAAGTACCCCAATGATCTCGAAGCGGCCGCCTTCTATGCGCTGGCAGTCGATCAGACCGCGCCGCCGACCGACAAGAGCTACGTCAACCAGCTGAAAGCCGCGGCGATTCTCGAGAAGCTTTACACCCTCGAGCCACAGCACCCGGGCGTTACTCACTACCTGATTCACAGTTATGACGTTCCGCCGCTGGCGCCGCGCGGTTTGAAGTACGCGCGCCTCTACGCCGACCTCGCGCCCGATGCACCGCACGCGTTGCACATGCCGGCGCACACGTTTACACGCGTGGGATCGTGGCAGGAGTCGATCGACACGAACATCCGCTCGCACGATGCGGCCATCGCCCGCAAGGATTCAGGCGAAGCGATGCACGCGATGGATTACATGACGTACGCCTACCTGCAGACGGCGCAGGACGCGGCCGCCAAACGGGTCGTCGACGAACTGGCGCAGCGAGCCGGCGCGCCGATGCCGGCCATGCCCAACATGCCGGGCATGGCGGCGGGATTTCCTGCCATCGCGATCCCGGCCCGCTGGGCGCTCGAACGCGGGGCCTGGACCGAAGCCGCCCAGTTGCCGGTGCGGCCCGCGGCACAGCCTTATATGGAAGCGATGACCCACTTCGCGAGGGCGCTCGGCCTGGCCCGATCGGGGCGCGGAGATGCGGTCAAGGCTGAAGTCGATCAGCTCGTCGTGCTCCGCGACAAGGAAATCGCACTGAAGGACGAGTACTGGACGACGCAGGTCGACATCCAGCGGCAGGTCGCGGAGGCCTGGATGCTGTGGGCTCAAGGTCAGAAAGACGCGGCCATCAAGACTATGACCGCGGCGGCTGCGCTCGAGGACACGACGGAAAAAGGAGCCGTCACACCCGGACCGCTCGCACCAGCACACGAGCTGCTCGGCGAGATGCTGCTCGAAGCCAATCGTCCCGCCGATGCGCTGAAGGAATTCGAGACCGGCCTCAAGAAGGAGCCGAATCGGTTTCGGTCGGTCTATGGCGCCGGACTCGCGGCCGAGAAATCGGGCGATCAGGCTAAGGCTCGCACGTACTACGCACAGCTCGCGAAGATCTGCGAGCGCGGCGACACGCCGGGCCGCGCTGAGCTCAAACACGCGCGCGAGCGCGCCGGTCAGTGATTACCAGGTAGAGACGTCGACGTTCACGATCGCCTGCATGTGCAGGAAGGGCGGCTCGATGCCGGTGCCGGCGCTACTGCCGATCGAGCTGCCCCATCGGAATTCGGGCCGGATTGCCGCGCGTCGGTTCACCGCGATGCGCACTCCGCCGTGAAGTTCGAACACGCCAGCGGTCGACTCCCATGGCGACTCGACACTCGGGCCCGGCGTCGGGAATCCGTTCTGACCCGGAAGGACCGATCGCATCACGAGCTTGCCGGTCGATCGCATGACGCCGAGGCCGGCACCTGCCAACGGTCGCACCCGCGATCCAGGCGCACCGAATAGGTACGTCGCCCGTCCGAGAACGCGGATGAGGTCGCCGTCGGCCGCGAGATAGCCGGCTTCTCTGGAATGCGCGAGCCAGTCGACGTCCGCAGCGACGCGAACGCAGTCCCCGAGCAGCCATCCGATGCCGGCGGCGACTGGAACACCCCGGCCGAGCAGCGTCTCATCGTCCCAAAGCGAGCCCCAGCCTGCGCCGGCACTCAATTCAAAAGACGACGGGTCCCCGCCCTGTGCCGAAACAGTGCCGGACGCCAGCAATCCAATGACGATTCCACCCAAGATGATCAGTTGGCGCACGATGCCTCCTGTCAGGCAATGCGCAATTCGCAGCCGGGTTGGCTCACCTCTTTGTCTGGGTTCCTACGGCCCAGTTGTCACACCTGATGGCAGTGCCTCGTCTTCGCTTCAGGAGGCAATCATGCGAGTCTTCATAGCAGGAGCGAGCGGCACCCTCGGTCGCCCTGTCGTTGCGCAGCTCCGATCGCGAGGACACGACGTCGTCGGACTGAGCCGGAGCGAGCGCGGCCGGGCCGCCGTCGAGCACGCCGGGGCGAAGGGAATCGTTGGCGACGCCCTGCATCGAACCGGTCTGATGCAAATCGTCGCCGACGCGCATCCAGACGTGGTCGTGCACCTCCTGACGGCACTGCCGGCGGCCGGGGCATTCCGCGCGGCGGATCTCGTGGCAACCAACCGCCTGAGAACAGAAGGAACGGCGAACCTGATCGACGCCGCCGTCGCGGCTGGCGCACGCCGAATCGTCGCCGAGTCGTTCGTCGGGGTTTACGGTGAAGCCGCGTTCCCAACACCATCGGCCGAGGACATCGTGCTGCCGCCGGTCAGCCGCGGTCCGGCCCGCGACGCGACCCTCGCCATGCGGACGTCGGAGGATCAGCTCCTCGCCGCGAAGAGGAGCGGCAGCATCGAAGCCGTCGCCTTGCGGATCGGACTGCTCTACGGTCCAGGCGTGCCGACAACGGCACTGCATCTGTCTCAGGCCCGCCGCGGGTGGTTGTTCGCCCCCAAGCACGCACCCGGAATTGGATCCTTCCTCCAC
>JBKPSC010000023.1:0-15846 GCA_046734915.1 Acidobacteriota bacterium | reverse complement strand
GGGCGGCACCGCGACCACGAGGAGCCGCCGAGTCGAGGTGAGCGTCTGCGATGGGCGTCCTCGGGTACTCATCTACGCCTCTCACTATGGCGAGTGTGCCGGGGCTCCGCAAGCGGTTCGGGACGTGACGGCAGGATTCGTCGACTCTTTGTCGCAAAACGTCGACCGGATGTCGACTAGCATCCGAGACGTGACGATGTATCCAGGTCTGGCGTTGATTGGCGCTGTGTCGCTCGTATTGACGGCGAGCGTCTCCATGCCGGTGGAACAGCGACGTGAGCCTCTTTCGTACGCACGCATCGCCCTGCTGCGTCCTCACGACGGTGCCACCGCCGACTTCGAAGCCGGATACTCCCGGCATCTCGAGTGGCATCGCCAGGCAAAAGATCCATGGTCCTGGTACGGCTGGACGATCTGGGCGGGTGAGCGACAGCGTTGGTTCGTGTACGCGACATTTGACCACGCCGCCGCCGACTTCGACGCCTCGGTCGCACCGGCCGATGATGAGCGCGACAACGTTCTGAACGTGGCCCCGCATGCTCAGTTCGCCGAGAACCGCATCTACCGGTATCTGCCGCACCTCTGACGTGGCACGGGCGTACCGCCGCCGGTCGCGCGCCTGGAACTCGTCACCGTGGAGTTGCTGACCGGCACCGCTCGCGCGTTCGAAGCCGGCCTTCAGCGGGAGCAGCAGTCCCAGAACGACACTCTCTGGTACCGGCTGGTTGCCGGCGGCCAAATGCCGCGCTACATTCGGTTGCGGCCGCGTCCCAGCGTTGCGGCGATCCTCGAAGGGACACCCGACGCAACACTGCCCGATCGTCTCCTCCCACTGGTCGCCCGGACCACGGCTGAAATTCTCGACCTGCGTTGGACGCTGTCGTACGGGCTGGCACCCGATCAACGGCACTGACCGCACCCCACCTTCATAAACGGATCGCGATCGCCGTTGGCTCTGGCGCTACACTCCATGTGCGTGCCGCATCGCGCCATTTGCGTCAACGGTCATCTAACCGAGGGAAACTCATGATCATCTCCGTGATCAACCTGTCGAGGGGCGCCGTGAAAGACGTCGAACTTCACACAGCGATTCGCGCGGTCAATCGGCAGCTTGCCGAAGACTTCGCGCCGTACTGGGGATGGGGCGCCCAACTCCGCCTGGAAGGGAAGACTGGCCAGAAGAAATCCGGGCTCGACCTGGCCGATATGCGCGGCGATGCCATCCTCTACATTCGCGACGTCGCGAAGATCAAGGATGCCGACGGATTCCACGACCGGCACTTTTTGGGTATTCCGTACGGCTTCGTGTTTCTCGAGGTGAGCAAGGCCTTGGACGAGGAGTGGACCGTTACGTTGTCGCACGAGGCGCTCGAATTGACTGGCGATCCCGAAAACAACTTACTGGTGCAGGGCCCGCATCCCGGCAAGCCGAAGCGCGACGTGTTTCACTGGTACGAGGTCTGTGACGCCGTCCAGGAGGAGACCTACAAGATCGACGGCGTGCCGGTGAGCAACTTCGTCCTGCCGCTCTACTTTACGAGCAGCCACGAGCGAGGGGGCCGTAACGATTTCGTCGGCACGATCACCGACGGCAAGACGCTTCGCTCGTTTTCGGTCAACCCCGGCGGCTATATTGGCTTCTTTGATCCCGTCAAGAACGAACACGTCACCTTTGCCGCAGACGAGCGGGGTGCGAAACGTCTGGCGGCCAAACGACGACTGCGCTCGGGCCGCGGGCGCCGGCGTCAGGAACAGATCAGAGATTAGATGGTGGGCTTGGGCGATGGCTCAGGCCGCCCATGACTGTTCAGCTGCGCCCCGCTACACGGAGTTGATAATCCCGCAGAAAGGGGGGCCGCGATGCTCGAAGCCAGGCATCTGGTCAGACGGTTCCACGGCATCACAGTGGTCAACGACGTGAGCTTCCGCGTCGAGGCCGGCCAGGCCGTCGGATACCTGGGGCCGAACGGATCAGGCAAGACCACGACCGCCAAGATGCTCACCGGGCTGCTCGACACCTCGGCAGGCGCGGTGGTGTTCGATGGCCGCGATATTTCGCATGACCTGATCGCCTTTCGAAAGCGTCTCGGCTACGTGCCCGAGGAGCCGAATCTCTATCCCTTTCAATCTGGACGCGAGTATCTGGAGCTCGTCGGAGGGCTCCGCGACATCCCGTCTTCGATGCTCGACCGGAAGATCGACGCGCTCCTGGATCTGTTCGGCTTGCGCGACGCCTCGAATCAGTCGATCAGCTCCTATTCGAAGGGTATGAAGCAGAAAGTGCTCATCATCGCGGCGCTGTTGCACGACCCGGACGTGCTGATTCTCGACGAGCCGGATTCAGGTCTCGATGTGACCGCCACGCTGGTGTTGAGGCATCTGGTGCGCGCGTTGGCGAAGCGCGGCAAAGCGATCCTGTACAGTTCGCACGTGCTCGAGCTCGTGGAGAAGCTCTGCGATCGGGTCATTGTGATCCACATCGGACGAGTCGTGGCTGACGACACGGTCGACAACCTGCGGCGCCTCAGAACCGGTGGGTCGCTCGAAGACGTGTTCTCCCAGCTGGTGATGCGCGAGGATCCCGAACGTACCGCGATCGACATCGCCGACATCGTGGTGAGCCATGCGTGAGCGGCTTCTCGTACGACTGTTTCTGCAGCGGTTTCTCGACCACGATCTGATCTCCGCGGAAACCGATCGCCGTGAAGCACTCGCGACAATTGTCGGGATGCTCGTCGCTCTGAGCCTGTTCCTGGCGGTTCTGCTGGCCGTCAAGTATCAGTTCAACATGTTTCTGCCGCCAGGCCTGACGGCGATCTTCAGCCTCGACGATCGATTCCTGCTCGTGACCGCGTCGATGCTCGTCATGGCGCTGATTGCCGTGGCGCAGTGGGACTCACTGGCGCTCGACGCTCGCGATGGTGCGGTGCTCGGCGTATTGCCCGTTCCGCAGACGGTCATCGTCCGCGCCAAATGTGTCGCCGTCGCGTTGTGGGCCGCAGGCTTCGTCGCTGCCTGGACGATTGCGCCAACGCTCTTGCGACCTGCCGCGCTTCCGGTGAAATTGCCGATTGGCGGCACCGGCGTGATCGCGCTCGTGCTCGCCCATGCAGTGACATCAATCGGTGCCGGCGCACTTGGCTTTTTTGCCGTGCTGGCGCTGCGGGAAAGCCTGAGGGCCGTGCTCGGGCAAGCCGTATTTCGGCGAGTCTCACCGGGACTGCAAGCGTCGCTCGTCATTGCCTGTGCGACCGGACTGCTCCTGCTGCCGGGCGTTTATAGCGGCGTCGGGCGCGACTGGCTGTCGCAGGGCCGGCTCAGCCCTCTCGCGGTGCCCTCACTTTGGTTTGTCGGACTCCACGAGTCGCTGGCCGGCTGGGTGTTCGATGAGCTGCCCCGTGGCAACGTGCCACGGTTTTTCGCGAGCACCGAACGCGAAGCCACGACGTTGTACCGAGCGTTGTGGCCGCTATTCCGTGAGCTTGGCGGGATCGCGATCGCTTCCCTCGTGGCCACGACGGCACTGGCGGCCATCGTCTCGCTGTGGAATGGCCGGCGGTTCCCGGTCCCCGCGGGACTCCGCGTGCCGCGTGAACGAACGTACCGAAGACTCTGCGCGTGGCTGGTCACCCGAGTGATTGCCAGGCAACCACCGGTGCAGGCGGGTTTTTTCTTCGCGCTCCAGACCGTCTCGCGGAAGGCCTCACATCGGCTCACGTTGGCCTCAGCGTTGGCGATTGGTCTGGCTCTAGTCGTCGTCAGCGCGGACGCCCAGATGTTCGCCGCGGCAGGCGCAACATCTACGGTTCCTCTGGCAGCGCTGGCCGCGCAGACCATCCTGCTCGCCGCGTTGACTGCCGGCTTCCGTCACGCTGTACGAGTACCGGCGGAACTGCGGGCGAACTGGACGTTCAAGATGTGCTGTACCGGCACGATGCGCCCCTATATCAGCGGAGTGATGAAAGCCGGATGGTTCGGCCTCATTCTTCCGACGCTGACCGTCATTTCCGCAATCGACGCAGCCGTGCTCGGGGCATGGCTGGCCTTCCTGCAATTCACGCTCGGAGTCGTCGTGTCCCGGCTTCTCCTCGAAATCGCGTTCCTGGGCTACAACCGCTTGCCTTTCGCCTCGGCCTACGTACCTGGCGCCCATCTGAGCGTCACCAGCATCGTCATCCCCGCCGTCGTACTCGCCGCATTCTCGCTGGCGTGGGTTGAGCGCGCCGCGATTGAGAGCCTGACCGCCTTCGGCGCGCTCCTCGCCGTCCTCGCCAGCCTCGCCACCGCCGTGCGAAAGGCCAACGCGAGCTGGCGCCAGCCGACCGATTTGCCCGATCTGGACGAAAGTGCGGCGCTGCCAACCCAACGTTTGACGCTTGCTGGATAGAGGGATGCCGGCGTCCGCCAGGATTCGGCCAACCGGTCACGTGGCGGCGGCTTCGACGTAAGCCATCGGAATCGTCAAATCCACGCCGCCGCGTTCGCGGGCAAGCGCGTCGAGCTGGAACAGCAATCGCGCGAACATCTCGGTTTCACGGCCCCGCACCACCGCTTTCCAGGCGTCGAGGAAACCAAGCTTGATGAAGTGGTGATTGAACAAGGCCTGCCCGTCCGCAAAGCGCATGCGACCGACGCGCTCGACGATTCGGGTTACACCGAAGCCGCCATTGTGGAGCAGTTGACGGATAGCGGAAACCGTCGCGCGGTGTCGAACGTGTTCGTCAAGCAGGCCGACCGCCACCGAATCCCCCGCCTCCTGGAGGACACCCTCGAAGATGTCGTAGAACTCCTGCATATGACCGTGAAGGTTGGTCGTCAACGCCAGAATGGCCCCGGGCTTGGTCACGCGCCGGCACTCCCTGATGGCGCCGACCGGATCATCGAAGTTGTTCAGCCCCAGGTTTGAGACGATCAGATCGAAGGTCGCGTCGGAAAAGGGCATCGCCGTGGCACTGGTCTCGTGAAGCGTGATGTTGGGCGTCTGTCTTGCGTCGATCTTCTCGCGCGCGCGGGCGAGCCCTGCCGCCCACGGATCCACGCCATGCACCTGAGCACGTGGTCCAAGCCGCTCCGCCAGCTCAATGAGAGGAAACCCTGTGCCGCAGCCGACGTCCAGAGCGGTTGCAACGCTGCTGAGGCGCAGCTCGTCGAACAGAAGCACACCGAACATCGCGGACCATAGCGGGAGCTCGTCGTACGCCGCGACGAATCTCGGCGAGGAGAAGTCCGCCTCGAACGTCAGGAAGTCGAACTGGGGCACGGCCTAGGGCGTCCAGCTGTGAAGCGCGCGGATGTACTGCGCCCGCTCGAAGGCCCCGGGATTGGCGTTGCTCTGGAGGCTCAGCTTGCCACGCATTTCGTCCAGCGACATGTGGCGCCATTCGAGCCAGTCGGTCAGCCCACGTCGCATCGTCGCGACGTAGGCGGGGCCGTGGCGCAGCAGCGCCGAAACGATCTGCACTGCGTCGGCGCCGGCAAGCAGCGCCTTGATGCCGTCGGCGGGTGTGGCGACACCCCCTGAAGCGACGAGCGACGCCTTGACGCGGCCACTCAGGATTGCCAGCCAGCGCAGACGCAGCCGCAGTTCTTCGCTCGTCGAGAGCTCGGCGATCGGAGTGACCGTCATGGTGCGGATGTCGATATCGGGCTGATAGAACCGATTGAACAGCACCAGACCGTCGGCGCCAGACTCGTCCAGGCGATGAACGAGATTGCCGAGTGCCGCGAAGAACGGCGAAAGCTTCACGGCCACGGGAATCTTGATCAGCCGCTTTATTTCCTGAACGAGACCAACGAGCTGCGACTCCACGTGGGCGCTGGGAACGTTAAGGTCGGTGACGACCTCGTAGATGTTCAATTCGAGCGCATCGGCGCCAGCCTGCTCGAGGATCGTCGCGAACTTGAGCCAGGTTTCGCGTGTCCGGCCGTTGAGCGAGGCGATGATGGGAATGCCGACGGCTTTCTTGAGGTGGTGGACGTGCTCAGCATACTCGTCCGCCCCGAGAGGATATTCCTCAGTGGGCGGAAACTGGCCGAAGACATCACGAAACTCGGCATCGAACACGCTGACGCCGGCAACTGTGTCCTGCTGCTGCCGCGTGATCTGCTCTTCGAAGAGCGAGTGCAGAACGACTGCCGCGCAACCGGCGTCTTCGAGCCGTTTGACGGTGTCGAGGCGGTATCCGAACGGCGAGGCGCCGCCGACGAAAGGATGATCGAGGGAGAGGCCAAGATAGCGTGTGGTTGTCTGCATCCGCGGGCCTCGGTTCGTGAGCTGTGCCTTGACTGGACGAGTCGCGTCTTCGTCGCTTTTATTGCTTGGAGTATAGTACGGGTGAGTCTCGTCACGCCGCACATCCGCCGCTCATGGAACAGCTCCTGGACGCTCCTCTCAAGAAGACTCCGCTCCACGCTCGGCACCGCGCGTCCGGCGCCCGAATGGTCCCGTTCGGCGGGTGGGACATGCCCGTCGAGTACTCGGGCATCGTCGCCGAGCACATGGCCGTACGCGAGCGCGCAGGCCTCTTCGACGTCAGTCACATGGGCCAGATCGAGATCGCCGGCGACGCGGCGCTCGAGGCTGTCCAGCGGATCTCCTGCAACGACGCGGCGAAGCTACAAATCGGTCAGGCTCAGTACTCCGGTCTGCTGACGCCGCAAGGGACGTTCGTCGACGATCTCCTCGTCTATCGGCTGGCCAGGCAACACTTCCTGCTGGTCGTGAATGCGTCGCACATCGAGCGCGACTACGGCCACATTGCGGAGCACATCAAACCGGCCGGCGATGCGGTGGCCGTTGACGCCAGTTCGCGCTACGCGCTGATCGCGGTTCAAGGTCCGCAGGCCTTGAGTGTCCTGCAACCGCTCACCGCGATCGATCTCGGCGCCATGAAGTACTACTGGTTCGCGCATGGCGAGGTCGCCAACATTCGGGCAACGGTTTCCCGAACAGGTTACACGGGTGAAGACGGCTTCGAGATTTTCGTGCCGCCGCAGAGCGCCGACCGACTCTGGCTCGCCATTCTCGAGGCGGGCCGCTCGGTCGATCTGGTGCCATGCGGTCTCGGCGCCCGCGATACGCTGCGCCTCGAGGCCGCCATGCGGCTGCACGGCAACGATATCGACGAGTCGACGACCGTGCTCGAAGCCGACCTGAACTGGATCGTCGGATGGAAGAAGGCGGACTTCATCGGCGCTGAGGCACTCCGTGCGCAGAAGGCCACTGGCGTGTCGCGCAAGCTGATTGGCTTCGAAATGATCGACCGTGCGATCGCCCGGCCAGGGCACGGCGTGTTCATTGGTCACGATCAGGTGGGCGTGGTGACCAGCGGCACGCAGACGCCGTACCTGAAGAAGGCGATCGGGCTCGCCTACGTGCCAACGGCCAGCGCCGCGCCCGGCACCGAGTTGACCGTCGATGTGCGCGGCCGCCGGGTGCAGGCGCGAGTCGTCGCACTGCCGTTCTATAAGCGCGCGAAGTAAACCACACCACGGAGAGAGACGCGATGGCGTATCCGGCCGGCTACAAGTACACGAAGGATCACGAGTGGATCGAGCTCAACGGCGACCGCGGCAGGGTCGGCATCACCGACTACGCGCAGCAGCAATTGGGCGACGTGGTGTTCCTGGAGTTGCCTGAGGTCGGCGCGAAGCTGACCGCCGGGCAATCCTTCGGCACGATCGAGTCCGTCAAGGCGGTCTCCGAGCTGTACGCGCCAGTGTCAGGCGAGGTGGTCGACGTCAACGCGGCGTTGAAGCAGAAGCCAGAAGCCGTGAACACCGACCCGCATACCAGCTGGATGGTCGTGATCAAGCTCGCCGACCCGACCGAGACAAGCAGCCTCCTCGACGCCGGCGCGTACGAAGCGGCGATCAAGTAGCGAGCCCAGACCTCTGATGATCCTCGACCCCGAGCCTTTCCAGACCAGACACATCGGACCGGACGCCGACGAAGCCGCAGCAATGCTGAAGGCCATCGGCGCGTCGTCGATGGACGCCCTCATCGACGAAGCCATTCCAACCCGCATCAGGCTGCAGCGACCGCTGCAGCTGCCCGCTGGATTGGCCGAACATGAGTATCTGAGGATGCTGCGCGGCCTGGCGGCCAAGAATCAGCCGTTCCGGTCGTACATCGGACTCGGCTATTACGACTGCGTGACGCCCAGCGTCATCCTGCGGAACGTGCTGGAAAACCCGTCCTGGTACACACCGTACACGCCGTATCAGGCCGAGATCGCTCAGGGGCGCCTCGAGGCGCTCCTCAACTTCCAGACCATGGTGATGGACCTCACCGGCATGGAGGTCGCGACTGCCTCGCTTCTCGACGAAGCCACGGCCGCCGCCGAGGCGATGACCATGTTGCATCGGGTCCAGAACCGGCGAGTCGAAGGGGCGACGCCGCAGTTCTTCGTGGCCGATTCGTGCTTTCCGCAGACGATTGACGTCCTGAGGGCCCGCGCGGAACCGCTTGGAATCGAGCTGGTAATCGGTCCGCTGGCCGAGGCCGAATTGTCCCCGGCGACGTTCGGCGCACTGGTCCAAACGCCCGATGAGAGCGGGGCGCTGCACGACTTGCGTGGCTTCATCAGCCGAGCGAAGGCGGCGGGAGTGTTGGTCGCGGTCGCTACGGATCTTCTCAGTCTCACGCTCGTCACCCCGCCCGGAGAAATGGGCGCGGACGTGGTGCTCGGCAACGCTCAGCGTTTCGGCGTTCCGATGGGCTACGGCGGACCGCACGCGGCCTTCTTTGCCACGCTCGAAAGGCACGTCCGGCAGGCGCCGGGCCGGATTATCGGGGTTTCGGTCGACGCGCACGGCAATCGCGCGTATCGGATGTCGCTGCAGACGCGCGAGCAGCATATCCGCCGCGAAAAAGCGACGTCGAACATCTGCACGGCGCAGGCTCTGCTGGCCAACATGGCGGGATTCTATGCCGTGTACCACGGACCGCGGGGTCTGACTACGATTGCTCGCCGCGTGCACGCGACAGCCCGTCTGCTGGCTCGCGAGCTGGCCAGGCTCGGCATCCAGCAGCTCAACGCAAATTACTTCGACACCTTGCATCTCGCCGTAGCGGATGACGAGAAGCTGCGAGCGAACGCCTTGGCCGCACGCCAGAATCTGCGATATCGCTCCGACGGCACGGTCAACATCGCCGTCGATGAGACGACGAATCCGAGCGATGTCGAAGCGTTGTTGATGACATGTGCAAGAGCGCTCGGACAGGAAGGGGTTCGCTTCGACCGCTCAGCCGATGGCCTGGAAGCCGCCTATCCGTCAAGCCTGGCGCGGACGACGGCATTTCTAACGCATCCGGTCTTCAACTCCCATCACTCCGAGTCGGAAATGATGCGGTACATCCGCAGCCTCGATCGCAAGGACGTCGGCCTCGACACCTCGATGATTCCGCTCGGATCGTGCACGATGAAGCTGAACGCAGCGTCGGAGATGCTGCCCATCACCTGGCCGGAGTTCTCCAAGCCGCATCCGTTCGCGCCGGTGGAGCAGAACGCCGGCTACGCCGAGATGTTTCGTGAGATGGAGGCGGCGCTGTGCGAAATCACCGGGTTCGCCGCCGTCTCGCTGCAGCCGAACTCCGGTGCGCAGGGGGAGTTCGCCGGACTGATGGTGATTCGCGCCTACCATCTGGCGCAAGGTGAGTCGCACCGCGACGTCGTGCTCATCCCGGCGTCCGCGCACGGCACGAACCCCGCGAGCGCGGTCATGGCCGGCATGCGCGTCGTCGTCGTAGCCAGCACCAGGGACGGCAGCATCGACGTCGCCGACCTCGAGGCCAAGGCGAGCGCGGCCGGCGACCGGCTCGCTGCGCTGATGGTCACCTATCCCTCGACTCATGGCGTGTTCGAAGAGAGCATTCAGGACATCTGCGCCATCGTGCATCGCCACGGCGGCGAGGTCTACATGGACGGGGCCAACATGAATGCCCAGGTCGGGCTGACCAGTCCGGCCACGATTGGCGCCGATGTCTGCCATCTCAACCTGCACAAGACATTTTCCATCCCACATGGCGGCGGTGGTCCGGGCATGGGACCAATTGGCGTCGCCGCGCATCTCGCGCCGTACCTGCCTGGTCATGCGGTCGTGAAGACCGGCGGCGATCACGCCATCCGGGCGATCTCCGCCGCCCCGTGGGGGAGTGCCAGCATCCTGCTGATTTCGTACGGCTACATGAGGATGCTGGGAGGCCGCGGAATGACCGAGGCAACCAAGTCCGCCATTCTGAACGCCAACTATCTGAAGGCGCGGCTCGAACCTCACTTTCCGGTTCTGTACGCCCGCGGCAACGGACGCGTCGCACACGAGCTCATCTTCGACCTCCGTCCGCTCAAGCAGACGAGTGGCATCGACGAGACCGACGTGGCGAAGCGCCTCATGGACTTCGGCTTTCACGCGCCGACCGTCTCGTTCCCGGTGGCTGGCACCTTGATGGTCGAACCCACGGAAAGCGAGCCCAAGGGGGAACTGGATAGGTTCTGCGAGGCGATGATTCGTATCCGGCAGGAGATTCAGGCCATCATCGACGGCCGCGCCGACCGGAAGGACAACGTCCTCAAAAATGCGCCGCACACCGCGGGCGCAGTCGCCAGCGACGACTGGACGCACCCTTACTCGCGCGAAGAGGCGGCCTATCCGGTGCCATACTTGCGCACGCACAAGTTCTGGCCCAGCGTAGGACGGATCGACAACCCGTTCGGCGACCGGAACCTCGTCTGTGCCTGTCCGCCGATTGAAGCGTTCGTCGATGCGTCGGCGTGAGGCGTTGCCGGGCGCCGCGGCGCTCATCGACTTCGTGAAATGCAGAAACCGCAACAAGGGGGCGGAACGTGGCAACGACAACCAGCTTGCGCATCCTGACCGCTGAGGACGTCGTCACGCAGCTGCGCACCGTGCGGGCTCGTCAGCCGGTGAAATTCTCTGCGTTCTATTCGAGCCAGCTCGAGGGAATCGTCACCGATCCCGCGCTGATGGTCATCCTCTTCGACGATCACATGGTCCATCGCGGCCATGGCATCTTCGACACGGCCGCCGTCGTCAACGGGAAGATCTACGATCTCGAAGCCCATCTCGATCGCTTCATCCGATCGGCCGAGTACTCGAAGCTCCGCTTGCCAGCCACCCGTGAGCAGATGCAGGACATCATCGTCCGGACGACGGCGGCGAGCGGATCGCGCGACGGATCGATTCGCTACTGGATCTCGTCGGGGCCCGGCAGCCTCGAGCTCACTCCGGCGGCGGGCGCCGAACCCGGATTCTTCGTGATGATCTTTCCGGGCCTGGCGTACCCAGAACGCTGGTACACCGAGGGCATGAAGGTGATGACGACCACCTATCCCATCAAGCCGGCGTTGTACGCCATCACCAAGAGCACCAACTATCTCCCCAACGTCTTGATGCAGATGGAGGCAAAGGAGGCGGGCTGCGACAATGGCGTGTTCATCGACGCGGGCGGTCATGTCGGCGAGAGCTCGAACATGAACGTCGCGTTCGTCACCGCCGACGGCGTCTTCCGTCATCCGCGTTTCGACCAAATCCTCTCCGGCTGCACGTCGCTGCGCCTTCTGGAGCTGGCGCCCGCGCTCCAGCAACGGGGGCTGATCACGGGCGTCGACGTCTCCGACATCGCCGTCGCGGTGGCGCGCCGGTCCCGCGAGATGCTGCTGCTGGGCAGCTCGATCAAGGTGGCACCGGTGGTGATGTGGGACGGTCAGGTGATTGGCGACGGCAAGCCCGGTCCAGTGGCGAAAGCCCTGCTCGAACTGCTCGAAGAGGACATGCGGGTCGCGCGCGGCAGACTCGTCGACGTGCCGTACTGATTCCGCGACGACCCGGGCCGCCAGCGTCGCTGTGCTATTCTGCCTGCGAGATGCGCATCCTCGACGCGCGCCAGATGCGCGAGGCCGATCGGCGCACCACCGAGGACATCGGCATTCCTTCGCTCGTCCTCATGGAGAATGCCGGCCGCCAGGTCGTCGCCGCGATCGAGGCGACACATAGCGAGCTTCTCGAAGGTCCCGTCGCCATCCTCTGCGGCCGCGGCAACAACGGCGGCGACGGGTTCGTCATCGCCCGCACCCTGCTGCAACGAGGCGTCGACGTCTCGGTCTTTCTCATCGGACGGGTGGTGGACGTCCGCGGCGACGCCAGGGTCAATCTCGATATTCTCGGCCGGCTCGGTCTCACGGTCGTCGAAATCGCCGACGGTCAGGCGTGGGAGCTCCACTTCTCCGAAGTCGACGATGCATCGCTCATCATCGACGCCATCTTCGGTACGGGATTGAAGGCGCCGCTCTCCGGCCTGCTCGAAACGGTGGTCGCCGACGTCAACGGATCCGGTACGCCGGTCGTCTCGGTCGACCTGCCGTCCGGCCTGTCGGCCGATTCGCACGAGGCGATCGGCCCGTCCATCGAAGCAACGATGACGGTGACGCTGGCCGCGCCCAAGCTGTCGCTGGTGCTGCCGCCCGCTGAACGGAACGCGGGCGACGTGGTGATCGCCGACATCGGCATACCGGATGTCGTCATCGAGGATCTCGAGGGCGCCCGCGTGGAGCTGCTGACGCGGGCGGCCATGCGTAACGTGATCGGGCCCCGCTCGCCGGACAGCCACAAGGGCGACTACGGCCACGTCCTGGTGATTGGCGGATCCAGGGGAAAAACCGGCGCGGCTCACCTCGCGGCCGCAGGGGCACTGCGTTCGGGAGCCGGACTGGTCACGGTCGCCACCGCCGCCGGCGTTCAGGACATCGTGGCCAGTCTCGCTCCGGAGTACATGACCATCCCGATTGCGGAAGACGACAACGGGCTTCTCGCCGACGCGGTCGACGGCCTCCTGGATCAGGCCCGAGATGTCATCGCCATCGGGCCGGGGTTGGGTCAGGCGCCGGGCACTCGGCGGTTCATCGCCGCGCTCGTCGATCGCGCGACCGTTCCACTGGTCGTCGACGCCGACGGGCTGAATGCCTTCGCCGGCAATCCCGGAGCGCTCGTCGGGCGCGAAGGGCGGGACATCATCATCACGCCGCACCCTGGAGAGATGGCCAGGCTCGCCGGCTTGTCCAACCACGACGTGCAGGCAAACCGCCTGGCCGTTGCCCGGGAGTTCGCCACGTCGCACCACCTCTACGTTGTGTTGAAAGGTCATCGGACGCTGGTGGCCACACCAAGCGGGCACGTGTACATCAATCCCACTGGGAACCCCGGCATGGCCACCGGCGGCACCGGAGACGTGCTGTGCGGGATGATCGCCGCCTGGCTGGCGCAACTGCTCGACGCGGAAGCCGCTTGCAAGCTCGCGGTCTATCTGCATGGACTCGCCGGGGATCTGGCTGAAGCGGATTGCGGCGACGCGCCGATGACCGCCGGCGATCTCGCTCGCAATCTGAGCGCAGCCTACATGGATCTCACCGGCCGGCGGCAGATAGTCGATCCATCGTGAGTCGTGCGATCCACACGCATTCAGAGGAGGAGACGAGCGCGGTCGGCCGTGATCTCGCGAGCCGGCTCGATGCTGGCGCCGTTGTGCTGCTGTCGGGCGACCTCGGCGCCGGCAAAACGGCCTTCGTTCGGGGCATGGCCGCGGGACTCGGAATCGATCCGACAGAGGTGACCAGCCCGACGTTTACGCTGATTCAGGAATATCGCGGGGGAAGGCTCCCGCTGCATCACGTCGACTTGTATCGTCTGAAGCCGGTCGAAGTGGACGAGCTCGGGCTGGACGAGATGACCCTGGAAGGCGGCGTGACGGCTATCGAATGGCCGGACCGCTTGATACAGGCCTGGGAGGGAGCGGTCACCGTCCGCATTCAGCACGGTGACGGCAGCGAACGTCACATTACCATCGACAACGAATCGCCGCGCGACATCTACTCAGACCGGTAGTTGGGCGCTTCCTTCGTGATGGCGACGTCGTGCACGTGACTCTCGCGGAAGCCGGCGGGAGTAATTCGGATCAGCTTGCCGTCGCGCTGAAGCGCGGGAATCGTCGCACAGCCGCAGTAACCCATGCCGGCGCGAAGACCACCCACCAACTGGTGGACCATCGCCGCCACGCTGCCTTTGTGCGCCACCCGGCCCTCGATCCCTTCGGGCACGAGCTTCTCGGTCACGTTTGCGCCGGGACTCTCGAGGTCGAACGCATCCTGGAAGTAGCGGTCGCGGCTCCCACGGCGCATCGCGCCGATTGAACCCATCCCGCGATACTCCTTGAAGCTGCGGCCCTGGTAGAGGATGAGCTCGCCGGGGCTCTCGTCGGTGCCGGCGAACAGGTTGCCGATCATCGTCGTGCTGGCGCCAACTGCGAGCGCCTTGGTGATGTCACCGGAGAACCGGATGCCGCCGTCGGCGATGATCGGGATGTCGTGATCGGCCGCGGCACGGGCGCAGTCCATGATCGCCGAAATCATGGGCACGCCGATGCCGGCGACGACTCGTGTCGTGCAGATCGATCCGGCGCCGATCCCGATCTTGACGGCATCGACGCCGCGCTGAATGAGCGCCGCCGTACCTTCGGCGGTCGCGACGTTGCCGGCGACGAGATTGACGTCGGGGAACCGCTGCCGCACCCGGCTCACCACGTCGAGGACGCCCTGCGCATGTCCGTGCGCCGTATCGATGACCAGGACGTCCACGCTGGCGCTGACCAGGGCACTGGCCCGGTCCATCGTGTCGCTGGCGATTCCAATCGCCGCACCGCAGCGCAGGCGCCCGAAGCTGTCTTTCGACGCGTTCGGGTACTTCACCGCCTTCTGGATGTCCTTGACGGTGATCAGCCCTTTCAGCCGGTAATCGTGGTCGACGACGAGGAGCTTTTCGACTTTGTGCTGGTGAAGAATCTCGCGCGCATCCTCGAGCGTCGTCCCAATCGGCACGGTGATGAGGTTTTCGTGAGTCATCACTTCGCCGATGGGCCGGTGCACGTTGGTCTCGAACCGGAGATCGCGGTTCGTGAGGATGCCGACGAGCCGTCCTTCCTTGCTTCCGTCGTCGGTGATCGGGACGCCGGAGATGCGGTACTTCTTCATCAGCTCCAGCGCTTCGAAAATCCGGTGCGCTGGCGAGAGCGTAATCGGATCGACGATCATGCCGCTCTCGGAGCGTTTGACGCGATCCACCTCCGAGGCTTGCTCCTCGATCGACAGATTCTTGTGGATGACCCCGAGCCCGCCATGCTGCGCCATGGCGATCGCCAACCGCGACTCGGTGACCGTGTCCATGGCGGCACTCACGAGCGGAACGTTCAATCGAATGTGGCGCGTGAGGCGTGTGCCGACATCGACCTGATACGGAAGAACCGTGGAATGCTGCGGCACGAGCAGCACATCGTCGAAGGTGAGGGCAGTGGTCAGGCCCGCGGCGATGGCCGACTCAATGGGCGACTCAATCTTGAGCGTCATAGTTCACCGGCCTGAGGTCTCATGCGGCAGCGCCATGACACTTCTTGTATTTCTTGCCGCTGCCGCAAGGACAGGGATCGTTGCGGCCCACCTTGGGCTCATCCCGCCGGATCGTCTTGATCGCGGCATCGTCGCCGCCGACACGCGCCGGCTGGCGCGGCGCGTCGTCATGCGAGGGCATCGCCGGTGCGGTCTGTGGCGGTAGCGGGGCACCAAACGCCGGCACCGTTTCCGATGGGTTGTTGAAGAGGAGCGGCGACCGTCGCTGCGGCGCCCGCGGCGCCACCGGCCGCGCGACCGGCGCGCCTACACCTGCCGCCTGCTCGCTGATGACCGGCCGGAGCCCCCAAAGGTAACGCACGATCTCTTCGTCGATGCGCTCTTTCATATCCTGAAAGAGCTGGAAGCTTTCCTTCTTGTACTCGACCAGCGG
>JBKPSC010000022.1:0-11113 GCA_046734915.1 Acidobacteriota bacterium | reverse complement strand
ACGTTGGGGTTCATGCGCTGCATGACGCCGCTGTCGCGTTCGAAGTTGACGGCATGCGCGCAGTTGGGTTGCGTCGGCGCGCACGGACGCTGTTTGGTCAGTACGGTCAGGTTCCCGTTGGCGTCCGGCTTGGCCTGGTCGTCGCCACCGCCGCCGCCGCCCCACACGCCGTTCAAGTCCGGCTTGCCGTCAGGCATGCGCGGCGTGGCGGCCGCCTCGCCCTCGGCGTCTGCAGCGCCGGGCGTTGATCCGGACGTCGGCGGATCAGCCTTCGGTGCGGCGCAGCCCGCGCAGATCACCGCCGCCGCCACGTAACAGGCCCATCGACGCATCTGTCCTCTCCCGTTCAGCGATCGTTCGGGTTGTTCGGATCCTCGTGATACAGCGTGATGACGCGTCCGTCAGGGAACTTGAACGTGACGACGCGGCCGAGATTCGAGCCGTCGCGCGCCGGCGCAAAGGTGACGTCGTAGGTGTCCCCGACCTTCCAGATGCGGGTCATCCCGTTGGCGCGCAGCGACTGTGGGCCGGCGCCCGTGATCTCCCACTTGGCGATCGTGCCGTTCGGATTCTTCACGTCGAAGTACCAACGGATGTGCGGGTTCACCATGGCGAAGCGCGTCAGCACGCCGGTGATGTGGCCGCGCTTGGAGGTGTCGAACTCCGAGTGCAGCGCGTGATGCCCGAGCACGGGTGCCGTACCGATCATCATCACCACTGCCGCCGCGACGAGCGCCTTCTGATGCCTCATCATGCTCCTCCCTCGACGAGTTGCCCCTTCTACTGCGTTTTGCCGACGCCGGCTGGAACCGGGACCACGACGTACGGGTTGTACGTATTCGTCTTGCTGACGGTGAGCTCGAGAATCGTCGAACCCTGCCGCGTCTGCACGATATGGCCTGGGAACCAGATGTCGGCTTTGTAGTCCTTCGCGTTCCAGTCGGCGTAGTTCCTGAAGGTCGTCTCAATCGTCTCGTTGCCCCACTTCGTCTGAACGCGCTCAATCAGGTTCTTTTCGTTCAGCGTCGCGGTGATTTCCGCGCCGTTTACGTCGGGGACGGGGTAGGTCACGACGGTGGCCGTGCCGTCTTTGCGGATCTGAACCTTGTCGCCCGCGGCGCGTGCGCCTTTCAGAAAGCCCGGCGGCAAGGTGCGCAAGAAGAGGAGTCGCGCCGCACTGGCTTCAGGTGCCGCGACGCCGTTCAAGCCCGGCTCGGTTTCGTTCCACGCGAACGGGCCCGCCACCGCCTCGATCACACGTTGAGTTTTGCCGTCAGGCCCGACACGGGTGATGTCGGCGCGCATCGCCGGCACGGCATGGAAGCGCAGGCTGCCGCGATAGCTCTCGATGCGATAAGTCTTGCCCTCTGCGGTCATGGTTCCGCGAGCCCAGAACTCGAGCGTCGTGAGCGCGTCCTCCTGGCGGAGTCCGCGCAAGATGCCAATCGCATCGGACGCGCGGAAAAGAAACGTCTTCAGATCCGGCGCGGCGCCAGGCGCCAGTGCCGGTTGCCTATCTTGTGAGGACACCCCAGCCGATGGCACGACAAGGGCAACGGCGAGGGCGGCGCCCGCGAGAAACGGTCGAGTCATCAAGCCGGTCTCCCTGTCGGAGGTGGGGCGAATGATAGCAACATCGGCGGCTCCGGAGACGGAAATCGCGAGGGCCGTTTCGGGCCCGCCGGCGGTCGAGGTGCGCGCTTTACCGGGTCGCCGGCATGTATTTCTCGTGACAGTTCACGCAGGTCGAGTAGAGAGCGTCCCCGGCGTTGAGCAGGCGCTCTGCATCCTTGGCATCCGCGGCGCGCCATGCCTGCTCGCCGGCATCGACCAGCGCGCGCGCCAGGGTCATCCATTGGCCGCCGTCGGCGGCCCGCGGCGCCATCATCAGGAGGTTTCCGGCCTCCGTGAGCGTGACAGCGTGGTTTCGGACGGCGGTCCACTCGGCTTCGGTCTTCGGGGTCAAGTCCTCGACGCCGTCGGCTGTCAGGACCTCACCGGCCGAGTCCCAGATCTCGTCGGCGCTCGGATCGAGAACCGCCTGCATCAGGATTTTCGTTTCCGCCAACGGCTTGAAGGGCGGCGCCGCAGCTCCGCCGCACGCCGACGTCATCGCCACCGCCACGATGCCGACGACGGGAATCCACGCCGCATTCATGGTTGACTCCGCGCGTTCAGTAAGGATGTCGAAGGACCGCTAACTCTTGTCAAAAGCAGCAGGCCCGTCAATAGCTTCTACGAGAGTGGCGACCGTCGCGCGGTATCCTTATGGGAGTTTGACGCGCTGGCTGCCCGTCGCCGGTCCGCTCATTGCGGAGGACACCATGAACCTTCGGCCGGTCCTTCTCGCCATCCTCACGATTTCCCTGGGCGCCGCTGCCTGCGGCACGACCACGTCGACGTCTTCGGCCCCCACGACTAGCGAGGCCGAGGCGTTTCTCGGCACCGTCGATACGAGTCTGAAGCGCATGAGCATGGAGTCGAACCAGGCCGGCTGGGTGGCGCAGAACTTCATCACTGCCGACACCGAGGCCCTCGACGCCCGCATGACGCAGGTGCTGGCCGACAGCATCGCCCGGTGGGCGAAGGAATCGGTCAAGTTCGACGCGCTGACGCTCCCCGCCAACGAGCGTCGTCAACTGAACTTGCTGAAGCTCTCGCTCACGCTCGCGACGCCGTCCGACCCCAAGGAAAGCGAAGAGGTGACGAGACTGGTGACCTCGATGCGGAGTGCCTACGGCAAGGGCAAGTTCTGTCCCGATCAAGGGAAGCCGGCGGCGTGTTTGAACATCGATGACGTCACCAAGGTGATGGCCACGTCGCGCAACGAGAAGGAGCTTCGTCAGGTGTGGGAGGGCTGGCACACCATCTCTCCGCCGATGCGGCAGAACTACGAGCGATTCGTGCAGCTGTCGAACAAGGGCGCCAAAGAGCTGGGTTTCCAGGACACCGGCGCGATGTGGCGCTCGAAGTACGACATGCCCCCTGACGCATTCACCAAAGAGCTGGATCGGTTGTGGGAGCAGGTGCGGCCGCTGTATCTCCAGCTCCACGCCTACACGCGGATGCAGCTGCGCAAGAAATATGGTGAGGCGGTTCCCGCGACGGGCCCACTGCCGGCACATCTGCTGGGCAACATCTGGGCTCAGGACTGGTCGAATGTCTACGACCTCATCGCTCCAGCACAGTCGGATGCCGGCTATTCGCTCACCGACATCCTCAAGCGGCGAAAGACGACCGCGCTCGACATGGTCCGCTACGGCGAGCGGTTCTACACCTCGCTCGGCTTTGCGCCGCTGCCGCCGACGTTCTGGGAACGCTCGCTCTTCGTTCGTCCGAAGGATCGGGAGGTCGTCTGCCACGCGAGCGCCTGGGACATCGACAACGAGAGCGACGTCCGCATCAAGATGTGCATCGACCAGACCGCCGAGGACTTCTCGACGATCCACCACGAGCTCGGGCACAACTTCTACCAGCGCGCCTACAAAGACCAGCCGATGCTGTTCCGCGACAGCGCGAACGACGGATTTCACGAAGCGATCGGCGATACCGTCGCCCTGTCGGTGACCCCGGAGTACCTGGTCAAGATCGGACTGCTGACCAGGGCGCCCGAGGCATCGCGGGACATTGGCCTGCTGCTCTCACGAGCGCTGGACAAGGTGTCGTTCCTGCCGTTCGGGCTGCTGATCGATCAGTGGCGCTGGAAAGTCTTTTCAGGAGAGATCGCGCCGGCCGACTACAACAAGGCGTGGTGGGATCTGCGTCTGAAGTACCAGGGCATCGCTCCGCCGTCGGCGCGCGGCGAGGAGCTCTTCGATCCTGGTGCCAAGTATCACGTGCCCGACAACACGCCGTACACGCGATACTTCCTGGCTGACATCCTTCAATTTCAGTTTCACCGGGCGCTGGCGAAGACCGCCGGCTGCACGACGCCGCTGCATCGCTGTTCGGTGTACGAGAGCAAAGACGCCGGTCAGCGCCTGAATGCCATGCTGTCGTTCGGGCTGTCGAAACCGTGGCCCGAAGCGCTCGAAACGCTCACCGGTTCGCAAGAGATGGACGCCTCGGCCATCCTCGACTACTTCGCGCCGCTTCAGCGATGGCTCGAGGAACAGACGAAGGGAGAAACGATCGGGTGGTGACGGAGTGTCGGTTCACAGGTTCACAGGTTCACCGGTTCACAGGTTCTTAAGGCCGGCACTCGTGCACCTGTGAACCTGTGAACCCGTGAACGTCAGAGTCATATCGACGTCCATCGCTTGCACACATTCCGGATGCCTGAGCTAGTCTGAGCAGGGGGCACGCTTATAGTGCCGGCATGCGTCAGCGCGTCGCTCAGGGCATCCGCCTTGCGGTGCTCGTTGCGGCTGTGGGCGTTGGCGCGATCGTGCTCGTCTATTCGGTGACAGTCGTCATTCGATCGGCTGTCGACTCCACCTTCTTCGTGCTCGCCGGACTGACCCTCGCGACGGGATGGGCGACGCTACGCATGCGCGAAGTCCCCGTCAGCTTCTCCATCTCCGACACGTTCACGATGGCCGCCGCGCTCTTGTATGGTCCCGCGGCCGGCACCGTCATGGTGACGCTCGATGCGATGGTCATGTCGCTGCGCCTGAAGCGCACGGAAAAGTTCCCCGTGCGGGTCGTGTTCAACGCGACGTCGACGGCCCTCGCGATGTGGCTCGCGGCGCACGCCTTCTTCGCGGCGAGCGGCACTGGGCCTCTGGCGAGCCAGCCCGGGACCATCCGCAACGTCATCGGGCCGCTCCTGTTTTTCGCGGCCGCGTACTTTCTGCTCAACACCGGTCTCGTAGCTACCGCCGTCGCGTTCGAGCGGCGCGAAAGCCTCACCTACGTCTGGCACCATTACTTCTCGGTGCTCTGGCTGACCTACTTCGGTGGGGCGGCGATCGCCGGCGTCCTGGTCCTGATGACCGTCGCCCAGGTCGTCACGGTCTCCACGCTGTCCCTCATACTGCCGTTGCTGTTCATTCTTCACGTCACCTATCGAGCTGCCCTTGATCGCGTGCAGGAGCAGGTCGATCACCTCACGCAGATTGCCTCGTACGCGGCCGCACTGCGCAGCACGACCGATGCCGTGCTGGTCACTGATCGCGGCGGCCGGGTGACCTTGATGAATCGAGCCGCGGAGGACTTGACCGGTTGGACGGAACACGGCGCGCTCGGGCTCCCGGCAAAGGAGGTCTTCAACCCGGCGGCGGAAAACGGCGCTGATCCGGCAGTGGGCGAAGACGCTTTGCGAGAAACCGTCCTGCGGGCACGCGATGGTCACGCAACGCCGGTCGAGCTCCGGGAATCGACGATTCGGGACGATCGCGACGAGCCAATCGGCACCATCAGGACCTTTCGCGATATCTCCGCTCGCAAGGCCATCGACGCCGAACGCGACGCGCTCCTGCGCCGCGAGCAGATGGCACGCGCGTCAGCCGACGCCGCGAACCGATTGAAAGACGAGTTCGTCGCCACGATGTCGCACGAACTGCGAACCCCGTCTGCGGCCATCCTGGGATGGCTCCGGCTGCTGAAGACGGGGCGTATGGGTCAAGAGCAGTCGCGTCGCGCGCTCGAATCGATCGAGCGCAATGCCAAGGCGCAGGCGTCGCTGCTCGACGACCTGCTGGACATGTCACGCATCATGGACGGCACGCTGACCCTCGACATGCAGCCCACGGATCTGCTCGCCGTGCTGGATGCGGCGGTGGACGCCGTGCGTCCGAGCCTCGACTTGAAGTCGATCGAGTTTTCTTCCGAGGCTCCCGAGCGGCCGCTGGTGGTGCACGCCGACCCGGCGCGACTGCGTCAGGTCTTCTGGCACCTGCTGTCGAATGCGGTGAAGTTCAGCGAGGCTCGGGGACGCATCCACGTCTCGGTGACGATGGCGCTTCCGTTCGTCAAGGTCGAGGTCGCTGACAACGGCCGCGGGATCGATCCCAGCGCATTAGCCGTCATCTTCGAGCGGTTCGTGCAGGCTGACGGATCGACGACACGTCCGTATCGGGGCGTCGGTGTCGGTCTGGCGATTGTGCGTCACCTCGTGGAATCGCACGGGGGAACTGTGACTGCGGAGAGCGAAGGGCCTGGCCGAGGCGCGCGGTTCGTGGCGCGCCTTCCAGCCGGTGTGCCGCGCGAGCCGTGAGCGTCAGTTGCCCCAGATCACCGTGTCTCCATGACCGCACAGTGCCTCGAGCCAACCCCACCAACCCCAGAGAGAGGACGCGTACATTGCTCTGTCTCCTGCCTGCGTCGCGCGACGCGCGAGTGATTGGCGACGTCATGTCGCGAATGGCTGAGGTGGCAAGGGCGGTGCCATGCTCGCCAGCAGGAGAGCGCTGTCGAAGCTGCGCGGTTGATGCACGGAAGCCCTCAGCGTTGCGGGGGCACCGGCAATCGCGCGTCGCAAATCTTGACGCCAGCGCTTGTCAGTACGACTGAAAAATTTTGGCAGTTGCCGGGCGCGACGCGCTTGGCAGTTGGCGGAAAATCCGTCGTCAGCGCGCGAAGTAGGCGCGAAACCATGCAGCAGCGTGCGCGTCACGCTCGCGCCGATGGTTCGGCAGGACGTGCGAGTCGCCGGCGAAGATCACCAGCTCGTAGTGCTGGCCGAGACGCTGCAGGGCCGTCGCGAGCGCCAGCGTTTGTCCGGGATCGACGTCACGATCGGCGCCGCCATGCATGAGGAGGAGAGGCACAGACAGCGCGTCGGGCCACTGAATCGCGGAACGTGAGGTGAGGATCTCGCGGCGACGCTGGGCATAATCGGGCCAGATCAGTCGAACGAGGGGCGCGTACCGCACGGGTGCCGCCTCCATCAGGGCCCCAAGGTCGGTGAAGGCGCCAAACGTTGCAGCAGCTCGAGCCGGATAACCGGCCTTGATTGCCAGGAACGTCATCATGCCCCCACGCGACTCGCCGTACAGAAACAGATTCGCGGTGTCGACGTAAGGCAGCGACGCCACGAGCGGCTGAGTGTTGAGGAGATCGTGCAGATCCGCGCCACCCATCTCGTCGGTACCAGGCGCGCCGGCGCTGCCGCGCAACATCGGCGCGACCACCGCGAATCCGCCCGCCGCCAGCCGGTGGAACAGCGGCAGCAGTTGATGGCCGATGTCCGGCTGCACGTAACTGCCGCGTGTGAAGATGACTGTCGGAAGGCGCGGGCCCGGCTCACGCGGACCGTAAGCATAGGCCACGACGGGAAGGCCGTCGCTCAGATAGGTCACGCGCTCGAGGAGGAACCGCTTGTCGCCCACGGCTTCGGCATACTCGCGCTCGTCGGCGTAAGGGCGGATACCCTGAGCCTGGCCGTAGCCAGGCAGCTCATAGGCTGTCCGACCGACGATGGTTCCGTCGGCGCGGGCCGAATCCTGGGCCCTCAGATGACAAATCCCGATGAGCGCGCAGGCGGTAAGGGTCGCTAGCGCCGTCGGTCGCATGGTCGAAGGAGACGAGAGCAGCACTGCGCCGGTTCCGCGTCAAACCATGCTGACTCTTCCGTTTGTTACCGGCGGTCACCAACGCATTTAGAATGGCCCCCATGTACCCGCAGACGATTGCCCGCAGGCTGCTCGGGGCGGCGCTGGTCGGCGTGTCGGTCCTGGCGGCCAGCGCGCAGACGCCGCCGCTGGCGCCAGACGTCCACGGCACGTTCACCGTGCCCAAGAGCGGCTACGACTACGAGAAGCGTGACGTCATGATCCCGATGCGTGACGGGGTGAAGCTGCACACGGTGATCGTCGTGCCGAAGGGCGCGAAGAGCGCACCGATCATCATGACGCGGACACCTTACGACGCCTCAGGCCGCACGTCGCGCACGGCGTCACCGTCCATGCTGGCAACGCTGCCGCAAGGCGACGAAGTGTTCGCCGCCGACGGCTACATCCGAGTCTTTCAGGACGTCCGCGGCAAGTACGGCTCGGAAGGCGAGTACGTGATGACCCGGCCCTTGCGCGGTCCGCTAAACAGCAGCGCGGTCGACCACTCGACCGATGCCTACGACACGATCGACTGGCTCGTGAAGCACGTGCCCGAATCGAACGGCCGCGTGGGGATGCTTGGCAGCTCGTACGAAGGCTTCACGGTCGTCATGGCGCTCGTCAATCCGCATCCCGCGCTCAAGGTTGCGGCGCCCATGAGTCCGATGGTCGACGGCTGGATGGGCGACGACTGGTTTCACTACGGAGCGTTCCGACAGGTGAATCTGGACTTCTTCACCGAGCAGTTGTCGGCGCGTGGCTCGGGCGAGCCGATTGTCAGGCGCGGCTACGACGACTACGAGAACTTCCGCCGGGCCGGTTCGGCCGCGGACTTTGCGCGGGCGGCCGGGCTCGATCAGATCGCCTGGTGGCGGAAGACGACGGAACACCCTGCCTACGACGCGTTCTGGCAGGGCCAGGCGCTCGATCGCATCATGGCCGGGCAGCCGCTCACCGTGCCGACGATGTGGATTCAAGGGCTGTGGGATCAGGAAGACATGTGGGGGGCCATCCACTGCTATCTGGCGACGGAAGGAAAGGATCGCGGCAACGACCGCAACTACCTCGTGATGGGCCCGTGGCGGCACAGCCAGGTGAACTACGACGGCGCCTCACTTGGTCCGCTGGCCTGGGATGGCGATACCGCGCTCCAGTTCCGGCGCGACGTCCTCAAGCCGTTCTTCGATCAGTATCTGAAAGAGGGGGCACGCAAGGCGGATACTCCGCCGGTGTTCATCTACAACACCGGCGAGAACCATTGGGACCGCTTGCCATCGTGGCCCCTGTCATGCGCGTCGGGATGCAAGGCCGCCTCGAGGCCGTTGTATTTCTCCGCCGGCTTCGGGCTGACGTTCGACCAACCGTCGACGTCTGACAGCGGCTTCGACGAGTACGTCTCGGATCCGGCGAAGCCGGTTCCCTACCTGCCTCGACCCATCCGTTTCGCCGACGCCGAACGGTGGCGCACGTGGCTCGTCGCCGACCAGCGCGCTTTCGCCGATCGCACCGACGTCCTGACCTACGTCACGCCGCCGCTGACGGAGCCGGTGCGCATCGGCGGCGCACCGGTCGTGAATCTGGTCGCGTCGACGAGCGGCAGCGACGTCGATTGGGTCGTCAAGCTGATCGACGTCTATCCAGACGAGATCGCGAGCCGGCCGGAGATGAGCGGCTATCAGCTGGCGGTGGGAATGGACATCTTCCGCGGGCGGTATCGCGAGAGCTTCGAGACGCCCAAGGCCATTGCTCCCAACACGCCATTGCCGTACCGGTTCGCACTGCCAACGGCCAACCATGTGTTTCTGCCCGGTCACCGGATCATGGTCCAGGTGCAATCGACCTGGTTCCCCCTGTACGACCGTAATCCGCAGACGTTCGTCCCGAATGTATTCTTCGCGAAGCCATCCGATTACGTGAAAGCAACCCAGCACGTGTACCGTTCGTCCGGACAGGCAAGTTTCATCGAGCTTCCAGTCGTGCCTCAATAACGAGTTGTCAGGTGTCGTGCAGCGGAAAAGGTGGTGACAGATGTTCAGAAACCTTGTGATCGTGCTGGCCACGGTGGCCGCACTCACGTGGACGGCTTCGGCGCAGGACGCCGGGTCGGTCATTGCCGGCGCGTCGAAAGCCATCGGCGTCGACACGTTGAAGTCGGTGCAGTACTCGGCGACGGGATTCGACTTCGCGCTGGGACAGGCGCCCAACCCCTCGTCGCCGTGGCCCAAGTTCGCGAACAAGAGCTATACGCGTTCGATCAACTTCGAAACGCCGGCCTCGAAGGTCGATCGCGTCCGCGTGCAGGGCGAGAATCCCCCGCGTGGAGGTGGGCAGCAGCCCATCGTCGGAGAGCAGACCCAGTCTCAGACCATCGTCATGGGACCGTCGACGCCGTGGCCGCAGCAGCTCGAGATCCTGATGCTGCCGCATGCGTTCCTCAAGGCTGCAGCGAGCCGTAATCCGACGCTGGAGACGAAGACTGTCGGCGGGAAACGCTATAGCGTCGTGAGCTTCGTCGGCGACAACAAGGCCAAGGTGAGCGGATACGTCAACGCCCAGAATCAGGTCGAGCGCGTCGAGACCTTGATCGACAACCCGTTTCTCGGCGACATGCCCTTTGAGGCGACCTACACCGACTACAAGGACGTGGGCGGCGCGCAGTTCCCGATGCACATCGTCCAGAAGCAGGGCGGTTATCCGGTCTTCGATCTGACCGTGACGGACGTGAAGGCGAACGTCCCGGTCACCATTCAGGCCGCGGCCGCCGCCGCTCCGCCACCGGCTCCGGCCGCTGAGTCCGAGAAGCTCGGCGACGGCGTGTACCTGATCACCGGTGGATACGCGGTGATTGCCATCGACTTCAAGGACCACATCGCGATCGTCGAGTCGGGGCAGACCGAAGCGAGGGCCCTGGCGGTGATTGCCGAAGCGAAGCGGCTCATCCCGAACAAGCCGATCAAATACCTCATCAACACTCACAGCCACATCGATCACTCGTCAGGTCTGCGCGGATTTGTGGCCGAGGGTTCGACCATCCTGACGCACCAGGTGAACAAGGCGTACCTTGAGAAAACGTTGAGCGTGCCGCATACGCTGAGCCCGGACAAAGCGCAGACGGCCGGCAAGAAACCGATTGTCGAGGGGATGGGCGACAAGCGCGTGCTGACCGACGGCACGCACGTCGTCGAGCTCTACCACCTTCAGAACTTCGGGCATCACGACGGGATGATCGTCGCGTATTTCCCGAAGGAGAAAGTGCTGCTCGAGGCCGACGCGTACAACCCGCAGGCCGCTAACGCGACGCCGCCGAGCCCGGCAAGCCCGTACACGCTGAGCCTCATCGACAACATTGCCCGGCTCAAGCTCGACGTGCAGCGAATCGTGCCCGTCCACTATCCCGCCGACAGCCGCGTCGTAACCATGGAGGAACTGACGAAGTGGGCGGGGCGGCCGATGTCAACGCGGTGAGCGGCTGGGCGCCGGTGACAGCGCGGCAGCTAGTGCGTCATCGAATACACGATGACATTGATCCCGAAGGCGTAGCCGGGGACCGAGAACTTTTGGAAGTACAAGGGGTTCTCGGTCTCCCGCTCGTACGAGTCGCCGAAATCGGTGTTGAACGT
>JBKPSC010000021.1:0-26531 GCA_046734915.1 Acidobacteriota bacterium | reverse complement strand
CCTCCCTCTATCTGAGCCTGGGCGATCGAACGCGTGGCGCGACGATCGATCAGATGCGGCCAGCCCTGAGAGCGTGGCTGCAGCGAAACACCGAACCCGAGCTGGCGAAGATGGCCTTTGTCGAGGAGCTGATGAAGACGTCGGCGCGAGCGGACGTCCTGCTCGACCCGCCACGCGTCGAGGTCGAGCAATCGGCGGCGGATCCCTCGCTCGGTCCCACTGCAGCGCCCGTGGTCATCGTGGCCTTCGGCGATCTTCAGAGCATCGAATACGTGAAGTTCGTCCCGGCGCTGGCCCGCATGCGCGAGACGTTTGGCGACCGCGTCCGTATTCTGTTCAAGCCACTGCCGACGTTCGGCGGGGTGTCCACCACCGCGGTCGAAGCCGGGGCGTGCGCGCACGCACAGGGCAAATTCTGGGCTTATCACGACGCCGCCGCGAAGCCAGGCTCGCTCGACGCGTCCCGCTTGAAGGCCCTCGCCGCGGAAACGGGGTTGGACGGCCGCGCCTTCGACGCCTGCCTGGCGGACGGCCGGTTTCGCGAGCTGCCGACGCGCGCTGTCGATGAAGCGGCCCGCTACGGCATCAAGGCGAGCCCGGCATTCCTCGTCAACGGCCGCCTCGCTCCAGATCCGCCGGCGTTCCTGCCGCCGTTCGAGTTCTTCAAGCGCCTCATCGAGGAGGAGCTGCAGCGTCAGGCGCGCGAGGCGCGGGACGGCTCGAAGGCGGTCCGGTAGGTTCGAGACCGCGAGCTTCGTCAATCGAGACCAATTGATCCGAGGCCACGTCGGCGAAGCGCTGCATCGCGCCGGAAGGCCACGTCACCTCGACGGCTGACACCTGCGTGTCCGGTCCAAGACCGAAGGTCAGCGTGAGCTCGCTCTGGGAGGCGTAGCTCGATCCGCTGTGAACTGTCTGCGTCTGCGTGCCTGAGGCGCTCGTGACACGGACCACGGCACCCAGGCCACTGCGGTTGGATTTGGTGCCCGACGTGCGCACGCGCAGCCAATGGTTCCCGTGGTGGTCGTTGCGAAGCAGCGTGGCCGGCCCGCCGAGCGTCGTGATGACCACGTCTAGATCGCCGTCGCCGTCGACGTCGGCGTATGCCGCGCCGCGGCCCATCAGGGGCCGGTTGAAAGCCGGGCCCAGCGCCGGCGAGATGTTGTCGAAGGTCCGGTTGCCGCGGTTTCGCAGAAGCAGCGGGGGCTGACTGAGCCGCGCACGGGCGTCCATGGCCTGCGATTCGTCGGTGCCGCCGTTGAGCGCGAAGATATCCAGCCAGCCGTCGAGGTCCGCGTCCAGGAAGAAGACCGCCCAGGTCACCGACAACAGGCTGGAACGTCCCACCTCCGACCGTGGCGCGACGTCAGTGAAGGTGCGGCCGTTCTCGTTCCGGTAGAGGCCGAGCATTTCGTTGATGAAGTTGCCGACGAGAAGGTGCGGACGACCGGATCGGTCGTAGTCGGCCGAGTCGACGCCCATGTTGGCGCGCGCCACGCCGTTCTCGCTCAATGCCACGCCTGCCTTCACGCCTTCGTCGACGAAGCGGCCCTGGCCGTCGTTTCGGAGAAGCCTGGCCGGGACGCGGTCGCTGCCGACGAAGACGTCCGGCCAACCGTCCCCGTTGTAGTCGAGCACCGCGATCCCCATGGCCTTGTCGGCCGCGTCGCTCAGACCTGCCCGGGCCGTGGCATCCTCGAAGCGGCCGCCGCCGAGGTTGCGATAGAGCTTGGGAGCGCGCGGCCGGTACGAATCCGGTCCGCAGTAGCCCCGCTCACCGGCTTGAGCGCACAGGACCTCGAGCGTAGGAGACCACTGAACGTAGTTGCCGATGAAGAGGTCGGCCCGGCCGTCGCGGTCGAAATCGAGCCAGGCCGCGCTGACCGCGAAATCAGCGTTGCGGATGCCTGACCGCGCGGTCACGTCCAGAAACCGGCCGCCGCCTTCGTTGTGGAACAGGCGGCCGCCCTCGACCGACGTCACAAACACGTCGTCTCGGCCGTCGTTGTCGTAGTCACCGACCGAAGCACCGAGCCCGTAGATGAGGCTGCGATCAAAGCCCGACCCTTTGGTGATGTCGGTGAACGTGCCGTCCCGGTTATTGCGGTACAGAGCGTGTTTGGCGGGTTCAGCGGCGTTTTTCCAGCTGCGGCCGTTGACGAAGAGGAGGTCGGGCCAGCGGTCGCCGTCAATGTCGAGAACCGCCACCCCGCCGCCGAAAAGCTCCGGATACCACTTGTCGCCCGCGGCGGCCGTCTCGTGCAGGTATTTCAGGCCGGAAGCCGCCGTGACGTCGGCGAAGGTCAACCCCACGGCGGCCTGCTGGGTGGCGACAGTGCCTCGGGCCAGGCCGACCAACGCCACGGCTGACAGGATGACTGGGGCTGAGGCTGGCCGCCTGCACAGGTTCATGAGGCGCCATGATAGCGAGTGGCGGGGCGGCCGTGCCGGAAGTGGCACCCGTTCAGTTTGATCCAGCCCGGCTCACTGCGTCCCGCCGAGGCTCCGGGTGGCAAAACTGTGACAATCGGAGGCGGCAGATTGTCATTCAGTATTGAGATCTTGAAAGGCCTCAACCGTGCGACTATAAGTGTCACGTTCCTTGCCAGTTGGGGGAGTCCCTATCATTCAATGAGGGGGGAAGACTTTATGAGGTGGAAGCGCACGTTGGGGATGGCAGTGGCCGTTCCCGCAGTCGTCGGCGCGATGGCCTCGGCAGCGTGGGCCGGCCAGCAAGCCGCGCCCGCCAGCGAGGTGACGTTCACGAAGGACATCGCCCCGATTCTGCAGCGCAGCTGCCAGAAATGCCATCGCCAGGACGGCGTGGCGCCGATGTCGCTCGTGACGTACGAGGAGGTCCGTCCGTGGGCGCGCGCGATCAAGACGCGCACCGGGATCGGCCCCAAGGCCGGGGTCATGCCGCCGTGGTACGTCGAGAAGAACATCGGCATTCAGAAGTTCAAGAACGACCCCTCGCTGAGCGACGAGGAGGTCGCGAAGATCGCCAAGTGGGCCGACAGCGGCGCGCCGCGCGGCAACCCCGCCGATATGCCCGCCGCCAGGCAGTGGGATGACGCGGCGAAATGGGCGATCGGCACGCCCGATCTCATTGTCAAGACGACCGAGCTCTCCGTGAAGGCCAACGCCCCCGACTGGTGGGGTGAGATTCCGCGCGTGCCGACCGGCCTGACGGAGGACCGCTACGTCGTCGCGCTCGAGGTGAAGGAAGTCAACGACGTCGATTCGCACGGCAGCGGCCGCTCCACGGTGGGCGGGCGGTACGTCTTCCATCACATGATCTGGCAAACGCGCGTCATCGATGACAAGGGTGTCGCGGATCAGGGCACTTTCGACGATGACAGCACGGGCTGGCCGGTTCACGAGGTCGGTCGCGAAGCAGATTTCTTCGATGAGAAGTCGGCGCGCCTCCTCAAGGCAGGGTCTTCGATCGTGTCCGACTCCGTTCACCTGCACTCCAACGGGCGCGACACCAAGGCGCATCTCGAGGTCGGCTTCAAGTTCGCGCCGAAGGGCTTCACGCCGGCGTACAAACGCTCGCTGACAGCGCTCGGCAACGGCGTCGACATCGACATCCGGCCGATGGAAGCGAACCAGCAGTTGCATGCGTATGCCGTCCTGCAGGAGCACACGAAGATCCTGTCGTTCGAACCGCATCTGCACGCGCCGGGTGCCCGTATGTGCCTCGAAGCTATCTGGGGCTACAACATCCAGACGCTGAATTGCGTGGGCTACGACCACAACTGGGTTCGTGGCTACAACTACGATGACGACTCAGCGCCGCTGCTGCCGAAGGGCACGATCCTTCACATCATCGGCTACATGGACAACTCGCCGACGAACAAGAACGTCCCGGATCCGCGCAACTGGCAGGGGTCCGGCAACCGTTCGGTGGCGAACATGTTCATCGACCTCGGTAATCGTGTCTCCCTCACCGAGGAACAGTTCCAGGCTGAGATGGCGCAGCGCCGCGAAAAGCTGAAACTGACGCGGAACAGCGTCACCATCGGCTGCCCGCTGTGCACGATTTCCGCGCTGCCGCAGGCCCAGCGGACCCAGCAGCAGCAACAGCAACAACAGCAGCAGTAAGTCACCGCACGCATTTGCTCCCGGGAGCCTTTTGGGCTCCCGGGAGTCCCGTTGTCGTCAATCAGCGCGATGGTCCGCTTCTCACTTCGTCGTGTACAGGAACGACCTGGTGCCGGCGGAGCCTCCGCGCCGTGTGAACACCAGCGATTTCGATAATTTCACGAACATGAACGCATTGCTTCCTTCCCGGTCAACGGCGGCGGCCCTTTTCAGCTCTCTGTGTGCCGTCGCACTCGGCGTGGTTCTCGGCGGCGGTCATCTTTCGGCGCAGTCGCTCTCCTACTCGCGGGGGCAGAATGTCTCGCCTGCCTATGAGGGGTGGGAAGAGGACGAGAGCGGCAACAAGTTTTTCCTGTTCGGCTACATGAACAGGAATTGGGAAGAAGAGGTCGATGTTCCAGTCGGAGCGGACAATGGCTTCAGCCCCGGTGCTCCCGACCAGGGTCAGCCGACTCGCTTCCTTCCGCGCCGCAACCGGTTCGTGTTCCGCGTGCCGGTCCCGAAAGGCTTCACGGACAAGGACGAGCTCATCTGGACGCTGACCACCAAGGGCAAGACGGAGAAGGCCTACGCCACCACCCGCACCGACTACAAGGTCGACGATGTCGTGAAGGCATCGGAGACCGGCGCGCTCGGCGCGGGCACGAGCAGTCCCGAAGTCCGCGCCAACAAGCCGCCCGCCGTCAAGGTGGAGGGCGAAAAGAAGCTGTCGGTCAAGGTGGGCCAGCCGCTGTCGATCACCACACTCGTCACCGACGACGGTATTCCGAAGCGGCGCTTGCCGGGGTTGTCCGGTTCGGCGGTATCGAACGTCGGTTCTCGCCGCGACCTGACCCAGACGGGCGAAGCGTCGCAGAATCCTGTGGTTGCCAACCGGCTCACCGCACCGCCCGTGCGGGTGACGGTTGGCAAGAACGTCGGCCTGCATCTGTCGTGGTTCGTGTATCGCGGCACCGGCCAGGTCGCCTTCGATCCCGAGCAGATCGTCGCGTGGGAAGACACGCGCGCCGGCGCGAATTCGCCGTGGGCGCCGATCTGGATTGCGCCGGAGATGCCGGCCGACGGCAAGGTGGTCGTGCACGCCACGTTCAGCGAGCCGGGCGTCTACACGCTCCGGGCGCGCGCGGACGATGGGGCGCTGCTCGGCGACGACGAAGTGACGGTCACGGTTACGAAGTGATCGGCGGCCGGCTGACTCGAACTGATCCAGAGTAGGGACCATGCGACCAACTGTCCTTCGATTCGTGTGCGCGCTCGTCGGCGTGGCGGGGTTGGCCGCATCGCTCGGCGCGCAGGCGGTGAACATCACCACCGCGGACGTGCAGGCGGGCTTCGGGAACGGCACGCGCTGGCTGAGCGTGGCCGGTGATTACACCGGCCAGCGGCACAGCCCGCTGAAGCAGATCACCGCTGCAAACGCCGCACAACTGGCGCCGATCTGGACGTTTCAGACCGGCGGGGTGCAGGGTCAGTTCGAGGCCACGCCGATCGTCATCGACGGCGTCTTGTACTACACCGGACCGCAGAATCACGCCTGGGCCATTGACGCCAAAACCGGCAAACAGATCTGGCACTACCAGCGAACGCTCGTCGCGGGATTGAAGGTCTGTTGCGGGCCGGTCAATCGTGGGTTCGCCGTTCATGGCGACCGGCTGTTCATGTCCACGCTCGATGCGCACCTGGTCGCGCTCGACATGAAAACAGGCAAAGTCGTTTGGGACGTCGAAGTCGCGGACTTCAAGCTGGGGTACGCGAGCACGCCGGCACCGCTCGTCGTCAAGGACAAGCTGATCGTGGGCATTGCCGGCGGCGAGTACGCAAATCGCGGATTCCTCGATGCCTACGACCCCGTGACCGGCAAACGCGTGTGGCGCTTCTGGACGGTCCCCGGCCCCGGAGAAAAGGGCAGCGAGACGTGGCCGGAGGACGTGCTGGAACGCGGTGGCGCGCCGACCTGGCTGACTGGCACGTACGATCCAGAGCTCAACACGCTCTATTGGGGCACCGGCAATCCCAATCCGGACTGGGACGGCGACAGCCGGCCGGGTGACAACCTCTATGCGGCGTCGCTCCTCGCGCTCGATCCGGATGCGGGCACGTTGAAGTGGCACTTCCAGTTCACGCCGCACGACACGCACGACTGGGACGCCAACCAGGTGCCGGTGCTGGCGGACCTGACCATCGGCGGTCAGCCGCGAAAAGTCGTGCTGCAAGCCAATCGCAACGGCTTTCTCTACGTGCTCGATCGCACGAACGGCAAGTTCATTTCGGCGACGGCTTACGGCAACCAGACCTGGGCCGCCGGGATCAAGCCGGACGGTAAACCGATTGAGCTGCCGGGCCACACCCCAACCGAAGAGGGCACGATCACTTGTCCGGACTGGTACGGCAACACGAACTTCATGTCGCCGTCGTTCGACCGCACCCGCGGGCTCTTCTTCGTCACCGTCCGGGAAACGTGTGCCAAATTCATCAAGAGAGCTACACCGGACGCCAACGTTGGCGACCGCACGATGGGCGGAACCGTTCAGCCGATGGAAGAGCGGAGCGGCGCATTGCGTGCCATCGACCCAATTACCGGTACGCGGAAGTGGGATGTGAAGTACGACGGCCCCGGCTGGGCCGGTGTCCTGTCGACGGCCGGTGGCGTTGTGTTCAGCGCCGATCATGCCGGAACGTTCATGGTGGTCGACGCCGACAGCGGAAAGGTGTTGTACAGCTACCAGACCGGCGGCACCATCTTCGCTCCTCCCGTGACCTACAGTGTCGACGATCGTCAGTACGTGGCCATCCCGTCGGCGACGACTATCACTGCATTTGCCGTTCGCTGAACGGTAGTGCCCGACGCCCCTGATGGGAAGAACCGATCGATGATCCGGCGATTCTTCCTGCTGCTGGCAGTCGGGACCCTTGCCCTGAGCCCCGCCGACGCCCTGGGCCAGCAGGCCGACGCGGGCTCGACCGGCGCCGCCGCACCTGTCCTTCCAGACACCATCGTCAGAGATGAAGAGGGCCGCACCACGGTGCGGGCCGTCCGCGTGTCGACGCCGCTCAAGGTCGATGGCGCGCTCGACGAAGCGATCTACGACACCGTGCACCCGTTCTCCGGTTTCATCCAGATGGAGCCGCAGGGCGGACAGCCGGCGACCGAGAAGACGGAAGTCTGGATTCTCTTCGACGCCGACAACGTCTACGTGTCGATGCGTGCGTGGGAAAGTCAGCCGGAGCGGATGATCGCCAACGAGATGCGCCGTGACAGCAACAACATCCGGCAGGGCGACAGCGTCGAATTCTCGTTCGACACGTTCTATGACAAACGCAACGCCGTGCTGTTCGAAGTCAACATGCTCGGCGGGCGGACCGACGCACAGAGCACCAACGAGCGTCAGTACAACGCCGACTGGAACCCTGTCTGGGACGTGGCGGCCGGCCGGTTCACCGGCGGCTGGTCGATCGAGGCGGCGATTCCGTTCAAGTCGCTGCGCTACCGGCCGGGACAGGCGCAGACCTGGGGATTCCAGGCGCGGCGCACCAACAAGTGGAAGAACGAGATTGCCTACCTCACTCGCGTGCCGCCGGCGCTCGGCTTGGGACGCGGAGATTTCTCGGCATCGCTCTATGCCACCGTCATCGGTCTCGAAGCGCCGGACGGCGGCAGACCGATCGAGATCAAGCCTTACGCCATCGCCGACATGGTGACCGACCGTATGGCCTCTCCCCGTCGCTTGAACGATCCCGGAGCGGACATCGGCGTCGACGCCAAGTACGGCCTCACCCAGAACATGACCGCCGATCTGACGGTCAACACGGACTTCGCTCAGGTAGAAGCCGACGAGCAGCAGGTAAACCTGACGCGGTTCAGCCTGTTCTTTCCCGAGAAACGTGACTTCTTCCTCGAGAACTCTGGTACGTTCACCTTCGGCGGCGTCTTCGGCCGCCCGAGCAACGCCCCGACGACGGCGTCGGGCAGCGGAGGCTTCGGCGACTCCGGCGACACGCCGATCATGTTCTACAGCCGGCGGATCGGCCTGAGCGCGCTGGGGGAAGTGCCGATCCTGGCCGGCGGCAGGGTCACGGGACGGGTCGGACGGTTCTCGCTCGGTCTCCTCGACATTCAAACTCGCGATGGCGGTGGTCTCGAAAGCACGAACTTCTCGGTGGTCCGCGTGAAGCGTGACGTGCTGCGCCGCAGCAGCATCGGCGTGATGTTTACGGGGCGCTCTGTTACTCAAGCCGGAGTGGGCTCGAACGAGCTCTTTGGCCTCGACGGGACGTTCGCGTTCTTCGACAACCTCGCCATCAACACCTTCTGGGCAAAAACGCAGACCGACGGCCTGAACGGCGACGATCACAGCTATCGCGTCCTGTTCGACTACTCGGGCGATCGCTACGGCCTCCAGCTCGATCGCCTGCGGGTTGGCGACCACTTCAACCCGGAAGTCGGGTTCCTTCGCCGCGACAACATCAGGAAAAGCTTCGCGCAGGCGCGATTCAGCCCGCGTCCGAGATCGATCCAATCCGTCCGGAAGTTCTCGTGGATCGCCGGGCTGAACTACATCGAAGATGGCCCGGGTCAACTGGTGACGCGAGTCGCCGACGGCGAGTTCGCGATTGAACTGCAGAACAGCGATCGCTTCAGTCTCGGTGTGAACGACGATTACGAGTACTTGGCGCAGCCGTTTCCCATCGCGCCCGGGGTGCGGATTCCGATCGGCGCTTATGCTTTTACAACCGGACGCGTCGGTTATGTCTTCGGCCAGCAGCGGAAGCTGTCAGGGGCGCTCCTCGTCGAGAAAGGAGAATTCTACGACGGCGACCGAACCACAGTGTCAGTCAGTCGCGGCCGCGTGAACCTCACCTCACGCTTCTCGGCTGAACCGAGCTTGTCGGTCAACCGCGTCGATCTCCCGTCCGGAGAGTTCACGTCGACGGTGGCCGCGACTCGCGCCACGTACACGTTGACGCCCCTCATGTTCGTCAGCGCGTTGGTCCAGTACAACTCCGGTACGAACCTGGTCAGCGGCAACGTGCGGCTCCGGTGGGAGTATCGTCCGGGCAGCGAGTTGTTCGTCGTCTACAACGAGGAGCGCGACACGCTGGCTCCGAGCTTCCCGGGACTGCGAAACCGCGCGGTCATCCTGAAGGTGAACCGGCTGTTCCGGCCCTAGCCCGCGGCTCCAGTTAAAATCCCCTTCTCACACGCGGCCTTCGGTGACAGGATTGTGGCGGGTTGCCACACCTCTGCCATGGAGCAGGGAAAGGCAGCGATCTGAGCTGATATGAGACCCCTCACCGAGCAAGTCGGTGCCGACCGGGACGGGCGGCACCGGGCGCTCGTCGTCGAAGATGAGGAGCCGATCCGGGATCTGCTGTCGTTTCACCTCGGCCTGGGAGGATTTGACTGCGTCTGCATCGGCGACGGCCGTGAGGCGCTCGAACGACTGCAGACCGAGGCATTCGATCTGCTGATCCTCGACATCAGTCTGCCGGGCCTTGACGGACTGTCGTTGTGCCGGGCGGTGCGGCGAACCGGCCCCAACATGGCGATTCCGATCATCATGCTGACCGCGCGCAGCGAAGAGTCCGACAAGGTGCTGGGCCTTGAAGGCGGCGCCGACGACTACCTGACAAAGCCGTTCGGCGTCCGCGAGTTCATGGCCAGAGCCAACGCGATCATGCGGCGTCGCGACGGGTGGGGTCCCGGCTCGCAGGCGTCGACCCGGCGCCTGATCTCCGCTGGCGGAGTGACGATTGACCCGGCCCGCCGGCGGGTCACGGTGGATGGGCGCGACTTGTCGCTCACTCCGCAGGAATTCAGCCTGTTGTTCCTGCTGGCGTCCAACCCTGGCATCGTGTTCACGCGCGAGGAGTTGCTCGAGAAAGTGTGGGACCAGGAGGTCTACGTCACCGAACGAGGCGTGGATACTCTGGTCAAGCGACTCCGCCGCAAGATCGAAACCGACCCGGCGCACCCGCGGCGCGTTCTGACCGAGCGAGGGACCGGTTACAAGTTTGGCGAGGCCTGAGATGGATGGCACCGAGACGTACGGCGCGTCGGGAGCCGGGCGATTCCGCAGCCTCTATTGGAAGATCCTGCTCGGCCTGACGCTGCTCATCGCAGTGCTCGTGATGGCGCAGGCTGGTGCGGTGCTCTGGCTGATTTCGCGCGGCGAACTCGGCGCCGATCGCCTCGAAGCAGTGACGCAGGCGGCTGGATGGCGTCTGGGTGAGGAGCTCGCCGTCAATCCCAACGTCGATCTCGATCGGTTTCTCCATGAGGCGAGCCCGGGTGATCTGCTGTTCGCAATCACGGCCGATGGGCGGGTTGCCGGCGCCGATCCGGGGGCCTCGCTGGCCCGCATGGTGATCGACGACCTGAAACGCAACGTCCGCAACGTCCCGGCCACGTGGGCGCGCGGGCCTTACCGTGCGGCCCCGGTGTTCGTTCACGATCGCATCGTCGCTGTCGTCGGCGTTGTGCCGCCGACACTGCTCGAGCGGTATGGCCCAGCGGTGGCGCTCGTGGCGGTCGTCGTCATGCTCGGCGGTGGCATTCTCGGGACCGGGCTCATCATCGGCCCGCTCCGTGCCCGACTGCGCGATCTGACGAACACGGCACGACGCCTTGGCAGCGGCGACTTCGCCGCCCGCGCCAAGCAGGACGGCTTCGATGAAGTCACCGAGCTGGCCACGGCGTTCAACCTGATGGCCGACGAGCTCGTCGCGCGGACGAATCGACTGCAGGTTTCGGATAGCGCGCGGCGCCAGCTGCTGGCCGACGTGTCACACGAGTTGATGACACCGGTCACGACCATCCGCGGTTATCTCGAGACGCTGGCGATGCCGGAGGTGCAGCTCGACGCTCAGACGCGCCTCCGCTACGTGGCTGTCGCGCGGCGCGAAACGCATCGGCTCGAACGGCTCATCGGCGATCTCCTCGACACGGCGAGACTCGAAGCCGGCGCGGCCGATATGGACTCGGCCGAGGTGGCCGTCGGAGACCTGTTCGACCGCATCATCGCGCGCCACGAGTACGAGTGCCGGACCAACGACATCAGGTTGACGGCGTCTATAATGCCCGGCGCCGACACGGTCCTCGGTGACGCGTTCAGACTGGAACAGGCGCTGACCAACATCACCACGAACGCTCTGCGGCACACGCGCCAGGGCGGGCGCATCACGCTGCACTCCGAGCTCGCCGACGATTCGCTTGTTCTCTCGGTGTCCGACGACGGCGAGGGCATTGCGCCGGAGCATCTGCCGCTCATCTTCGACCGGTTCTACAAAGCGTCCCCGTCGAAGAAAGGCGCACCAGCCGGCAGCGGCCTGGGCCTCTACATCGTCAAGACGATCGCGGCGCGGCATGGCGGCAAGGTGTCGGCAGCGAGCGAAGTCGGCCGCGGCACCACCATTCGAATCGAGCTGCCTCGCCACGACGATCACACCTCCGCCGATACGCGACAGTCGGATGTGGGGATTTCGCCGAAGCACTCCGCGGCATGAACCTCCCTCCAACGGGTCGGGACGCGTGGTCTCTCCGCTGACGACTGCCCGCGGATCTGTGCGCATCCTGGCGTTCGTGGCGCTGGTGTGGGTCAGTGTGCTGCCGGTCGCGGCAGCAGGAGCCGCGAGCTCGCAGCGGTGGCAATTTTCGACGGTCGTTTACAGCGTCGGCCAGTTCATCTGTCACCAGCGGCCAGAACGTTCGTTCACATGGGCGGGCACACCCTGGCCGGTCTGCGCCCGGTGCACGGGAATCTATGCCGGCGCCGCGTTCAGTGCGCTTCTGGTGCTCGTCGTTCGTCCATCCGCGTTGCCGCCAGCGCGAGCCAGGCTCTGGACAGCCGCGGCGTTCGCGCCCGCCTTCGCAAGCCTTCTCTACGAGTGGACGTCCGGAGTCACGCCAGCGAATCTGGTGAGGGCCGCAACTGGTTTCTTGCTGGGCGGCGTCATGTTGTGGATCGTCCTCGCGTTCATGAGCGAGCCGACGCGCTCCACGACCGTTGCCTCGAGACCATTGAGGTAAACTGAAACCGCTGTGGCTGCTCCAGCCGTTCGTGAGATGCCGTCGGGCGGCATCGTGCTGCTCTGCGCAGCGGCGTGGGCCGTCCCGGGCGCGGGACACTACTGGCTCGGGCGTCGCGGCCGCGGCATGGCCTTTTTTCTCGCGCTGACGTTGATGTTCCTTTTAGGTCTCGTCGCGCAGGGCCGACTGTTTCCATTCGACTTCTCGGAGCCGCTCGTGGGCCTGGCGGCGTTTGCCGATCTCGGCATCGGCGTGCCGTACTTCATGGCTGGGGCGTTGTCGCAGGGCGTCGGAGATGTGCGCGCGGTCAGTTACGAGTACGGCAACGCCTTTCTTATCGTCGCCGGCCTCCTCAACCTGCTTGTCGTGATCGATGCCTACGACATCGCGCTCGGACGCAAGTAATGCAGAGTCATCTCCTCCTCATGCTGCTTTTTGCGACGCTGGTCTCGCTGGTGTTCGCACTGCTCACCAAGGACAGTTTGACGGAACAGATCCGCTTCGGCGGAATGCTGCTCGCGGGTTTCCTTGGCGCGGCCATCATCCTCGGGTGGCTGATGTACCCGTTTCCTCTCTAGTGCGCACCCGGCTTGGACTGTGGGGCCCGGTCGTCTTGTGCATGGTCCTCCTCTTTCACGAGTCCTCGCAGCCGAGCGTGCCCGCGCTCGTGGATCGGATCTGGGACAAGCTGCTGCACAGCGGCGCCTATGCCGTGCTCGGTGGGTTGATGCTCCGCGCACTCTCTGAGGGATTCCGCCGTCCGGTGACCGCCGGCATGGCCGCGGTGGCCGTCCTCCTCACCACGCTCTACGGTGCCAGCGACGAGTTCCATCAGTGGTTCGTCCCGCCGCGCGAGATGGACGCGCGCGACCTGGTCGCGGATTTCACCGGCGCGTCCATCGCCGCAATGGCCGGCTACTTGTGCTTCCGACCGCGCCGCGCGCCGCACGACCCGGAGCGATTCGGGAAGACGCTATAATCCTGAGCGCGATGGCGTTTGACAACCTGCTCTTCGACCGCGACGGCGCCGTCGCCACGCTGACCATCAACCGGCCCGCGGTCCTGAACGCACTCAACGGGTCGACCCTCGATGATCTCGCGCAGGCGATGCAGGCGCTGCGCGACGACACGGCCGTTCGTGCCGTGATCCTCACCGGTGCGGGCACCAGGGCGTTTGCCGCCGGTGCTGACATCCGCGAGCTGGCCGGCATGACGCCGGCCTCTGCCCGTGAGCTCGCCCTCCGAGGCCAGACCACCTTCGATCTCATCGAATCGCTCGGCAAGCCCGTCGTCGCCGCCATCAACGGCTTCGCGTTCGGCGGTGGGTGCGAGTTGGCCATGGCGTGCACGATACGCGTCGCCGCCGATTCAGCCCGACTGGGTCAGCCGGAGATCAATCTCGGCCTCATGCCTGGCTACGGCGGGACGCAACGGCTGGCACGTCTCGTCGGCACAGGCCGAGCGCTCGAATTGCTGCTGAGCGGAGCACCGATCGACGCTTCTGAGGCGCACCGTATCGGTCTGGTGAACCGAGTCGTCCCGTCGGCCGACGTGATGACCGCCGCGAAGCAGTTGGCCGCCGAGCTCGCGGCGCAGGCTCCAGTCGCCGTGCGCTCGATCCTGGACGCGGTGCACCGTGGAGGTGGCCTGCCCCTTGCTGAAGCACAGGCTTACGAAGCGGCACTCTTCGCTCTGCTCGCCGAGACCGAGGACATGCACGAGGGAACGAAGGCGTTCCTCGAGAAGCGCCCGCCGGTATTCAAGGGTAGATAGGCCAGGTAGGTCGGGTAGCCGAGTAGGGCAGGTGGGTGCGTAGCAGCAGTTACCGCTCGATATGCGAACGATTGAGGGAGCTCAAGCCGGAGAGGGACTGCGGTTCGCGGTGGTGGTGTCCAAGTACCACGACTTCGTGACCGAACGCTTGCAGCGGGGCGCGCTGGCGGCGCTGGCGGCTGCCGCGGTCGACACTTCGGCCGTGACGCTCATCAAGGTGCCGGGCGCGTTCGAAATCCCGACGGCAGCCCGACAGGCGGCCGACACCGGACGCTTCGATGCGATTGTCTGCCTGGGCTGTCTGATCAAAGGGGAAACGCCGCATTTCGACTTCATCGCGGCCGCTGTCGCTCATGGTCTGGTGGCGGCCTCTGGCGAGACGGGCATCCCAATCTCGTTCGGTGTGCTGACGACGAACTCGGTCGAAGAAGCGCTGGCGCGAGCGGGCGACGGCCCTGCGAACAAGGGCTGGGAAGCGGCGGCGGCGGCCGTCGACATGGCCACGATTGCGCGGGGATTGCGGGACGTCGGGAGCGTCGGCGAAAAGTGAGCCGATGGTGAAGCCCGACCTGCGTCATCGCGCGCGGCAGGCGGCGCTGCAGATTCTGTATCAATGGGAAGTCGGCAAGCACGGCGTCGACCGCGCGAGCGACACGCTCTTCGGGCTGCAGTGGCCTGATGACGGCCCGGTCCCCGAGGAGCTGCGCGAGTTCGCGACGCGGTTGGCGCACGATACGGTGCAACGCCTGCAGGAAACGGACGCGCTCATCGCCGAAACGACGGAGCGCTGGCGCCCCGAGCGGATGGCCATCATCGATCGCCTCATTTTGCGGATGGCTGCCTGTGAGCTCTTGCGCGATCGCGAGGTGCCCGCTGCGGTCGTCATCAACGAAGCCCTGGAGCTCGCTCGCACCTTCAGCACCGAGGACTCGGTGAAGTTCATCAATGGCATGCTGGACGGCATCCGGAAGAAAATAGACCGCTAGCAACCGGACGAGAGACGAGAGGCCATGTCGTCGCAGGAAGAACAGGAAGCACAACGGCGAGCGAACTTGCGCGCGCTGCAGCAGCTGGGCGTCGCCATCTATCCCAGCCGGTTCGACCGTCAGCACACGGTCAGCGAACTGGTCAACGCGCATTCACCGGCGACCCACGACGAGCTCGAGGCCGCACGCCCGCAGACGGTCACGAGCGGTCGAATCCTGGCCATTCGATCGTTCGGCAAGGCCAACTTCCTGGTGATTTCCGACGGTCTTTCGCGCATCCAGGTCTACATCCGCCAGGACTCGATGCCCGAGCTGGACTTTCGCATCTTCAAGCTGCTCGACTTCGGAGACTGGGTCGGTGTCGAGGGCCGTCTCTTCCGAACCAAGACGAACGAGCTCACGATCTGGGCGTCGCGCCTGCATTTCCTCGCGAAGTGCCTGCTGCCGCTGCCCGAGAAGTGGCACGGCCTGACCGATGTCGAGATCCGCTACCGCCAGCGGTACCTCGATCTTGCGGTCAATCCTGACTCACGACTGGTCTTCGAGACGCGCAGCCGCGTGGTCACCGCGATCCGCGAGTTCATGACCGCACGCGGTTTCCTCGAAGTCGAGACGCCGATGATGCAGCCGCTTGCCGGCGGCGCGCTCGCGCGCCCGTTCAAGACGCACCACAACACGCTCGACATGGAGCTCTATCTCCGCATCGCGCCCGAGCTCTACTTGAAGCGGCTCGTCGTCGGTGGCCTCGAGAAGGTATTCGAGATCAACCGCAACTTCCGGAACGAAGGGATTTCGACCCAACACAATCCCGAATTCACGATGATGGAGTTCTACCAGGCCTACGCCGACTACCAGCTGCTGATGGACATGACCGAATCGCTCATCAGCACGGTGGCGCGGCAGGCGGTTGGAACCGACCAGGTCACGTTCAACAACCACCAAATCTCGCTGGCGCCGCCATTCGCCCGGACTTCGCTCCGTGAGGGCGCGCGTGAGGCCGCCTCACGAAAGCTGGGGCGTCCGATTTCGCCAGAGGCGCTGCGGTCGCGCGAGACCGCCGCGGCCCTGGCCAGGGAGCTGCACGTTCACGTTGAGCCGGGATACGGAGCGGGGAAGATTGCGACGAGCGTGTTCGAAGCCTTGTGCGAGGATCAACTCGTGCAGCCGACATTCGTCTACGACTTTCCGACCGAGGTTTCGCCGCTGTCGAAGCAGAAGCCGGACGATCCCGACACAGTCGAACGGTTCGAGCTGTACATCGGCGGATTCGAGGTGGCCAACGCTTTCAGCGAGCTCAACGATCCAGACGAACAGCGCCGGCGGTTCGAGGCTCAGATCGAGGATCGTGCGGCCGGCGATTTCGAGGCGCACGCGATGGACGAGGACTACGTTCGTGCGCTCGAATACGGGCTGCCGCCGACCGGTGGCGAGGGGGTCGGCATCGATCGACTCGTCATGCTCCTCACCGGCAGTCCGTCGATTCGCGACGTGATCCTGTTCCCGCTCATGAGGCGAGCCCAGGCTCACTCCGATGACGCCTTGCACGCCCAAGAACACCAGGTCGCGGAGCTCGAATCACCAGTCGGAACCCGAAGCCCGAAGCCCGAAGCCTGAAGCCCATGGAAGTTCCCTTCGAGCTGCAGATCGCCGTTCGCTACCTGCTCGCAAAGCGCAAGCAGGCGTTCATCTCCGTAATTTCTGCGATTTCGATTCTCGGAGTGACCGTCGGTGTCATGGCGCTCATCATTGCCCTCGCGCTGATGACCGGCCTGCAGCAAGAGGTCCGCGACCGCATTCTCGGCTCGAACCCGCACATGTTCGTGTGGAAGGCCGGCGGCATCACCGACTATCAGGCCGAAGCTCAAAAGCTGCGTCAGGTGCCCGATGTCGTGGGCGCCGCGCCGGGGATACTCGGCAAGGCGCTGATCACGTCGCCGACGGGCGAGGCGTTCATCACGGTGAAAGGCGTCGATCCAGCGCTCGAATCGAGCGTCACCGATATCGGGGCCGCCATGCGCAAGGGATCGCTCGACGTGCTGAAGGGCTCGCACGATGACGAGGTCGGTTCGATTCTGCTGGGAACGGACCTTGCCGCGCAGCTGGGTGTGAGCGTGGGCGATTCGGTCCGCGTGTTGACCCCGCAGGGCACCTTGTCGCCGATGGGGATGGTGCCGCGCACACGGCGGCTGACGGTCGGCGGCATCTTCGCGCTCGGTCTATACGAATTCGACTCGCAGTGGGGCTTTGTCTCGCTCGATGTGGCTGGCCGGCTGCTCGACAAGGAGCACGCCGATTTCATTCAGCTGCGGGTGCGTGACATGTACGAAGCCCCGGCAATGGCCGCCGCGATTCCGACTCAGCTCGGCTCCGAGTACATCGTCCAGGACTGGAGCGACATGAACAAGTCGCTCTTCTCCGCGTTGTGGGTCGAGAAGATGGCGATTTCGCTCACGATCGGCCTCATCGTCATGGTGGCGGCGCTCAACATCGTGGCGTCGCTCATCCTGCTCGTCATGGAGAAGCATCGGGACATCGCCATCCTGAAGACCATGGGCGCGAGCGCTAAGAGCGTGACCCTGATCTTCATGGCCCAGGGCCTCATCATCGGAGTCGTGGGAACCGTGGTGGGAGCCGCGCTCGGGTTCGTCACCTCTTACGTCGCGGATCGGTATCGACTGATCCGCATCCCAATCGACGTCTACCAGGTCTCGCACGTCCCATTCACGGTCCTGCCGCTCGACTTCGCGCTCGTCGTCATCGGCGCGGTGCTTATCTGCTTCATCGCCACGATCCACCCGTCGCGCCAGGCCTCCCGCCTCGATCCGGCGCAAGCCCTGCGCTACGAATAGGTGGCCACCAAATCATGAGCTTTCTGGAGGCTCGCGGCATCCGGAAGAGCTATGTGGTCGGCGGGCATCCGTTGACCATCCTGCGCGACCTCGATCTAGCTGTCGAAGCCGGCGAGATGGTCGCCGTCGTGGGGGCCTCCGGAGTCGGCAAGAGCACCCTGCTGCATATCCTGGGCGGCCTGGACCACGTCGACGCCGGCTCCGTAACGATCGATGGCGTCGGCCTCACCAACCTTCCAGATGCCGAGGTCGTGGCATTCCGGAACTCACGGGTGGGTTTCGTGTTCCAGTTCCACCACCTGTTACCCGAGTTCTCGGCGCTGGAGAACGCGGAAATGCCCATGCGGATAGCCCGGCTTCGCACGAGCGAGGCCCGGACCCGGGCCACCGAGCTCCTGCGGCGAGTAGGTTTGGGCGATCGCCTGAGCCATAAGCCTGGAATGCTGTCCGGGGGCGAGCAGCAGCGGGTGGCCGTCGCGCGGGCGCTGGTGATGCACCCGGCCGTCCTGCTGGCCGACGAACCGACGGGCGACCTCGACGAGACGACGGCCGACGCTTTGCACGGCCTTCTGAGGGAGATGCACCAGGCATATGGGCTCACGTCCATTATCGCCACGCACAACCCCCGGCTGGCGGCAGGCTGCGATCGTGTGTTGCGGCTCGAGGGCGGTCGGCTGGCCGGAGCATCGGTCTGACACAAGTCTCGGGCACCTCGCTTCCGCGATCGACGTCAAATTGGATAGTGGGGAGAACCCCCGAATTTGCAGCGACTTATCGAGACTGAAGGTTGGGCCGCTTCTGACCGATGCCTTATAATGAGGTTGTTGCACCTGTGACGCCAACACTCTCTGCTTTTACCTAGGTAGGCCGGATGTTCGAACGGTACACGGAACGGGCCCGACGAGTGCTTTTCTTCGCTCGGTACGAGGCCAGTCAGCTCGGCAGCATCTCCATCGAGACCGAGCACCTTCTGCTCGGCCTGATCCGCGAGGGGAAGGGCCTCACCAGCCGGATTTTTGCGCGCTCCCATCTTTCCCTCGAGAACATCCGCAAAGATATTGAAGGCCGGACGGTGTTTCGGGAGAAGGTCTCGACTTCGGTCGAGATTCCCTTCAGCGCCGAGACCAAGCGGGTTCTGCAGTTTGCCGCCGAAGAAGCTGATCGGCTCCTGCACAACTACATCGGCACCGAGCACCTCCTGCTCGGCATCCTGCGCGAAGAGCGCTCCGTCGCGGCTTCAATTCTCATGGAAAAGGGGATGCGGCTGAACACGGTGCGCGAAGACATCGTGCAGCTGCTGAACGAAAAGACCACGCTGACTCGCGTCAAGGAAACGCCGCTCCTCGCGGAGTTCAGTCGCGACCTGACCGAGTCGGCGATGAAGAATCAGCTCGATCCGCTCGTCGGCCGCGAGCACGAGGTCGAGCGCGTGCAGCAGGTCCTCTGCCGCCGCACCAAGAATAACGCCGTGCTCATCGGCGAGCCCGGAGTCGGCAAGACGGCCATCGTCGAGGGGCTGGCGCAGAAGATCGTTTACGGCGACGTGCCGCACTTCCTCGCCGACAAGCGCATTCTCGCGCTCGACATTTCGCTCATCGTCGCCGGCACCAAGTACCGCGGTCAGTTCGAGGAGCGCCTCAAGGCGATCATGAAGGAGCTGACCGACAATCCGAACATCATCGTCTTCATCGACGAGCTGCACACGCTGGTTGGTGCGGGCTCGGCGGAAGGATCGCTCGACGCCGCGAACATTCTGAAGCCAGCGCTCTCGCGCGGCGAGATTCGCTGCATCGGCGCAACGACCCCAGCCGAGTACCGGAAGTACATCGAGAAGGATCGTTCGCTCGAACGGCGGTTCCAGGCCATTAAGGTCGACCCGCCCGGTGAGCGCGAGACGATCGAGATTCTGCTCGGCATCAAGGACCGCTACGAGAGCTTCCACCACGTCGAGTACACGCGAGAAGCGCTCGAGGCTGCGGTCTACCAGTCTCACCGCTACATCACCGATCGATTCCTGCCGGACAAGGCGATAGATCTCGTGGACGAGGCCGGTGCGCGGGCCAAGCTGAAGGAAGCCGGCTACAGCGAGGAGTTCGGCGAGATCAACAAGAGCATCCGCGTGGCCGTCGAGCAGATGGAAACGGCGTCGAGTCAGAAAGACTTCGAGAAGGCCGCGTTCTATCGTGAGCAGGAGATGGCCGCGCGCGAGAATCTCCAGTTCGTCCGTGAGAAGTTCGACGTCAAGTCGAGCACGCGCAAGGTTGTCGTCGGCAAGCAGGAGATCGACGAAGTGGTCTCCAAGTGGACCGGCGTGCCGATGGCCTCGATCAACCAGGACGAGGGCGACAAGCTGCTGCGCATGGAGCAGGAGCTGCACCGTCGCGTGATCAGTCAGGAGAAGGCGATCTCCGCCATCTCGCGCGCCATTCGTCGTTCACGAGCGGGCCTCAAGAACCCGAATCGCCCGGTTGGCAGCTTCGTCTTCCTCGGGCCGACGGGCGTCGGCAAAACCGAGCTGGCCCGCGCGCTGGCGAACTTCCTGTTCGGCAGCGATCACGCGCTCATCCGCTTCGACATGTCGGAATACATGGAGAAGCATTCGGTCTCGAAGCTGATTGGCTCGCCGCCGGGATATGTCGGCCATGAGGAGGGCGGTCAGCTCACCGAAAAGGTGAAGCGGAACCCCTACTCGGTCGTGCTGCTCGACGAAATCGAGAAGGCGCACCCGGACATCTTCAACATTCTCTTGCAGGTGTTCGAAGACGGCCACCTCACCGACGGTCTCGGGAATCGTGTGAACTTCAAGAACACGATCATCATCATGACGTCGAACATCGGCGCTCGCTTCATCCAGAAGAAGAGCTCGATGGGGTTCCAGTCGGCCGATACGGGGGCCATCGAGAAGAGCGTGTCCGAAATGGTGCTCGGTGAGGTCAAGCGGACGTTCAACCCCGAGTTCATCAACCGGATCGACGAGATTATCGTGTTCGAGGCGCTGACCGACGATGACCTGCGGCGGATCATGGGCTTGCTGGTCGCGCAGTTGAACGACAACCTGATGGACCGGATGCTCCGCATCTCGTTGACCGACGAAGTCGTGGACTGGATCATCGAGGTCACCTGCAAGGACCGCTCGTACGGGGCCCGTCCGCTGCGCCGGGCGATTCAGCGCTACGTCGAGGATCCGCTGTCCGAGGAACTCATCCGTGGCCACCTGCGCGGCGGCGAGATCGAGGTCTACATGGACGCGGGCCAGCTGGCCTATCGTCCGGCCGGCGAGCTCGAGGCCGGTCGCAAGCTCGCCTGAGCCCTCTCCAACGGGTAGAACCCGGGAGTCCGGATCCAATTTCCTGATTCCCGGGCCCACATCTTGACCATTCCGAAAGTCGCTGGCCGGCCACCGGCCCCCGCGAAACGTCCTAAAATCCGGTAAAGTAGCAACGCCAGCCGTTCGGAGGATGTTCAGAGCTTGATGGGTATTCGTGGGTTGTTCGCTGCGGCACTCGTTCTTCTGCCGGCCGTCACCTGGGCTCAGCAGCCGGCCGCGGCAGGGGCGCCTGCGCCACCCGCCACCGTTTGTGGATCGCCGATCCCCCCGCCACGGGCGCTTCCCCCCGCGGGATCAGGTCCGGTGATCTATCAGATCGTTCCCTGCTTCGAGGCACAGGGGAACATCTCGCTCATCGACATCCAGACCTACCTCTATTACATCCAGCTTAAGTCGAGCCGCCCGTCGGAGAACGTGTGGCAGCCGTACAACGAGGAAGCTGAAACCACCATCAGGGAAGACTTCAGGCGCCTGTGGGGCACGAATTTTCTCGACAACGTCTCGGTCGAGACCGTCGACTATCCGTTCTCCAACGGCGTGATGGGCAAGCTGGTGGTCTACAACCTCGAAGAGCGCCAGCGGGTGAAGATCGTCGACTACACCGGCTCGAAGAAGGTGGAGACCTCGAAGATCGACGAGAAGCTCAAAGAGGTCAACGCACAGATTCGCCTCGATACCTTCATCGATCCGGCTCTCGTCAAGAAGGTCGAAGGGGTCGTTCGCGACCTGATGAAGGAGAAGGGGTTCCAGTTCGCCAGCGTCACCCACGACATCACCGAGATGCCCGGCGGCCCGAAACTGGTGCACCTCACGTTCAAGATGGACGAGGGGCCGAAGGTCAAGATCCGCAAGATTGAGTTCGTCGGCAACGAAGCCGTGAGCGATGGTGCGCTGCGGCGCAAGATGAAGCAGAACAAGGAGCAGTGGTTTCTGTCCTTCATCACCGGCCGCGGCACGTATCAGGAGCACGGCTTCGACGAGGACGCCGAGCGCGTGACCGAGTACTACCGCGACAAAGGCTACGTCAGAGCCGCGGTCGGGCAGCCCGAGCTCAAGTTCATCGAGGATTCGGGCGATAAGAGCACGCGGTACGTCGAGTTGCGTATTCCGGTCACCGAAGGCAAGCGCTATCGGATCGGCGAGTTCGGATTTGCCGGCAACACGGTCGTGAAGACCGAGGCGCTGCGCCCGCTCTTCAAGGTCAAGACGGGCGACTACTACAACCAGAAGCGCATTCGACAGGGGTTCCAGAAATCGCAGGAGCTCTATGGCGCCGGCGGGTACTTCGAGTTCACCGGCTACCCGGACATGAAGTTCCGCGACGACCCCGCGCCGGAGGACGCCGCGACGCCGGCGGCGCTGGCCGCCGCGCCCGTAGAAGAAGGTCCAGCTGTCGCCGACGTGACGATGCAGATTCAGGAAGGCAAGCAGTACTTCGTCAACCGCATCACGTTTGTCGGGAACACGACGACGCGCGACAACGTGATCCGGCGCGAGATGCGACTGTACGAGAACGGCGTCTTCAACACCGAAGCGCTCAAATACAGCATCCGCCGCCTCAATCAGCTCGGTTACTTCAAAGCGCTCGAAGGCCCCGGAAAGGACGTCACGTTCGAGAAGACGCCGGACGTCGAGGGCAAGGTCGACGTCCGCCTGAAGCTGGAGGAACAGAACCGCAATCAGCTCACCTTCGGCGCCGGCGTGTCCCAGTACGAGGGGTTCTTCGGACAGCTGTCGTTCCAGACGGCAAACTTTCTCGGTCGCGGTGAAAGCCTCACGGTCTCGCTGCAAGGCGGGTCGCGGGCCTCGAATTTCTCGATCGCGTTCACCGAGCCGTTCCTGTTCGATCGCAACATCACCGGCGGCGCCAGCGTGTTCCGGAGCGAGGTTCGCTACGTCGGCCAGTTCACCCAGCAGTCGACCGGCCTCACCCTGACGACGGGATTCCCGTTGGGGAATGGCTTCACGCGCATGTTCAACAATTACAGCTACGAGCGCGTGCGCGTCACCGAGGTGTCGGAGCTGTATCGGGACCCGGTGATCCTGAATCGCAATCCGTTCCTCAAGGATGCGCTGCTGTCCGGAGCCGGCGGCGAGCGCGTCATCAGCAAGGTCGTACCGAGCATCGTGCACAATACCGTCGATCAGCCGATTTTCCCGACGACCGGCAAGCGGCTGACCGCGTCCATCGACCTGGCGGGCCTGGGCGGCAACACGAACTTCTACAAGCCGATGCTCGAAGGCGTCTACTTCTGGAAGCAAAACAACCGCCTCACGCTCGGCATGCGCGGGCAGATCGAGTACGTCCATCCGTTCAGCGGCAGCCCGGCCCTGCTGCCGATCTACGAGAGGCTGGTCCTGGGCGGCGAGTACACCGTCCGCGGCTTCGACCTGCGCACGATCGGACCGATGGATCCTTCGGGGCTGGTTCTAGGCGGGAACAAGAGCCTGCTGTTCAACGTCGAGCAGGCCATTTCGATTGCCGGACCAGTTCGCCTGATCTTGTTTTACGACGCTGGTCAGGTTCGGGACTTCGGCCAGTCGTTCACGTTCATTGAAGAGGTGCCGATTCCCGTTCCGCGGGATCCGCCGCTTTTGGCGCCATTCAACACGGGCGCCGAGCTGATCGACCCGAACGCACCGCCGGTGGTCTTCACAACCGTGCGCCAGAGCGCGTTCAAGACCTCCACCGGCGCCGAAGTGCGTTTCTTCATGCCGGTGCTGAACGTGCCATTCCGCCTCATTTTTGCCTACAACCCGCAGCGCGCCGGCGTGCTGGACAACTCGCTGCAGCCGCAGAAAGCCTTCCAATTCCGGTTCGCGGTGGGCACCACCTTCTGACGTCGAGCCAGTTGACAGGCATCACCTTCAAGGCGACACTTGAGGATCGTTAACCGAAGCGTGGGCCATCACCCCGGGCCTGCGCCGAAAGGATTGGGAATGAAAGGTTTCGTCATCGCCCTGGCAGTTGGCGCACTGAGCGCCGCGCCCGGCTTCGCCCAGACACCGGCCGGCCAGACGCCCGCTCCAGGCACCCAGAAACCGGCCGCACCGGCCCCTGCGGCACCTCGTCCGTCAACGCCTCCGCCAGCTCCCGCCACGGCTCCGGCGACCCCGCAGCCGGCGCCGCCGCCCGCCCAGCCCCCGGCACCGTTTCCGCAGGGCGCTAAGGTGGCGTACGTGAACCTGCAGGTGATCGCCCAGCTGTCAACCGATGGCAAGGCGGCTGCCGCGAAGGTCAACGCGCTGACGCAGAAGAAGCAGGCCGAAATCGGCGACAAGACCAAGGCGCTCCAGGCGAACCAGAGCAAGCTCCAGACCGGCGGCGGGGTGATGAGCGATGCCGCGCGTGGACAGCTCGAAAAGGACATCGAGCGGCAGCAACGTGAGCTCGAACGCCTTCAGCAGGATGCCCAGGCGGAGCTGAACGAGCTGCAGCAGGAGCTCCAGGGCGAGTTCCAGAAAAAGCTGCTTCCCGTGCTCGAGCAGCTGTCGAAGGAGAAGGGCCTGCACTTCCTCTTCAGCGGCGCGGACGCCGGCCTGATCTGGGCCGAGCCGGGCCTCGATCTCACGATGGAGGCGGTGAAGAAGCTGGACGGCGGGACCGCCAAGTAGTGCGCCCTATCGGCAGTCCCGGGCCTCAACGCCTTCGCTGCGGGACGCCTCGCCTTTTTCTCCTCCGAGACCTCACGTCACGCGCGAATTCGTCTGACGGCTTCAGTCAGGGGCGGGCCGCCGGCTAAGGATGCCGTACGGTCAGTTCGTAGGTCACCGGGCTGCCGCTCGCTATCATCCCGACGTCGTAAACGCGGGCGCAAAGCAGGCCCGCCAGGCCGACCGAGCCCTGCAGTTGAGAGGACTGCGTCGCCTTGTCGTTGGCGATGACGATCTGACAGGTGGACCCGGTCCAAGTGCCGAGGCTGAGGCCGACGACCTGTGTGGCGTCAGGAGTCACGCTGGTGAGGGTGGCGACCACGGCGCCGGAAGACTGGGACACGAAGGGGTGGCTGGCCGCGCCATTCTGGTTGATCGTGCCGCTGAACACCTCAGTGAAGATGGTGGGGTCGATCGGGGTCGGAGTCGTAGTGTCGTTGTCGCAGCCGGCGGCCAGGCTCAACACACACGCAAAGATAAAGCAGCGCACTCGAGTCATCGGCAGTCCTTGCTCCCACGCCGTATGCACCTACGCCACGTCGCGGAAGGCCTTCCATTATCCGTCATGCGCGCAGGCTCGGCCAAATCGGCGCCGACATCTTGATTGGACGCCTCGGCCCTTCTGATAGACTGAACTCGTGCTCATCAACATACCGCAGGCACTGGACCGCCTGTGTTATCGGTATCCGTCGATGCTCGTGGATACCATTACGGAGCACGAGGTCGGCCGCCGCCTGGTGGCCGTCAAGAACGTCACCGTCAACGAGGAGTTCTTTCAGGGTCATTTTCCCGGCTCTCCCTTGATGCCGGGCGTGCTGATGCTCGAGTCGCTGTCACAGGTGGCGGCGATCCTGCTGCTCCAGCGCGAAGAGGGCCCGCCCAACGCTCGCGTCTATCTGCGCGGCGTCAACCATGCCAAATTCCGCCGGCAGGTGGTCCCCGGCGATCGGCTGCGGCTGGAGGTCTCGCTGGAGCGCCGGCGGGCGTCGCTGGCTCGTGCTCAGGCGGCCGCCTATCTCGACGACCAGGTCGTCGCCGAATGCGAGCTGCTGCTTGGCGTTGTCGCCGACCGGACGGAAATCGATCCAACGGCCGTCGTGCATCCCACCGCTCAGGTCGGCCAGGGGACGACGATCGGACCGCGGGTCACCATCGGTCCGCACGTCAAGATCGGTGCGTTCTGTCGTGTCGGCGCCTCGTCGGTCATCGAGGGCTGGACGGAGATCGGCGAGGGCACCGAAATCTATCCGTTCTCCTCGATTGGCCTGGTGCCGCAGGATCTCAAGTTCCGCGGCGAGAAGACGCGCCTGATCATCGGCAAGCGGAACATCTTTCGCGAGTTCGTGACGATTCACCGCGGCACGCGCGGCGGCGGCGGCGTCACGGAAATCGGCGATCGCAACGTGTTCATGGCCTACGTGCACATCGCGCACGACTGCCACGTCGGCAACGACACGATCTTCGGCAACCAGGCGACGCTTGGCGGCCACGTGACCGTCGAGGATTTCGCGAACGTCAGCGCCGGATCGGGCGTGCACCAGTTCTGCCGTGTCGGGCGCTACGCCTTCATCGGCGGCTACTCCGTGGTGACGAAAGACGCGATGCCCTATGCCCGTACCGTCGGCAACCGCGCGCGCATTTACGGTTTGAACACGATTGGTCTCATGCGGCGGGGATTTCCGCCGGAGGTGATCAGTAAGTTGAAGCGGTCGTTCCGCTACCTGCTTCAGTCGAAGCTGAATACCACGAGCGCATTGCACCAGATCGAACAGGATCGCTCGCTCGGGTGCGCCGAGGTGCAGTACCTG
>JBKPSC010000020.1:0-7467 GCA_046734915.1 Acidobacteriota bacterium | reverse complement strand
CCCCGAGACACCCGTCGCGACGCACGCCGTCACGCTGTCGCGCAGCGCCTCGGGATTCACCCCGTAGCCTGACGCGAAGTCGGCATTGACCGGCACGTCGACGGCCTCCGCCATCTCGCGGAAGTGCGCGAGCGTCCGCTCGAGCGAGACCGCGATGTCCGAGTCGGGAAGGCCCTGCGAGAACGCAAAGCCTGCGCTCGTTGTGGCAATCGCCGGGAATCCCAGACCCTGCAGGTACAAGGCTGACCCGACATCCCACGGGTTGGGCATGACGAAACAGCCGGCGTCGTGAAGGCGACGGAAGGACTGGCGTGCGGATGCGACTCTATCTGCGCTCATTCCTCAGACATATCACGGTGTTGACTCCTCTGCACACGCGCGATAACGTCGGCCTGTTCATGTCTCCAGCCTCTACGACCGCGCCCATGACCGGCGAAGAGATGGTCGCGCTGACGAAGCGCCACACGCTCTTCGAATGGTCGGCTCAGCAGAGCGTTGATCCGCTGCCTGTCAGCCACGCCAAAGGTTGTTACTTCTATACGCCGGACGGGAAACGGTTCCTGGACTTCAATAGCCAGCTGATGTGCGTGAACATCGGCCACGGCGACGAGCGGGTCATCGCCGCCATGCACGAGCAGGCGAAGACGCTGGCCTACGCCAACCCGTTCATGGCGACCGAGGCGCGCGCGCGGCTCGGGGCCAAGCTCGCCGAGATCACGCCGGGCGACATCGACGTGTTCTTCTTCACGCTCGGCGGCGCCGAAGCGAACGAGAACGCCATCAAGCTCGCGCGCCTCTACACCGGGCGCCACAAGATTCTCGCGCGTTACCGCTCCTATCACGGCGGTACCGCCGGGAGCATGACGCTGACCGGCGATCCGCGCCGCTGGGCGAACGAGCCGGGGATGTCCGGCGTCGTGCACGTGCTCGACCCGTACCACGGCATCCAGCGCGGATGGGATGATGCGCCGACGGCGTTGGCCATGCTCGAGGAAGTGATCCAACTGGAAGGTCCGCACACGATCGCGGCGTTGTTCATCGAGCCGGTCACGGGAACGAACGGCATTCTTGTGCCGCCTCCCGGCTACATCGAAGGCGTCCGCGCGATCTGCGACAAGCACGGGATTCTCCTCGTCGCCGACGAAGTGATGGCCGGGTTCGGCCGCACCGGCCGCTGGTTCTCGATCGATCACTGGAACGTCGTGCCCGACCTGCTGGTGATGGCCAAGGGTCTGACGAGCGCCTACGTCCCGCTCGGCGCGGTCGGCATGCGCCGCAAGATCGCCGATCACTTCCGCGACAAGGTGTTCTACGGCGGGCTGACCTACAACAGCCATCCGCTCGGTTGCGCCACGGCTCTCGCGACGCTGGCGGTCTACGAGCAAGATGACCTCATCGGCAACGCCAGACGAATGGGCGAGGTGATGGCAGGCCTGCTGCGCGATCTCTCCGACCGTCATCCCTGCGTCGGCGCGGTCCGTTCCATCGGTCTCTTCGGCGTCGTCGAGCTGGTGCGAAGTCGGAAGACGATGGAGCCGCTGGCGCCGTTCAACGGGACCTCGCCCGAGATGCAGGCGCTCGGACGGGAACTGCGCAACGGCGGCGTCTATACTTTCGTCCGCTGGAACACCTTCTTCACCAATCCACCGCTGTCGATTACCGAAGCCGAGCTGCGGGAAGGTTTTGCCGTAGCCGATCGCGCGTTGACCGTCGTCGACGCGATGCTGTCCTGACAGGAGAAAGCCATGCGTGTCCAGACTGAGCCCGCAACCAGTGTCGCGGCCGGTACTGCCGTCGTGCCGTTCTGGATCAATGGGCGGGCCACGGAGGCGCAAAGTCCGCGCCGCGGCGATGTGACGAACCCGTCGACCGGTCAGGTCATCCGCACGGTCGGTTATGCCAATGCCACCGACGTGGATGCCGCGGTTCTGGCTGCACGCACGGCCTTTAAGGACTGGCGGACGACGAGCCCGATCCGGCGGGCGAGGATCCTGACCCGCTTCAGAGAGCTGCTCGAAGCCAACCAGAAGGAGCTGGCATCGCTCATCAGCGAAGAGCACGGCAAAGTGTTCCTTGACGCGATGGGGTCGGTGCAGCGCGGCATCGAGGTGGTCGAGTTCGCGAGCGGTGCGCCTCACCTGCTGAAGGGCGCCATCTCCGAGGAGGTCGGCCGCGACGTGGATGCATATTCGCTGATGCAGCCTGTGGGCGTGTGCGCCGGCATCACGCCGTTCAATTTTCCGGCGATGGTGCCGCTGTGGATGATGCCGATCGCCATTGCGTGCGGCAACGCTTTCATCCTGAAGCCGTCGGAAAAGGATCCGTCACCGTCGATTCGTCTGGCGCAATTGCTCAAGGAAGCCGGGCTGCCCGACGGTGTGTTCAACGTCATCCACGGGGACAAGGAAGCGGTGGATGCGATTCTGCATCACCCGGGCATCGATGCGGTGTCGTTCGTCGGCTCGACACCCATCGCCAAGTACATCTACACGACGGCGGCGGCGGCGGGGAAGCGCGTGCAGGCTCTGGGCGGCGCGAAGAATCACGCCGTGGTCCTGCCCGACGGCGACATCGGGTTCGCCGCCGACGCGATCATCGGCGCCGCCTACGGGTCTGCTGGCGAGCGATGCATGGCCATTTCGGCGGTCGTCGCCGTCGGCGACGCCGGGGACCGTCTGGTGCCGCAGTTGGCCGCGAAGGCTCGCGGCCTGAAGGTCGGCGCCAGCTTCGAGAAAGGCGTGGACATGGGGCCGGTCGTGACCGGCGACCATCGCAGAAAGATCCTGTCCTACATCGATGCCGGCGTGACCGAGGGTGCCGAGCTCGTCGTCGATGGCCGGGGCCTGGTGGTTTCCGGCCACGAGCAGGGCTTCTTCGTCGGGCCGACGCTGTTCGATCGCGTCAGGCCTGAGATGAGCATCTACACAGACGAAATCTTCGGTCCGGTGCTCGTGGTCGTGCGGGCCGACTCACTCGACGATGCGATGCAGCTCGTCAACCGGAACCCGTACGGAAACGGCACGGCGCTCTTCACGCGGTCCGGCGCGGCCGCCCGTATCTTCGAGCGCGACGTTCAGGTGGGCATGGTGGGCGTCAATGTGCCGATTCCGGTGCCGATGGCGTTTTTCTCATTCGGCGGCTGGAAGCAGTCGCTGTTCGGCGACCTGCACGTCCACGGGATGGAAGGGATCAAGTTCTACACGCGAACGAAGGCGGTGACCCGGCGGTGGACTGAGGATCCCGTGGTCGGGACGTTCCACATGCCGACCCTGAGCTGATCGACTAAACCACGAAGACACTAAGACACGAAGACATCGGAATCGTTCTGATTCGTCTTGGTCTCCCAAGATGGCTTATTGACTTCGTGCCTTCGTGTCTTCGCGGCCTAGTCAGATGACGGTTTCGTCCGTCGCCTTACGAAAGCGAAATCAAATAGGGCTGAACCCTGAGCTCGCGGCCTAAACGGGCGTGGCGCTGGCGCCAGGTTTCGAAATGCCGGGCAATGGTGTCGAGCAGCCGTGCCTTAACTGCTGAGCGTTCCTGACCGGCGGCGCGATTGTAGAACGACGCGCCCAGCCCCGAGTACCACCGGATGGAGTGTCGCTGCTTCATCTGATCCTCGAAGAATCCCGCCAGCAGCAGGCACTGGGCGCCGGCGGCTTCGAGCATGGTGACGTCGGGCCGTGCCGTGTCGTTGCAGACGAAATGATCGAAGACTGCCGAGAGGTTGGCGGGCGTAGGCATTTCCAGACCCGTCTGGGTGGAGACCTGCGCGTAGTGCGCGAGGACGCTGGCGTTGTACAGCAGTTCGTGCGTGTCGACGTCGGACTCGCAAACGTCCTTCAGGCCAAGGAAGAAGAACTCCAACGCCTGGCGGTGAGTCGTCGCGAGCAGCTCGGACAGCGGCCCCATGAGACCTCCCACCATGTACAACGGCAACTCGCGTGCCATCAAACACTCAAATCAAAATCGCGGTTGCGGCGCTTTGCCGTTGTGGGAAATGACGCAGGGGGCGGACCGAAGGCTCAATGTTGGAGGACGTTTGTGCGTCCGATGAGTCAGTGGCCGACCTTTTCCGGCTCCACGAACATGTCTTCGAAGACGCGGTAGTGGTTCCCGTCCATGCCGAGGGCAGAGTAGACGGCCTGGGCGCGGGTGTTGTCCGTGTGCACGTAGAGGCGCAAACCGCCCGCGCCAGCCGCTTGTGCCTCTTGACGCACGAACATGTAGAGCGCCCTGAAGACGCCGCGCGTTCGCGCCTCGCCGGCGACGTGGACCGATTGGATCCACCAAACCAGCCGGTTGCGCCAGTCACTCCACTCATAGGTGATGAGCAGCTGGCCGACGACCTGGCCGTTCTCTTCGGCGACCCAATACCGTCCCGGCGCGCGATCTTCGAGCAGCGCCAGCACGCCTTCGCGCAGCGTGGCCGGGTCGAGCTTTACCTGCTCAGTTTCCTCGGCGAGCGTCACGTTGCCCGCCACAATCACGTCCAGATCGGCCCGCGTTGCACGTCGCACCTGCACCATCAGTGCATCGTACGCGGAGTGCCCGACTTGATCTAGACTCTGGCCAGGACGCTGACGTTCAAACTCGGGGCAAAAGGAGCACCAGATGCGTAGGCACGCTGGAGCGGCTTATGTCGTGTCGGTCGTCATCCTTGGCACACTGCTGCTGGCCGCCGTCTCGCTTCGAGCACAGGCTCCCTCTTCCAGGACCACGGCTGCCGCGGCGCCGAAAACGCACCGGCCGGCGCCGATTCCCCGAACCGCGGACGGTCGACCGGATCTGCAGGGCACCTGGGATTTCGCGCAGCTGACGCCTTTCGAGCGGCCGGGTGACTTCGCCGGCAAGACGAGCCTGACCGATCAAGAGGCCGAGGAGTTCGCGCAGCAGCGCATCGACACGAGCAACAAAGACCGGCGCGACGGCACGGCCGCCGCCGACGTCGAGCGCGCCTACAACGACTTCTGGTGGGATTTCGGGACGCGCATCGCCCGCCAGCCTTCGCTCGTCGTCGATCCGCCCGATGGCCGGCTGCCCGCGCTGACGCCGGCGGCCGAGAAGCGGGTGGCCGAGCGCAAGCAGCGCTACGAGAATCCGGAAGAGCGGCCGATGGCGGAGCGCTGCATCCTCGGCTTCAATTCGGGCCCGCCGATGGTGCCGAGCGCCTATAACAACAACGTCCAGATCGTGCAGACCAAGGGCCACGTTCTCATCTTCAACGAGATGATCCACAGCGCCCGCCTCGTCGATATGAGCGGACGGCCGCATCCGCCGGAGTCGATTCGCTACCTGACGGGTCACTCGATCGGGAAGTGGGAAGGCGACACGCTCGTGGTCGACACGACCAACTACGCCAGGGAGAACGTCTTTCGCAACTCCAGCACCAAGCTGCATCTCATCGAGCGCTTCACCCGCGAGGATGCGCAGACGCTCCGCTACGAGTTCACCGTCGACGATCCTGAGGTGTGGACGAAGCGGTGGACGGCGTCGATCCCGATGAGCATGACCGACAACATGATGTTCGAATACGCCTGCCACGAGGCGAACTACGCGCTCGAAGGCGTGCTCAAGGGAGCGCGGTTCCAGGAGAAGAACGCCGGAGCCGCCCGCTGAGGGTGGCTCCGGAATGCCGGACACGTCCTCTACGGCTCGACGCCCTCTGATTCTTCTCGCTCACGCACGACGAGCTCCGCCCGTCCCGACGGCGGGAGCACGTTGGTAATTTCCGCCTCGATCACGACCGTGAGCTTGCTGTCTTTGATCACCAGCAGCCGATCCGACTGCCGGCGGTTGAGGATGACGTCGACGAGCGTGGTCGTGTTCGGCACGAGCAGCCACGGTTCGTCCGGAGCCAGTTGCGCCTTCGGATCGAACGCCACGAAGCGGCTGAGGTCGTAGTGGACGTCGGGCAGCGAGCTCGAGCCCGCAATTTCAACCATCAGCACCGCGTCCTCATCGATGAGCCGCTGATGGAACTCGTGCAGCCTGCCGCAGTTCATCAGGAAGACGCGGTGCGATTTCGCCGCTGAGTGGCGGTAGACGTGCGTCTCGAACTGCTCGTCGAAGTAGACGGTCAGCTCCTGGTGGGCGCTGCCATCGCGCCGTGCGACGTGGAAGTCGATGTAGTAGTCCTCGACGATCTGATCGACGTCGTCGCGCACGCGGAAGAAGAACTGCTGGAACGGGTCCTGTCGCTCGGCGGGCATCTTCTTGTAGTTCGAGCTGCACGCTTCGGTAAACTCCGTCGTCTGCTTCTGAAAGCTGGCAAGGTCACGCACCGACTTCAGGGCGTTGACGGCGAGCGTCCCGGGGCCGTCCGGCTCGGCGAAGCGCGGATGCTTCGGGTCGATGATGCTGCCGTGGTTGAAGCCGGCGAACACGCAGAACGGGATGTCGTCGTATTTGTACGGCGTCCACCACACGAGCTTCGTTTCCCCGTCACGAAAGTCCAGCGAGCAGCCACGAGTGTTCAGTGACGTGCCTGGAATCCGCACCGTCCCGTCGGTGCCGAGCATCGCCCGCTGTTTGATGAGCTGCGCCTCGATGCCCGTATAGGCCTCACCCGCTGCGAACACCATCGGAAAGCAGCGCCGGTCGTCGGGTCGATTGGGATCGGCGGTGAAGTACGTCGATGGACCGTGCAGGTCGTAGCAAGACAGCTCCCATTGAAAGGGACTCGCCGGTTCGAGACCCTGCAGAACCGCTTTCCCCGACTCCAGGAAATCCTCCGGTCGTGAATTCCGGTTGAAGAACGTCGTGCGGAACTTGCCAAGGAACGACTGGCCGAGCGCCGCGAGATCGGAGCCGAAGTTCGCCGGGGCAAAACAGAGCAGCCGATGGATGGGGCAGGGCACGCCAGCCATCTGACGACGGTTGGTTCGCTCGGCGTGCAGCGCAAGCCAGGCGCGGACGACGAGCGACCCGGTGCTGTGGCAGGCGACATCGACGCGCTCGCCTTTCAATCGCGTGCGGTGGTCGTTGTCCAGTTTGTCGGCGAAGTCACGGAACGTGGACTGATCGTCCATGCTGCTGTAGTCGAGGTAGTACACGTGCTCCGGTTTGTACACGCCCTGCGCGACGAGGAAGTCTCCAAGTCCGGTGAAGCTGGTGGAGCCGTCGGAATACCCATGGACGATGAGAAGCTTCTCCGCCACGTGAACCTCCGCCGCCGCGCCGATATGCGCCGCGTCAATTGACGTTCAGCCAGCGTGCGAGCCACGCGTGTACTTCTTCGTAGAAGTGCCGGCTGTCATTGCCGTCCAGAATCCAGTGATTGGCGTTCGGCCACACCAGAAGCCGGCCCGGCACCTGCATCCGCTGTACGGCACTCCACATTTCCAGCGTGTTGTTGAGCGGGACCCGGAAGTCGCGTTCGCCGACCGAGAGGAGAATCGGGGTTCGAAACTTCGCTGCATTGTGAATGGGATTCTGCGTGCGCCACGTCGGCGTCTCTTCCCATGG
>JBKPSC010000019.1:0-15396 GCA_046734915.1 Acidobacteriota bacterium | reverse complement strand
CACGACGACCGCGCGGGACGCGACGGCGGGAACGCGGACCAGCGTGTTGAACGGCACCACTTCGTGCGCCGCGGCGGGCCGTGGCAGGTGCAGCCACAGAAATCCCAGCAGGCAGACGACCGCGAGCGCGGTCACCAGCAGGAACGGCAGGCGCGGGCCGCCGGTCTCGTACAGCCAGCCGCCGATCGAGGGACCGAGCATGAACCCGAGGTTCGATCCCGACATCACGAGGCCCATGACGCGGCCGCGCTCGTGCGCGTCATAGCGGTCGGCGATGAGCGCGAAGCCGACGCCCCACGTGATGGCGTCGGCCGCGCCCTGCATCAGTCGCGCGGCGAACAGCCCGGGAAGCGTCGTGGCGTAGGCAAAGATCAGCGTCGATCCGGCGAGGATCGCCATGCCGATGACGAGCGGCACGCGGCGTCCGACGCGGTCCGAGATCGCGCCCATCGGGATTGACACACCGAGCAGCGTGACGCCGAACGACGCGAAGAGGAACCCGATCGTTGTCGGTGTCGCGCCAAGGCGTCCTGTGAGATCGGGCAGCACTGGAACGGCAATCGAGTAGGCGAGGAGGTCGGTGAACGTCCCGAGCGTGACGAGGGCAGCGGCAACGGCACGAGACCTACGGAGTGACATAGCCACGAAACCACGCAGGCGCGAAACAACTCTATCTGCACACGAGGAAGCGTTCGAACCAATCGAAGCAAAAAGAAGGCTTCGTGTTTTCGTGCTTTCGTGGCGGCGCAGGCGCTATCGGCGCTTCAACAGCAGGCACCCGAGCGGCGGGACGGTCAGCGCGAGGCTGTGATCGAACCCGTGTGCGGCGACCGCCTCCGACGCGACGCCGCCGCCATTGCCGACGTCGCCGCCACCAAAGATGCCCGCGTCGCTGTTGACGAGCTCGACGTAGTAGCCAGGCTCCGGCACGCCGATGCGGTAACCCGCACGCGCCACCGGGGTGAAATTGAAGAGGCACACGACGTAGTGGTGCGGATCTTTGCCGAAGCGCACCAGCGAAATGACGCTGTTCTCGTTATCGTTGCAATCGATCCACCTGAACCCGGCCGGCGTGAAGTCCTGCTCATACAGCGCCGGCTCCGCCCGATAGTGCCAGTTCAGCCTCTGCACGAACCGGCGCAGCCCGGCGTGCGACGGATCCTCGAGCAGGTGCCAGTCGAGGCTCGTGTCGTGGTTCCACTCACGCCACTGGCCGAACTCGGCGCCCATGAAAATCAGCTTCTTGCCCGGGTGGCTCCACATGTAGCCGAGCAACGCGCGAAGCGTGGCGTACTTCTGCCAGACGTCGCCCGGCATCTTGTCGAGCAGCGCGCCTTTGCCGTGGACGACCTCGTCGTGCGAGAACGGCAGCACGAAGTTCTCGGTGAACGCGTACAGCATCGAGAAGGTGATCAGGTTGTGATGCCAGCGCCGATGCACCGGGTTCTCGCGGATGTACTGGAGCATGTCGTGCATCCAGCCCATGTTCCACTTGTAGGTGAAGCCGAGTCCGCCGAGATGGGCGGGCCGGCTCACCGCCGGCCACGACGTCGACTCTTCAGCCGCGGTGATCGTGCCCGGCTGCTCGCCGTGCGTGAGCGTGTTCAAGCGCTGCAGGAAGTCGATGGCGTCGAGATTTTCCCGGCCGCCGAACTTGTTCGGGATCCACTGCCCTTCGGATCGCGAGTAATCGAGGTACAACATCGAGGCGACGGCATCCACGCGGAGGCCGTCGACGTGGTATTCCTCCAGCCAGAACAGCGCGTTCGACAGCAGGAAGTTGCGGACCTCGTTGCGCCCGTAATTGAAGATGAGCGTCCCCCAGTCCTGGTGCTCGCCCTGCCGCGGGTCGGCATGTTCGAACAGCGCCGTGCCGTCGAAGCGTGCCAGCCCGTGTGCATCCTTCGGGAAGTGACCCGGCACCCAGTCGAGGATCACGCCAAGCCCGGCGCGATGACAGGCGTCGACGAACAATTTGAAGTCTTCGGGCGGCCCGAAGCGGCTCGTCGGCGCAAAGAAGCCGAGCACCTGATAGCCCCAGGAACCCGAGAACGGATGCTCCATGACCGGCAGGAGCTCGATGTGCGTGAAGCCCAGATCCTTTACATACGCCGGCAGCCGCTCGGCCAGCTCACGATAGGTCAGGAAACGGTCGTTCTCTTCCGGCACCCGGGCCCAGGAACCGAGGTGCACTTCGTACACGGACATCGGCTTGTCGAGCCACTCGCGCTCTTTGGCGCGGTGCGCCATCCACTCGTGGTCGGTCCACTCGTATCGGCCGATGTCGCGGACAATCGACGCCGTCAGCGGCGGCGCCTCGAACGATACGCCGAATGGATCGCTCTTCGTCAGCAGATGCCCCGCTGTCGTTCGAATCTCGAACTTGTATTTCTCGCCGTCAGCCAAGTCCGGGACAAAGATTTCCCAGACACCTGACGGCACGAGCAGCCGCATCTGGTGGACGCGACCATCCCAGCCGTTGAAATCGCCGACGACACTCACGCGCTGCGCATTCGGGGCCCAGACGGCGAAGTGGATGCCGGTCGTGGTGCCGATGATCCGCCGGTTCGCACCGAACTTTTCGAACGCGCGGTTAAACGTGCCCTCACCGAAGAGATGGAGATCGAATGCGCTCAGGACCTGCCCATACCGGTAGGCGTCGTCGATCTCGACCACGTGTCGATTGACAAACGTGATGCGGAGCCGATAGTCGGGAACCTCGGCGCCTGAGGCGAGCGGCAGGACGAGCTCGAACAGCCCCGACTCGTGTCGCCGTGGCATCGGCCGCCGCACGTCGCCGATGCACACCTCGACCAGGCTCGCCGCCGGCTGCATCGTGCGGATCGCGAGGCCGTCTTTCGTCCAGTGCGGTCCAAGCACGGCAAAGGCGTCGGCACTTCGCCCTTCGGCGACGGCGCGAAACGGTGTCTCAGGAGTGACAGTGGCAGGCATGACTTCAGCAGAGAGAACAGAGATAAGAGAGAAGGACGATCGCGAGCGCGGCCGGCCGATACGAGGTCCGCGGACCGTCCGTCTTCTCTCTTACTTGCTATCTGGCGGCGTCGACTACTTTCCGATAGTCGCGCTTTTAATGTAGTCGAGCCGCGGGAACTCCTTCGTGAGATAGGCGTTGCCTTCCGACTGGGTCCGGCCTTGATCAGGACCCTTGCCGCGCGGCGCACCCTCCCCGTACCCACTGTAGATCTTGTCGACGACGTCCATGCCGGTGGTCACCTCGCCGAACGGCGCGAAGCCCTGCTTGTCTAGGCTGCCGGCGTTGTCGCCGAAGTTGATGAAGAGCTGCGTCGTCCGCGTGTTCGGGCCGGCGGTCGCGAAGGTCACGAAGCCGCGCTTGTTGCTCTGCTTCACCGGGTCATCCTTGATTTGCGCCGGACGCCAGGCCGCCGCCACGGCCGGATTGCCGTGGATGCCGAACTGGGCCATGAAGCCAGGAATGACGCGGAAGAACCGGACATCGTCGTAGAAGCCGTTCTTGACGAGGTTGTAGAAGCGGTCGGCACCAACTGGCGCCCACTCGCGATGTACGGTGATGACGATCGCCCCTTTGCTCGTGTCCAAGTTCGCCCTGAACGTGGCGGGCGCCTGCTCGTTGAGCTCGGCGGGCTTCTGCAGCTTGGCTACCTTCGCGAGATCGGCCTGTGCGGCCAATCCGACGGTCACCGTCACCGCAAGCGCCGCGGTTGCCACTCCGGTGAACAACGTTTGCAGTCTCATGCGTCCTCCCTGTCGGCATGTCTCATCAATCAGGATCCCGTCGGGCTCGGACGTGTGGGGTATGATGCCTGCAATAGAGCCCGATTCCGAGGCCCTGGTCCCTAGGTCCTAGCCCCGAGTTCCCAGTCCCGAAAGAGTCTATCAATGTTGCACGCGCATTTCACGACGAGCCTCGGCCGCTTCAGCATCAGGTTGTTCGAGGACGAGGCCCCGAAGACCGTGGCCAACTTCGTCGGCCTGGCAGAAGGCACCAAGGAGTTCACGGATCCGAAGACGCGGCAAAAGATCTCGCGACCGTTTTACGACGGCCTCATCTTCCACCGTGTGATCGACGGCTTCATGATCCAGGGCGGCGATCCGCTCGGCACAGGCACCGGCGGTCCCGGCTACACCTTCGCCGATGAGTTCACTCCGAAGCTGACGCATCGCGGCGCCGGAGTGCTCTCGATGGCCAACTCGGGTCCAAACACCAACGGCAGCCAGTTCTTCATCACGCTGGCGGCCACGCCGTGGCTCGACAACCGGCACACCGTGTTCGGCGAGGTCGTGGACGGACTCGATGTCGTCAAGCAGATCGGCCGGACTCCCACGCGCAACGATCGGCCGGTGACGCCGGTCGCGATTGAGTCGGTCAAGGTGGAGCGAACGTAGCCTCGGGGCCGGGAGCTGGGAATTAGGGGCTCGGTTCAGTTGCTCTGTTTGACCGAGCCGGGGTGCACGGGCGGGCCTTCGGTGCGCTCCGGGGGCGTTAACGACACCAGCGGCAGCGCGCGGCCACTTTCATAGCGCCGCCACGTCTCGGTCACCGCGTCGGCCATCGTGTCCAGAAACCGCGGGTGATCGTTGACGGCCGCGGCACGGGCCATCGGCAGCCCCATCGCCTCGCAGGCGAGCGCGGCTTCGTGATCGAGGTCGTACAGCACCTCGATGTGATCGCAGAGAAATCCAATCGGACTGATGACGACGGCACTCAGACCGCGCGCCCGCTCGGCGCGCAGGAAATCCGTGATGTCCGGGCCAAGCCAGGGATCCTGCGGCCGCCCGCTGCGGCTCTGATAGACGACGACCCAGTCCGGCATGCCGGCCCGGGCGGCCACCAGTGCGGCCGATTCGTTCAGCTGCCGTTGATACCTTGCCGTCCCGCTCATCGAGAGGGGGAGGCTGTGAGCCGTGAACACCAGGCGCGCCGCGCTTCGAACGTCTGCCGGCAGCACTTCCCGCGCGGCGGCCACGTGCGCTGCGTTCGCCTCGATGAAGCCGTCGTGCATGTGCCAGTCGCCGACATAGGTAACGGGAATATCGTGGCGCCCGGCCGCGACGAGCTCCGCCCGTGCGTCGATGACGTTCTGCCGGTACTGCGTGCAGCTCGAATAGGACCGGTGTGCGGCGCAGATGAATCCCACCGCGCGGCGGACCCCGTCGAGCGACATCGTCCGCAGCGTGGCAGGCAGAAGCGGATGCCAGTTGCGCATGCCGAGGTATACGGGCACGTCGAGGCCACGCGCGGCCAGCCGCGACTGCAGTCCGGCGACCTGACGACGGGTAATCGCCGTCAGCGGCGAGACACCGCCGAACATTTCGTAGTGCTTCGCCACTTCCTCGACGCGCTCGGGAGGAATCCGCCGGCCGCGCAGAACGTTCGCGAGGAATGGCCGCACGTCCTCGGGTCCGTCGGGTCCACCGAAGGACACGACGAGGACGGCATCAAAAGGCTCCATTCGGGGCTGGGAACTTGGGGTTAGGGGGCTGATCCGTTCGCGCTCTTCAATCTGCAATCTTCAATCTTGAATCTGCATCGTCAGACGCCTATTTGCATCCGCCGCCGAGCGTTTTGACCGATCGCACCTTGAGGGTGGGCAATGCAACATCGCCTGTGCCCGCGCCCGGACCGCCGGGCATTGCGGCGATGGCGGCGCGCGCCGGATCCATGGCACCGGCCTGGGCCGCGACATTGGGGTTCGGATAGAGGCCGCCCTTGATGCGCAGACGGCCGTTGTCGGGACTGCCGGCGATCTCCACGCGCTGTCCGAGATAGCGCCCGATCTGGCTGCCGCTGATCTCGTACTTCCCGTTCAATTCATCGGTGATGGTGAACTGGTTGGGCGAGCTGCCGCGCTCGACGCATCCGGTCAACGTGACGGTGCGCGGGCGGCGCTCTCCCGACTTTGATTGCTGCGCCGAGAGACCGGCGCCGAGCGCAAGCGAGAGGACGAGCGCGGTCAATGTGGTAGTGCGCATGGCTGGCGAAAGGGATTGTATGTCAGTACGCCTCCGGCTCGGCGGGGGCCGATCTGCGCCGCCATGGGCAAGGGTGGGGAGGTGCGGGAGTGTCCGCTTGAGCTACGCTGTCTTCATGACGATTCCCCGCCCGAAATTGAACCTTGTGGAGCTCGCGCTCCTCACCATCGGGGTGGCCGTCCTGGCGTTCGTGCTCGGCCGCTATCGAACCGAACTGCGCCTTCGCCCGTTCCTCTCGGCCGGCCGCGCCGACTTGCAGACGCTGGCCGAGCGATTTGGTCCCTCGCGCTACTCGCGCTACGGCGAAGAGTGGATCATCCGCGACTTCTTTCACGATCGTCGCGACGGCATCTTCGTCGACGTCGGCGCCAACCACTATCGCGACGAGAGCAACACCTACTATCTCGAGACCGAGCTCGGCTGGTCTGGCGTAGCGATCGAGCCACAGAAACAGTTCGCGGAAGACTACGCACGGCATCGGCCTCGCACGAGGTTCGTGCCGCTCTTCGTCTCGGACGTCTCCGATCGTGAAGCGACGCTGTTTGTGCCGGACAACTCACTGGAAGCCTCGTCGAACCGTGAGTTCGCCGCTTCCGAAGGCGGATCCAGACAGGTCACGCCGGTCCAGATCCAGACGACGACCTTGGACGACGTGCTCGATCGCAGTGGGCTCGCACACATCGACTTCCTGTCGATGGACATCGAGCTCGCTGAGCCGGCCGCACTCGCGGGCTTCTCGATCGAGCGATTCCAGCCGCAGCTCGCCTGCGTCGAAGCGCACGCCGAAGTGCGGCAGCAGATCCTCGACTACTTCGCCCGCCACGGCTATGTCATGGTCGGCAAGTATTGGCTCGTTGACTCGGAAAATCTCTGGTTCGCGCCGCTCGATCGCGCGGCGCAGTAGCCCGGTCGGACCGCCACAGTCACTCGTCCTCGAGCGCGAGCTCCTTGGCCAGCCGCCTGACGGCGCGGGTCACGGTCATGCCAGTGGCGGCTTTCGACTTCCCCAGTCTGGGCGCGATTTCCTCGACCGAGTAACCCAGCTCGAGACGCCAGACAATCACCTGCCGGTCCGAGGGCTTCAGCTGTTGAAGAGCCGCGACAAACCGGTCGTGGCGCTGGGCGCTGATCGCGCGCTCCAGCGGTGACGGCGCCGCGTCCCGCAGCGTGTCATCGGCTTCGACGGCGAGGCCTCGGCGGAGGCTGCCGCGGATGACATCGCGGATACGATTGACGACGCTCGTGCGCAAGTAGGCCTGAACGCCACCGACGGTGAGAATTTGCATGCGCTTGACGTTCTTGACCATTCCGAGCACGGCGTCCTGCACGACATCCTCGGTGTTGGCGTCGCTGCGAAACTGGCGCGGCAGCCGACCGCGGGCCCAGCGCCGCACGGGGGGAGCGGCGCGCTCGATGAGCGCCTGAAGCGCCGTTGCATCGCCGCGCTGCGCTCGTTCGAGTACGTGCAAGGTCGAAGCCGATGCATCGTCTGTCGCGGGTGTCTGCAGCGGCTGTCGGCCGGTATCCGTCGGCTGTCGAGATGCAATGCCCATGGTTGTGCCGGGGTGACCCGAACCACCCGCGATTCGAGTGTAGTGCAGAAAGGCTCGGCAAAACGGGCCGCCTCGGTCAGAATCGTTCGGGAAGCAGGCGTGTCCTACGTCCACTCTCGAGGGTCTCACTGTGTGATCGGTCGGCACATCTCCCACTTCTACATCATTCGTGCGCTGGGTGCCGGCGGCATGGGCAATGTCTACGAGGCCCAGGACACCCGCCTGCCCAGGTCGGTCGCAGTCAAGGTTCTGACCGAGAGCCTGTCGCAGGACGTGGACGCCGTCAGGCGTCTCAAGCGCGAGGCGAGGCTGGCGTCTTCGCTGAATCATCCCAACATCTGCACGATTCTGGACGTGGACGAAGGCGACGGTCAGGCCTTCATCGCGATGGAGCTCCTCCACGGGAGAACCCTCAAGGCCAGGCTGGGTGACGGCCCCTGCCAGCTGAACGAGATTGTCGACGTTGCGGAGCAGGTCGTCGACGCCCTGGCCGCCGCCCACGAGCACGGCATCATCCACCGGGACATCACACCGGGGAACGTCTTTCTGACAGACAACGGACCGGTGAAGCTGCTCGACTTCGGCCTCGCCAGGCAGTTCGCCTCGCTCAGCGAGATCGGTGACTCCGATGATCTAACGGCGCCCGGCACCGTCACCGGCACGATCCACTACATGGCACCCGAGCGGCTCGACCCGGACGCGACGGTCGACTTCCGCTGCGACCTCTTTTCGATGGGCGTCATCCTTTATCAGATGGCCACCGGCGCGCGGCCTTTCGACATCGAGCCCAGGAGCTCGCTGCTGGCGGCGATTCGCCATCAGCCACACGTGCCGGTCGGTCAGCTGGCGCCCGGCAGCGGGGTTCAACTCGGCCTCATCATCGACAAGCTCCTGGCCAAGGATCCTGACGAGCGGTACCAGACGGCCCGGGCGCTTCGGGATGACCTCGCGCTCCTGCGACCACGCCCGGAACCGTCGGCGGCGCCCGCGAAGTCCGCGCGTCTCGGTTTCGGATCGGTTGCGGTGCTGCCATTTGACGTGATCGGCGCTGACGATGCCGAGTGCCACGCCTTCAGAGATGGTCTGGTCGAAAACATCGGCCGCCGGCTCGGCGGCCTTCCGGACCTGCGGGTGGCGCCGCGTACGTCGACGCGCGCACTCGCCGGACAACCAGTGAGAGCGATTGCCGCAAGCCTCGCGGTCGACCTGATTCTCGAAGGAACCGTACAGCGCGTCGGCAACCGCGTCCGGGTCACGGCCAACCTCGTCGACGCTGCCGACGAGCGCGCCCTCGTTCCCACGATCAGCACGGAGCGCCGATTCGACGATCTGCTCGACGTGCAGGAAGACATCGCGCGCACCGTCAGTGACGAACTCGCCGTGTCGCTGTCACGTCGTCCGGACCGTGAGTTGACGCGCGATCCCGAAGCGGCTCATGCGTTCAGACGCGCGCAGCATCATTGGCGAAGCTGCTTTGTCGGCGGATGGCGGCCGGCGCTCGAGCACTTCGGCTACGCGCTCGCGCGCGATCCGCGATTCGCCGAGGCCCGCGTCGCGCTGGCGAGTGCCTATAATTTCCTGGGCTTCTACTGTCTGTTGAAACCCAGTCAGGCGTTCCGCGTCGCGCGACGCGAGGCCGAACAGGCGCTGACGCTGAATCCGCGTCTGGCGTCGGCGCACGTGCAGCTGGCACTGGCGAAATTTGGCGGCGAGTGGGACTGGGAGGGATCGGAGGACGCCTTCAAGTGTGCGCTCACGCTGGACCCCGCCGATCCGCTCGCTCACGTGCACTACTCGTGGCTGCTGGCGCTGCTCGGTCGCGACGATGCGGCGCTGGCCGAAGCGGAGAAGGGACATGCCCTGGCGCCGTCGTCGAGGCTGACGGCGTCCGGGCGGGCGCACACGCTCTATCTGAGTGGGCATTACGACCAGTCCATCGAGATCTGCACCGAGTGCCTGCGCTTGGATCCCGAGTATGTCTTCGCCGTGCACCTGCGGGGGTTGTCGTACCTCGCCCGGTCCGACCGCGCCCACGCCGTCGCGGACCTCGAAGCGGCCGTGACCCTGACGAACCGCGCGCCCTTCTACCTGGGGCTGCTCGGCCGTTGCTACGGCGTCTTCGGCATGCGCGACGGGGCGTTGAAGCTAGTGTCGGAGCTGATGTGCCAGGGGCCCGACACCTACGTGTCTCCCCAGTGCTTCGTCTATATCTACGCCGGGTTGGGCGAACCCCGCCTGGCGCTGACCTACCAGGAGCAGGCCTACGATGACGGGGCGTCGCCGTTCAATTATCTGATGCCAAGCATCCGCGATCTGTACGCCCTCGACCCGTACCACAAGCGCCGGCTGGAGCAGATGCGCCTCGTGCTGTAGTCGATGATCTCGCCGACAGTGGCCTCGGGACCGCCGCCTCGACGCGGTTCTGTTCACCAGCCAGATTCAGTGCCGCCAACTCTTCCGGTGGCCGTGGACCTGGGACTCACCCACGCGCTGGCCACCGGGCTGAACCGTCAGATCGTGGTCGGCGCCGTCGGCCCGGTCTGCGCCGCGCGGCTGCGCGAGCTCGGCGTGACGCCCGACGTCATGCCCGGCGCGCCCAACATGGCTGCGCTCATCACCGCGCTGGCGGAGTACTTCGATCTCGTCGACGCCGCCCGCGGCGGATCTGATCGCCGAGAGGCGCGAGACTTCTAAGCGATCACACCCTTCCTGACGGCGTAGAGCACGATTTCGGCGGTATTGTGCAGATTGAGCTTCTGCATGAGATTCGATCGGTGGGTCTCGACCGTGGAGAGACCCAGATCCAGCGTCGTCGCGACCTCTTTGTTCGTCCGGCCCTCGGCCAGAAGCTGCAGGACTTCCTTCTCTCGCGCGGTGAGCAGCTCGTAAGAGTCGGTAAGGCCGCGAGCCTGAAGGGTTCGAACGTAGTCTTCGACGAGAACCGCGGTAACGCCCGGACTGAAATAGCGCTTTTCGGCGGCGACGGCGCGCAGCGCCGGGAGCAGGTCTTCGTCCGTGGCGCTCTTCAGGAGATAGGCCCGCGCACCGGCAGCCAGCGCCCGGATGATGTACGACTCGTCGGCGTGGACGCTCAAAATGATCACCCCCGGCCGCGGATCGAGCTTCTGCAGGCGCGCGGCGACCTCGATGCCGTTCATCTTGGGCATCGCGATGTCGAGGATGACAACGTCGGGAAGGTACTCTTCAGACAGCCGCAGGGCCTCCAGGCCATCGGCGGCTTCCGCCAGCACCTCGATTCCAGACGACTCGAGCAGCCCGCGCAGGCCGCGCCGGACGATCGCGTGATCGTCAGCCAGCAACACGCGCAAGCGGCACCTCATCGCCGACGGGCAACGGCAGGCGGATGGACAGGCTGGTGCCACGGCCAGCCTCGCGTCGGATGGTGACGAAGCCTTCGAGCTCCTTCACCCGCTCTTCGATTCCCCGCAGGCCCAGGCCGCTCGAGCGCCTCTCGGGATCGAAGCCGACGCCATCGTCGCTGACCACGACGCTCAGACGGCCGGTTTCGGCGGCAACCCTCACCTGGATTTCGTTGGCCTCGGCGTGCCGTGTGCAGTTGGTGAGCGCCTCCTGCACGGCCCGATAGACACAGATGCGATAACGGTCGGGCAAATGGTCGAGTGGCCCTTCCACGTGAAGGCCGACGGCCAGTCCGCTGCGGCGCGCGACATCACGGACGAGCCACTCGAGCGCGGGTTGCAGCCCGAAATCGTCGAGCATGCTCGGTCTCAACCCGAGCGCCAGGTCGCGAACGGTCCGGAAGATGTCATCGACCAGCCTCTTGCATTCGGCAAGCGCAGCCTGGGCATCGGCGTCGCTGCGGCCGCTCGCCCGCTCGATGCGACCAATCTCGAGCCGCAAACCGGTCAACACCTGGGCCACGTGATCGTGCAGCTCGCGCGACAGGTGCTTGCGCTCTTCCTCCTGCGTGGCGACGAGCTGTTGCGAGAGCCGGCGCAACTGGCCTTCGGCTTCCGAAGCTGCCGCCCGCTGTTCTTCCGCTCGCCGCTCGAGCACTCGAAGAGGCACAACGACCGTCAGGGCGACGGCAAGGCCCAGGAGCACGCTCATCCAGAGCAGCTGATGGAGATCGCTGCGGAAGGCCTCGTGGCGGCGGGCCACCTCCGCCCGTTGCGCCTCGGCGTTGGTGTTGTTCAGCTCTTCGATCTTTTGCGCAATCGCGAGAACCGCATCACGCCGGGGCACGACCTCACGGCGGAGGAACGCCGCGCTTCGCAGGACCTTCTCGGCGGGAGTCCAGTCGAACAACGGATCGAAGGTCTCCCAGTAATCATCGAGCGTCTGCTGCAGGCTGGCGAACTGCGCGTCGTGACCGGGCGTCAGCTTGCGGAGCTCGTTCAATGTGGCGTTGTTGACCCGGCGGAACTCGGCAAGCCTCGAGCGGTACTCGGGGGCGCGTTCCCTGACGATGTCGAGCAGGTAGTCGCGCAGGAAGATCCCCGACAGATTGACGTCCGAGCGCAGCCGTTGAAGGTTCGCGTCCACCTCAGCGTGGTACGTGTTCAGCTGGTCGAGCTCAGCGTAAATCTCCTGGGCCCGGCGGGATGCGGCCAGCATCGAGCCGCCGATCAGAAGCAGCAGACTGCCGAGCCCAAGCGCCGCCACAGGCCAGGTCTTGAACCTCATCGGGGACATCATCTCAGTAGCTCAGTGGCTCAGTAGCTCAGTAGCTCGGTGGCTCAGTAGCTTAGTCGCTCAGTCGCTTAGTCGCTCAGTCGCTCAGTCGCTCAGTCGCTTGGTGCTCGTGCCAAAGTTACTTCGAAGGGCCGCGTCAAGACATCCAGTAAATGGAGGAGCACCCTCCTCTCCCCCGTTTACCGGCACTGTACTCGGCTCTCGACCGGATGGTCCGATCCACTGCGGCGGATATCTACTGGTCCATCCCCGGTGGGGAGGATCACGATGCTCAAGAATTCGGACTCAGTCGAGCGTGAACCCTGGACGGCGCAGCGCCTGAGTCGGATGCTCGCCGCCACTTCCGGCGGACATCGTGTCATCGTCGCAGCCAACCGTGAGCCCTTCCGGCACGAGCGAACGGCGACGGGCCGCATCGAGGTGATCCGATCGGCGAGCGGCCTCGTGACGGCCCTCGAGCCCATCGTCGAGGCGTGCGCCGGCGTGTGGGTGGCGCACGGCGCCGGCACTGCCGATCGCCAGGTGGTGGATGCCTATGATGGTGTCGACGTCCCGGAACTCGAACCGAAGTATCGACTGCGCCGCGTCTGGCTGTCGGAACACGAGCATCACGGATACTACGAGGGCTTCGCCAACGAAGGTCTTTGGCCGCTCTGCCATCGCGTGGATGTCCGGCCGATTTTCAGGCTGTGCGACTTTGCGATGTACAAGATCGCCAATGCGCGGTTCGCCGCAGCGGTCTGCGACGAGGCGGGCAGCTCGGAGCCGGTCGTCTTCGTGCAGGACTATCACCTCGCCCTGGCGCCTCGCATCATTCGCGGCCGGCTGCCCCGCAGCACCGTCATCACCTTTTGGCACGTCCCCTGGCCAGATCTGACGACCTTCGAAGCGTGTCCATGCGGTGCCGACCTGCTCGAGGGACTGCTTGGCAGCACCGTCGTCGGATTCCAGACCGTCGACGACTGTGATCACTTCCTCGATGCCGTCGAGTGCCTGCCTGGCGCGGATATCGATCGCGAGCACCAGACGGTCACCTTCGAGGGCCGCCGAACGCTCGTTCGTGCGTATCCCATTTCGCTCGAGCATCCAAGCCGCTGTCTCCGATCGGCACCTCCAATCGATGCGTGCCGCACGGCCATTCGCCGACGGCTCGGGCTACGCGTCGGCACACGTCTGATGGTGGGAGTCGATCGACTCGACTACACCAAGGGACTCATCGAGAAATGCCTGGCACTCGAGCGGCTCCTGGAGCGAGAGCCCGCGTGGCGCGGACGCGTCGTGCTAGCGCAGATTGCCGAACCATCGCGCACGTCACTTCAGGCTTATCGTGAGCTCGCGGCCCGCACGTCGCAGATCGTGTCGCGCATCAACGCACGCTTCGCCGACGGCGACTATCGCCCGATCATCTGGCTCGAAGCGCACCATGAGCCGGAAGATATCCTCCAATTCTTCCGCGCCGCCAGCATCTGCTACGTCGGCAGCCTGCACGACGGCATGAATCTCGTCGCCAAGGAGTTCGTCGCTGCCCGATCCGACGAGCGCGGCGTGCTGGTACTGAGCCGGCACTCGGGCGCGGCGCGGCAACTCGACCGTGCGGTGCTGGTAGACCCCCGCGACCTCGACGACACGGCCGATCGGCTTTCGGAGGCGCTCCTCATGGGAGACCTCGAACAATCGAGACGCATGCGCGCGATGCGATCGGTGGTGGCCACGTTCAACGCTTACTGGTGGGCGGGCCTGATGCTCGAAGACGCGGCCCAGGCGCGCGCCTCCGAGGGCGAGCGACCGGCTGTCGCGCGCGTTCAGGCAGATCAGCTGTCCCTGCAAGACCCGCTTGTAGACGTGCGGGGCTGACGACCGCGTCACGCTCGTCCCACGCGGAAGCGAAGACCCTTCCAAGCCGGATGGGCCGCAACCTCAGCGTGCCGCGCCCGGTCGAGGCCTGATACCATCTGGCCCCGGACCCGTTCCGGGGGAGGCTCGCATGAGTGTGTCGAAGCTGAAGATGGCGTGTCTGCTGATCGTCTTCGGACTGGCAGCTTCTCCGCTGCGCGCGCAGTCGACGGTACCGGAGCTGCCGTTCGATTCCGTTCCGGATTTTCTCAAGCTGCCGCCGGGAACGAACTTCGGCGAAGTGTCGGGCGTGGCGGTGAACTCGAAGGGCCACGTGTTCGTGTTCACCCGATCGAACAGCGCGCACGGTCCGGCCTACGCGCCTTCGGCGGCGCAGCTGCTTGAATTCGGGCCGAAGGGCGAGTTCATCCGCGAGATCGGCAAAGACCTGTACGGCTGGTCGTTCGCGCATACCGTCCGCATCGACAAGGACGACAACATCTGGGCTGTCGACAAGGGCTCGGACCTCGTCATCAAGTTCGATCAGACGGGCCGCGTGCGTCAGGTCTATGGCCGTCGCAAGGAGTCGGCGGACGATGAGACCGGGCCGTGGGAGCATCCGACGCCACCGCTCGCGCACATCGACGGGATGTTCCGGCAACCGACTGACGTTGCGTGGGACTCAGAGGGCAACATCTATATAAGCGACGGCTACGTGAACTCGCGCGTGGCGAAGTACGACAAGAACGGCGACTGGGTGAAGTCCTGGGGCGAGCGCGGCTCGGGTCCCGGCCAGTTCAACCTGCCGCACGCGATCGTCATCGACCGCAGCAACAACGTCTATGTCGGCGATCGATCGAACCGCCGCATCCAGGTGTTCGACGCCGATGGGAAATTCCTCCGGCAGTTCACCATCGACGTGCCACCGGCACCGGGCACGAAACCCGTCAACGGCAACACGCCGACCGGCGAGCGGCTCGCCGCCACCATCGGCGCCCCGAACTCCATCTGCATCACGCCGGGTCCGAACCAGGTGCTCTTCGTCGGCGAGAGCACGTTCCCGGGGCGGCTCTTCAAGGTCACGCTCGAGGGCAAGGTGCTCGGCGTCATCGGAAAGTCAGGGCGTCAGTTGAAGCAGTTCTCGGGCGTCCACCAGCTCGCGTGCCCGTCTGAGACAGAGGTCTATGCGGCGGAGACATCCAACTGGCGCGTGCAGAAGCTGTTGCTGAAGGCCACGACGGAGTCGCGTACGGCTCGGGTCCAGTAGCCGAACGGCCGAATGCTGGTTCCCGCACCAGTACAATGCGAGGACCATGACATTCGGCCATCCGATGCTCGAGCACTGGACGCTCGACCCGTC
>JBKPSC010000018.1:0-16468 GCA_046734915.1 Acidobacteriota bacterium | reverse complement strand
ATTCTGCTGCTCGCGCCGGCGATTCAGGGAACCACCGAGCTGGGCTATCCCGCCGGCCTGGTGATCGTCATCGGCGCGATCGAACTCGCGTGCCTGATGCTGTACCTGGTGCCGCAGACGTCCGTCCTCGGCGCGCTGCTGCTCACCGGCTACCTCGGCGGCGCGATCGCCACCCACCTGCGCGTCGGCAGCCCGCTGCTCACCCACACGCTCTTTCCGATCTACGTCGCGCTCATGATCTGGGGCGGGCTGTACCTCCGCGAACCGCGCCTGCGCGATCTCCTTCCGCTGCGCCGTTAGGCGGGCGGGCGATCGTGTTACGATGCGCGCGCAATCAGACTCCAGACTCCAGGCTTCAGACTTCAGGTATCTTCACACTGGGCTTGTGCTGAAGCCCGGAGCCCGAAGCCTGGAGCCCGGAGCCTGTTATGTCCAAGTTCGAATACGGCACGCCGCAGCTGACCGATGAGGACCGCGGCTACGGCGGCTCGCGATATCGCGAGGTCGTCGACGCGCTGCTCGCCAATCCGTATCAGCGCGTGTGGGGCGCGGCCGGCGAACCGTCGTTGCCGGTCTACGAGGTAACGTTCGCCACCGTCGCGAGTCAGCAGTTCCATCAGGCCACCGAACGCACCGTCGATTCCGGCGCCGACCTGCGCTGGGGACCCGACCGCAAGGGATCCCATCGTATCGTCCACCCGAATGGCGTCTGCTTGATGGGTCGCTGGGAGATCGCCGAAGACACTGGATACTCCGGCTATTTCGCCAAAGGCTCGAAGGCGCTCGCCGTCGCCCGCTATTCGACCTGCTGTACCGAGACGCGCCGCGGCCACACGCGCTCGCTGTCGATGGTCGGCAAGCTCTACCCGACGACCGATCCCGATCACGCCACGCTGCTGCGCACGGCGAACTTCATGACGCAGGACGACATCGGCGGCGAAGACACCGAGTTCATCAACGACATCGAGTTGCGCAAGGCGCCAAACACAACCGTGTCGCGGCGGGGCACGGGGGCGCCGACGCTGCTGGTCACCGGCCTGACCTTCAACAAGGTCGATCAGCAGCCGACGATCCGTCAGCTGTGCACGATTGCGGAGCTGGGCAAGCCGGCCGGCGAGCCGACGCGGGCGCCGGAGTTCATGCGGCTGATCGTGTCAGCGGAGCAGACCCGCATCGAAGGGCCGGGCCTCGATTTCCGCGACGAAATCATGGCCCAGATCTTCGATCGCGGGAACCCGCGACCTCAGCGGACACTCACCTTCCACATCGAGCTCACTGACGATGGTGAGACGACGGGGACCGTGGTCGAGGAGCGGCGCACCTTCCGCAACTGGCGCCGGGTGGGGACGCTGACGTTCGACAATGCGGTCGTCTCCTACAACGGCGACTTCGTCATTCACTTCAATCACCCGACGTGGCGCGAAGATCGCAACGATCCCGCCACCGCCACGCGCATCAACGGCAAGAAGGTGCACTGATCGCCGGCTCTGGGCTCTAGGCTTCAGACTTCAGGACGAGCCCCGGGGCCTCGGGACTTCGGGGTTCCGGCGCAGGCTCTGGGGACACCGTCGGCTTTGACATCAGGCCCGCGAGAAACTCGAAGTAAGAAGGTACCTGAAGCCTGAAGTCCAGAGCCTGATGCCTACACGTGCACTTTGTCCCGTCCGAACGGATCACCCTTGATCGACTCGGTGTGCAGCGCGCACAACCAGCGGCCGTTCCGCCGAACCCAGGTCGAGGCGTCCGCGGCGTCGATCGTCACTGGCTCGCCGTCGACCGTCAACTCCTCGTGCACGTTGTAGGCGAGCACGGCCACGTCCTCGCCGAGCAGGTGGACCTGGGCATCCTTGATCATGAAGGCGTGCAGCGTGAACCGCGTGTCCTTCATCATTCCCTCGAATTCCTGCCGGTCGATGCGCCTGACGCCTTGCGCGCCAGTGATGAGACACGCCTCGTCGGTGAGGCGCATCGCCGCGTCGATGTCTCTGGTCTTGATGGCCTGCCAGTACTCCGTCTCGAGGTCGAGCACATCATGTTCGGCGGTCTCGCTGCTCATGTGTCTCCTCCCGAGTGTCTAAAGCATGTCGAACCCAGCACCCAGAACCGCAGAACCCGGAACCGACAGAGCTCTTTGCTCTACCCGAACGACAGTGCCGCTTCGCCAAGTCTAGCGGCTCCCTGATGGATCCCGCGCACGATCTCGCACGGCTCAGTTGCGCAGACGTCACGACGCGCCTATAAGATCGGATGACCTCGATCAGAGAACCGGCTGTCTCCGGTCGAGAGTGGAGTTACCGGTGATGAGCGCGTTCTGGGCGCTGGGGGCCGCCGCGGTTACTCTTATCGTGATTGCCGGGACCGTACGGTTGCTGTGGCGCCGCTCCAGTGCGCACGACCTCGGCTCGGTCAGCCAGCAGTGGGTCGCGCAGCACCGCAGCGGACCGGACAGCGAATGACGTGTCCGGCTCGCGTCCGACTCTCTCACGCGGCATCGCCGATCGGGTTGATGTCGTCGACGAACCGCAGCAAATCAGCCATCGTGAACGTGTCCGCCTTCGCCGACGGCAGCGTCGGCGTCCAGCCCTGCTTCCGGCGCAGAAACGAACTGCTGTCCGCCCGCAGCAGCGCGAAGAACGTCTCGGCGACGATGATGCTGCCCAGCGTCCCCACCCGCTTTCCTTTGCCGTCGATCTGAGCTTCTTTCAAGATGTAGTACCAGAGCGGCGTCTCGACGTGCAGGTTGTGCCTGGCGGCGATTGCGCCATCAGGTCCCTGGGCGATTTCGTCGGGCGTGAGCGGCTCGATGTCCAGGAACCTCGCGATGCTCTGTGCCGAGGGCAGGCCGAGGCTGCGCCCGCGCAGCAGATTCCGCGCGGCGAGCGAGGCCGGGTCGGGCATACCCGGCAGTTGGTGCAGCTTCGGCGCGAGCAGCGGATCGAGACTCCGGCTTGCATTCGGTTTGGCCTTCCCGACCTCGAAGAAATTCCGCCAGTCGATGATCCAGTCGCTCGGGATCGGCACCGTGTTGCCGGGACCCGACAAGCCGGAGAACAGAAACAGCAGCTCGAGCGTCGCCGGCGCCACGCCGCCCGGGCGGAAGACCCGGTTGAAGGCGTACACCTCGCGGACCATCGTGTGACCGAACCGATAGGCCGCCGCCGAGAACTCGACTGGAATGAAGGGTCCTCGTTCGAAGCAGGGCAGGCCGCGGTGCTCGCCCTTGGTGAACACGGTCTTCCACACGTCCTCGTCGAGAACCCGCTTGAGAAAATCGTGGATGACAATCCATTGATAGTGCGAGATGACAAGATCACGTGCTTCGTCGAAGGTCGACTTCCGCAGCGGTGACACCCGCGGGATGGTGCCGCCGCGAAGACCGTCGACGATCTTGTTGTGGAATTTGAGGAGGGCGAGGTGTGTCTGCGCGACCACCAGATTCTCGTCGTTGCGCGGATCACCGATGAGCGCGAAGCCGTGCGGCGCGCGCGGCAGGTCGTTGGGCCGTTCGGTCGGAATGGACGGGTCGCCCTGACCGGGCGTGCTGCTCGTCCGGCCAACGAGGAGACGCTCGTTGTCGCCTCGCTCGTAGAGGAACGGCGCCGCGGCGGGACCAGCGCCGTAGAGGCAGTCCAGATCGAGCATCGGCGTGCGGAAGTTCTCGAGCGCCTGTGGATCGACGATGACTTCCTGAAGCGCCGTGGGATCGAAGGTGATGTCGTGATCGATGAATTGTCCGAGGTAGGTGAACCCGGCCGGTACCGCGTCGTTGTTGCCACTGGCGGCGCCCGGGTCGGCGTCGCGCATCTCAGCGCTCAACTCGATGAGTTGTTCCGGCGCTGGCACGAGCGGCAAGAGGTCGGGGAACATCCGCCCGAACTTTCCCGACGGTGTCGTGCGGCCAAGGGGAACGTCTTCGCCGCGTCGCGGTCCGAATCCGTGGCGCGGCCGTCCCATCGGACGGTTCAAACGATCGTCATCGGTTCCTCGTCTCGGTGCATAGCCAGGTTCGTTCACGGCGAACTCCCTCCTGCCGTCGCTTGCGGCGCCGCCAGTTCACGTTCATGCGCGCGTCCGCACACGACGGTCATTTGCGTGTGCGGTGTTGGGTTGGGATGGACAGTTCGAAGAGGATAGCGGAATTGAGAATGCGCAAAACGTCATTCGGGTAACGTTCACGAAGCTCAAGAGTGACATCGACCTCGCCGATACGCGATACATGAGCTACGAGGATGAGTTTCCGCTCGTGCCTGGTGTGGCGAGCGTGCGCTCGTCAATAGCGCCGAGCGGCGGAGCGAGCGGGTTCGCCGTCGTCGGCCAGCAGCAGTGGGACGTCATTTGCCGCGACATCGAAGCGCGACGGGCCGAAGCCCATCGTCGCCAAGGCGAGATTGGGATGCTGACACGCATGATGCTCGACGACGAATTGCGCTGACGTGGGGATCGCCTCAAGCATCGAGCGGCCGAGCTTCGTTTACGTCAGATGAATCCAGCTTGCGACAGAAGGGACGCCGGCGTTGCTGGTGATGAACAGCATGTACCAGCCGGCCGGCGCGATGTTGCGCTCGTTGGTCACGCGCGCCTGTATCACGCCCGCTCCCTGCGACACGATCTGGACATCCACGAGACGTTGCGCCGAGTCGAACGAGTGTGTCGTCACGCCGTTCTTGATCAGGCTGAGCCACTTGATCGTTCCAGCCTGCGGCGACTGAATCGTCAGCGTCTGGCCATACGTCCACTCGGTCGGCGCTGACGCGATCGTCGGTCGCGGTCCGCGGAACAGATACGGCGGGCTGAAGACCTCCACCCGCATTTCCTCCTCGGGATCCGGGGGCTCCCACTTCACCGAGTGGCCGCCCTCGGGATTTCCACCGGCCGCGACCACGCGCCCGTCCGGCAGCAGGAGAGCCGTGGAGTGGTACAGCCGCGGCACCGTAGCCGGCGCCATCAAGCGCCAGGTGTCGGTGGCGGGATCGTAGATCTCGGGCTCCAGGCGCGCGAGCGGTTCGTCCTCCTGCTTGAGCGATCCGCCGCCCACGAACACCGTGCGGTCGGGCAGCAGCACGGCGTTCAAGTGCAGGCGGGGCAGCTTCATTGGCGCCGCCGCAACGTACTTGGGATTGGCGGCCTTCAGGTCCACGATGCTCACCATGCCGGTGGCGTCGACCGGACTCTCTTTGCCGATTGGGCCGCCACCGCAGATCATCACGCGCTGATCCTGCGCCGGCGGCAGCAGCACGCTCGCCGACTGGTTGCGCAGCACTGGATCCAGCAGGTCGGGTACCGGCACGGTCGTGACCGGATTGTGCGTGAGATCGATGAGACACGGCTCGACCTGCAGCGGGTCGTCCATGCGGCCCCCCGAGAAGAAGAGGCGTCCGTCGCGCAGCAGGAAGAGATGGGCGTACAGCGGCAGGCCGGGGAATCCGGGCGTGAAGTGCAGCTGCTGCCACGCGTTCGTCGCCGCCGAATAAATCTCCAGCGCCTGGTTGCGCGCGTTGCCGAACTCGTTCAGCCCCGTCGTCGCCAGCACGCGGCCGTCGCCGAGCGTGGTCAACGTCGGATACCACCGGCCATGCTGCATCTTGGCGGCGAAGGTCCACTTCTCGTCGATCGGATTGAACACCGCGACGTCTGCCCGGCCCTTGAACGGGCCGTAGTCGAGGGTGCCACCCGCCGACAACATCCGGCCGTCGGGAAGAAACGCGTCGCCGCCGCAGAAGAAGTCGAAGGGCTTCCCCTGCGCGGTTCGCAACGTCGGCGGATGAGAGACGTTGGGGGCGCCCGGTCCGGGAGGTATCGACGGATTCCAGAGCGCGCTCATGAAGATCTGCTTGGCTTCGTTGCCGAAGTCGGGGCTGTTGAAGCGCGTGGCGCTGCTGCCGGATCCGGCAAAGAACAGGACCTTGCCGGTGTGGACGACGGCCGCGTGCACGGCGAGCACTCCGGAGTGGAACGAGAGCAACTCCCACTGACCCGATGTGGCCGGCTCGTGCTCGAGATCGATCACCTCGTAGAGTCCGGCGTTCTGCTGCGGAGGGTTGTCGACGGTGAGCGCCAGCAGCTTCTGCTTGCCACCGAGTCTGGTGACGGCAATGCCGCTGCCCTGGTTCTCCCATGAGAACCAGTCGGGAGCGCCGCGCCAGGGCCCCCACTCAGCGACCACACCGTTCGCCTTCAGGTCGCGTCCGACCTTGAAGAACGCCTGATTCATCCCGATCGGGTTGTCGATCTGGAAGACGACGAGATCGTGCTGGCCAGGGGCGCTCGACTCGGCGACTGCGATGCCTGCGCCCTGGTTCTCCCAGGAGAACCAGTCTGGCAAGAGAATCCAGGGCTCCCAACCGCCGGTGACCACGCCGTTCGCGTCGAGCGCTCGCCCGACGCGGTAATAGGCCTGATTCTGTTCGGCCGCGTTGTCGATCATCATCACGATCAACTCGGGGCGGCCGTCGTGATCGAGATCGGCGACAGCGATGCTGCCATGCTGGTTCTCCCACGGGAACCAGTCGGGAATCGCCATCCACGGTCCCCAGCCGCCGGTGACGAGGCCGCTCGCATCGAGGCTTCGCCCGATGCGGTAGTAGCCCTGGTTCTGACCCTCGGCGTTGTCGATCATGAACACGACGAGCTCCGGCCGTCCGTTGGCGTCCAGATCGGCGATGGCGATGCCGCCGCCCTGGTTCTCCCATGTGAACCAGTCCGGCACTTCGCGCCAGGCGCCCCAGCCGCCGGTCACCTGACCCGCCTGATCGATCGCGCGCCCGACGCGATACAGCCCCCGGTTCGGACCCGGCGGACTGTCGATCATCATCACGACGACGTCTTGTTGAGCGTCGCCGTCGAGATCGGCAAGGGCGATACCTGCACCTTGGTTTTCCCAGGCGAACCAGTCGGGTACGGCGAAGAAATCGTTGGGCATGGGAGCTCCTGAACAGTCGCGAATGTAGCTCAGTTGCTCGGTTGCTCGGTAGCTCAGTGATGTAACAAATGGCTCGGCTCAGGAGCTCAGTTGCTCGGCGGCTCAGGTTCCATTAGCAACTGAGCTACCGAGTTACTGAGCTACCGAGCTACTGAGCTACCGAGCTACTGAGCTACCGAACTACTGAGCTACGAAGACGGGCCCCCGTGTTGCACCACGTTGGAGTGAGACAACAGGAGGAGTAATGGGAGACCAGGAATATCGCTTCACTTGGGATGACGAAGACTCATACTGGCGCACGAACTTCCGAAACCGACCGTACGCCTCTTCGGCAAACCGCGACTATGACTATTACCGGCCGGGCTACCGATATGGCTTCGACGCGGCTCAGCGTTACTCGGGCCGCAGCTGGAACGATGTCGAGTCGGAGCTGTCGAAGAAATGGGCGACCTACGAGCACAAGGGCGAGTCGACCTGGGAGCAGATCAAGGACGCGGTCCGGGACGGCTGGGACCGCGTGACGGGTAAGCGCCACCACGTCGGCGCTCACTGACCATCGCGCCTGCACGGGCCTGCGGAGGCCTCGCGCCTCCGCAGGCGTTTCTCTTCAGCGACACTTCCGATCAGCGCTCCACGTCACGTGTCGACGCGCGGCGGAATTTACACCAACGACATGTCGGGTTGACCGCCGGGACACCACCGATCTCGAAAGAACGCAGTAACGTGCTCCCACGCGGGACACGCCTGCCGCGATCCCGGCACTCATGGCTAACGACAGCCGTCACTTTGCCGACGAGCTCAACGAGCTGAAGAGCCGCGTGCTGGTGATGGGCGGCTGGCCGAAGAAGCCGTGCTGCTCACGCGCAACCGCGCAGGCCGCCCGCAGCGTCATCGAGAGCGATCACGCCGTCAACGCGCTGCATATGGAGATCGACGATCGGAGCTTCAAGCTCCTCGCCCTCTATCAGCCGATGGCGATCGATCTGCGGACCATCGTTGGCGCGGTCAAGATCAACGCCGACCTGGAGCGCATCGGCGATCTCGCGGTCAACATCGCCGAAGCGACCGCCCGGTACATCCAGCATCCGCCGGTCAAACCGCTCATCGATCTGCCGCGGATGGCAGCGCTGGCGTTGCGCATGCTGCGCGACGCGCTGGACGCGTTCGTCAGCGGCCGCACGGACGCCGCCGAGCAGGTGGTGACCGATGACGACATGCTGGACGCGTTGAAGAACCAGATCCTGCGCGAGCTGCTCACCTACATGCTGGGGAGTCGTCCACTATCGAGCCCAGCCTGGATCTGATTCTCATCTCACGACACCTCGAGCGGATCGGCGATCACGCAACCAACATCTCCGAAGACCTGATCTTCATCTTCGAGGGCCGCGACGTCCGCCGTCAGCCGCCGGTGCACCCGCGCGGGCCGGATAGCAACTCCGGCCCGCAAATCCCCGTCAGCTGACGCGAACGCCGCCCGGCATTCGTTCGATTTGCCGGAGCACGGCCGCGACGACCCGATCGCAGCGCGGCGCGTGGAACGGGAACGCATCGCCGGCGGCGCCGCCGATCCGCTCCGACAGGGCGCGGCGAATCATCCCGCGCGCCCGGTGCAGCCGCGTCTTCACGGCTTCTTCGCCCAGGCCGAGGCACTCACCCGCCTCGCCGGTCGTCATCCCTTCGATATCGCGCAGGACGAACACCACTTTGTAGGAATCGGGGAGCGCATCCACCGCATGCTCGAGAATCCGCCGAAGCTCGCTGGCGTACGCCAGATGTTCGGGATCCGCCTGCGTGGCGCTGAGCGCATGCATCTCGTGATCGCCGGCATCGGTCGGGTCCATCGCGCCGCCCGTCCACGCCTGCCGGCGACGTCGTCGGGCGAACGCCTCGTTCAGCACGATCCGGACGAGCCACGTCGAGAACTGCGCCCGCTCCTCGAACTGATGGAGGTGGGCAAATGCGTTCATGTACGCCTGCTGCATGATGTCTTCGACCTCCGCCTCGTCTCTGACCACGGCCCGTGCCGCCCGGTACACGCGCTGATTGTGCCGGCGCATCAGGACTTCGAAGAGCGCCGGCTCACCGCCAGTGACACGCCGGACGATTTCGCCGTCGCTCAGCGCGGCCGTCGGCACGGCGGCCGGGGTGGCAGTATTGAAGGTCCCGTCCATCTGCAGAGTAGTCATTTGCACATTTGAGTCCGCTGGTCCAGATTCGTTGCAGAGCTTCAGGCTGTCACCTTTCTTCCGATCACGACTCTGATCCGGACGGAGGTGATTAGTGCACACAGCAGGGCTGCCTTCGGCCTCGTCACGGAAGTCCGGTGCGACGTTTGTCCTCGCCGTTGTCACGCTCGGCGCCGTTCTCATCTCATTGCTCGTTGCGAGCTCGTTAGACGCCCGCCAGCAGAACGACGGTGCGTCTCGCAAGCGCCAGGACACAGGGTCGTACGAGGACCGGACCAGTCGACACGTCGAGAAGTTGTTCGAGGAAGGACGACGGGTCTTCCGCTACGACACCTTCGGAGACGAGGTATTTTGGGGTGACACGCTCAAATTGCACCACGCCATCGAAGGCGAACGGTTTGGCGGCGTCGGACCGGGTCTCAGCCCGGCCGCGGCCCTGTCGGTCGGCCTGAAGGTCGACGCCGAAGCCCTTTCCGCTGACACGCTCGGCGCGATTAAGTCTGGACAGGTCAACTTGAACGATCCTGCCGTCACGCTGGCGCTGCTCGATGCGAACGCGGTCGTCGGCGTCACGGCGCGCCGGGCGGCCGATGGCGGGCTGAAGACCGTCGGCATTCAATGCTCGCTGTGTCACTCGACAGTCGACAACGTCGTCGCGCCGGGCATCGGCCGCCGACTCGACGGCTGGCCGAACCGCGATCTGAACGTCGGCGCGATCATCGCGCTGGCGCCCGACCTCCAGGCCGTCGCTGATCTGCTGCAGACCGATCAGGCGACCGTGCGCAAGGTGGTCGGCAGCTGGGGGCCCGGCAAGTTCGACGCGGAGCTCTTCATGGACGGCAAAGCGTTCCGGCCCGACGGTACGAGCGCGGCGACGCTGCTTCCGGCGGCATTCGGCCTCGCCGGCATCAACCTGCACACCTACACGGGTTGGGGCGGCGTCTCGCACTGGAACGCCTTTGTCGCGAACCTCGAAATGCACGGCCAGGGCACCTTCGTCGACGCGCGGTTGAACGACGCCGCGCGGTTCCCGGTGGCCGCCCGCGCCGGATTCGCGGACGTGCGCCACGATCCCGACCTCACGACGTCGAAGCTGCCCGCCCTGCACTTCTACCAGCTCTCGCTGCCCGCGCCGCGGCCGCCTCGCGGCAGCTTCGACGAAGGCGCGGCACGCAAGGGCAAGGACGTCTTCAACGGTCAAGGGAAGTGTTCGAGCTGTCACGTGCCGCCGATTTTCACCGAGCCCGGATGGAACATGCACGCCGGCTCCGAAATCGGCATCGATGATTTCCAGTCGGAGCGCTCGCCGGACCGCATGTACCGAACGACACCGCTCGCCGGTCTCTTCGCGCGGCAGAAGGGCGGGTTCTACCACGATGGACGGTTTGCCGACCTCGCTGCCGTCGTCGATCACTACGATCGCGCGCTGAATCTCAATCTCGACAAACAGGCCAAGGCCGATCTCGTCGAGTATCTCAAATCACTCTAGGGAAACGGAGAAGGAAGGGTCGGCTCGGTCGAGCCGACCCGATCTGCTGCTACTTCGAGGACGTCTTCTGCGCGGCCTGCTTCTCTTCGTAGCGGTGCCCGCGCAGCATGTTGGGAATCGCCTCGTTCCCTTCGTGGCAGGCGTACTCGAAGATCCTCTCGTCTTTCGCCTTCAGCGGAATCATCGCCGTCCACGGCCGCGTCCAGGTCGTCGGATCGTTGACCGTGAACTCGTAGTTGAGCACGTCCGCCGACACGCGCGTGAACCGCTCGGTCAACTGCAGGTTCTCGTGCGACCCCATGAACTCGCTCTTCGGCGAGAAGTTTCTGGTCTCGACGACGAGCGTGTCGCCTTCCCAACGGCCGCGCGAAAAGCCGTTCCAGGTCCGGACGTGGCTGTCCGGGAGCGCCCGTCCGTCCAGCGGGATGATCCGGGCGTCGTGCGCCATTTCGGCCATGATCATCACGTAGCCGGGTGTCTGCACGATCTGCAGATAGCTGTTGTACCCGGACCCGATCTTTGGAATCCCGAAGTTCACGCAGCGCTCGCCCAGTGGAAAGACCTCGGGGTCTTCGAAGGCGTGCGCCTTGCGGTTGGCGATCTCGGTCTCGCGGCGCTTCTGCGCTTCCGGCGTCATCGGTGGCAGCTTGCCGTCAGCTGGATCGGTGATGAGCGACGTCCGCCGATCGTGCCAGTCGCGTCCCACGATCCAGAACTGGTTGTAGTTGCCGGTGCCGGGATCGTACGACCCGGGCTTCTCGATGTTCTCGAGCACCGCGAGGATGAGGCCGTCGCCGAACTGGGCGTCGCCGTCGTTCTCGTAGATCTTGTCCGCGACCGCCTGAAGCTTTGCAACCTCCTCGTCCGTCAGCCGGGTCTTGCCTTCCCACTGCCGTGGCCGCTGCAGCGGCGTCACCGTGTTGTTGGCCCAGACGCCCTGGAAATCGGGGTGCCCGTCGGGCGTCCGCTCGACGGCCCACTTCCTGGGCGCGCTCCCGCCCGAGGGCTGGCTCTGGCCTGCGAGCGTCGCCATTCCGGCGGCCAAGCCGCAGACGATGGTCACGAAGCTCAATGTAATCACGCGACGTCTGGCCATGCGGCAGTCTCCATCAGCCGAGGAATGGTCGGCCGTATCAGACGAAGACTACGCTCGATCGCGATGGTGTGCAATCTCTGCCTCGGCATACCCGGAACGGGTAGCGCTGCCGGGCGTCACCGCCACGCATCTGTAAGCAGGATTGCAGTTCTGGCTTAGGTAGGCCGATACACGGAGGACAGCGTGTGGTGAAAACGCATGAAAATTCTCTACGTTGCACACGAACGGCAGGACGCGCAGATCGCCGCCGGCGCATTGCGCCCGACGGCCCCCGACCTCCTCGTCTCCTGGGCTTCGCGCCTGGAGGACGCAGCCCACTGGATCTTCAGCAACCGAGACCTGGCCGCGCTCATCCTCGACGCCCAGTTCGGCGATGAGCCCTGCGCCTCGTTCCTGAAGCAGCTCCGCCGACGCGGCCTCACGGCCCCGGCAATCGTCGTCACCACTGAGGGCAATGGCGGCTCGTTCGAGTCGCTCGGCCTCGGCGCCGACGATTGCATCGTCAAGAAATCCACACTGACGAAGGACTTGCCGGCGGCGGCCAGACGGGTCATCGATCGCGGCCGGGCGACCAGCACCCGCGAGGGCTTGAACGTGAAACTGGCCGACGTGCAGGCCGCCCTCGAGCGGGCCGAACGTGCCCGCGCGGCCGACGCCGCGGCGGCCGCCGACCAGCTCTCCCAGCGCAGTCATGCCTTTGCCACCAGCCTGGCCGATGTGATTCGTTCGCGTGACACGCTCGAGCAGCGCCTGAATGAGGCCAGCCAGACACTGGAAGCGGCGCGGCGCGAACGCGACGCGGCCACGGCCGCCGCAGCCAGCCGGCAGGCGGAGCTGGAGAATCAACTCGGGCTCGAGACGGCGACGCGAACGGCCGCCGAGCGGAACGTCATCACGTTCCGCCAGAAACTGAGCGACGTGCAGGCGGCGCTCGAGACGACACGGGAGCGTCATGCCGCCGAGAGCGCGGCGGCGGCGGCAGAACTCGTGGAGCGGCAGGCCCGTCACGATGCGGAACTGGCGCAGCTCGCCGCTGTTCGTCAGGCCCTCGAGCAGCAGCTCGCCGACCTCGAGGGTACGATTCGCCGCGTCCAGGATCTGCGGGCGGCCGAAGGGGCAAAGGCCGCCGAGCTCACTCAGGCCCTGGCGGATGCGGCAGCCACCCGCCGCGGGCTGGAGCTCACGATCGCCGACGCGCAGCGCGCGGCGAAAGAAGCCGCCGCGCGGCGCCAGGAAGCCGAGGCGCGAGTCCAGCAGGCCGAGGCCCGCACGCAGGAAACCGAGGCGCGAGCCGCACGCGAGCTGGCGGCGGCGGGTGACAGGCATCTCGAACTCGAAGCGCGAGCCGCCAGCGAGCAGGCAGCGGCGCGTGAGCGGCAGCTTGCCGTCGAGACCCGGCTCGCGGCGCGCGAGACCGAGCTCGAAGACCAGGTGAGGACGGAGTCAGAGAGCCGGCGAGCCGTCGAAGAGACACTCGCCAAGGTGGAGCGTGCGCGGCAGGATGCCGACGAGCGGCACCTTGCGGCGATGGCGGCCGCCGGCGCCGAGTTACGCGATCGACAGGCCAGGTTCGAGGCTGACCTGACACAGGCCCAGACCCTGACGCAATCGCTCCAGAGCCGGCTCGATGAGAGCGAGCGGCAGCGGCGCGAAGCCGATACGCAGGCGGCGCGGCAACGCCAGGAAGCCGCCGAACAGGCAGCCCGGGCGATTGCGGAACTCCAGGCGCGGCTTACTGCACGCGAGACCGAACTCGAAGATCAGGTCAGGCAGGAATCGGGGCACCGCCGCGCCGTCGAAGAGGCGCTGGCCAGCGTGGAACGTGCCCGTCAGCAGGCCGAGGAGCGCCATCTCGCGGCATTAGAGGCCGCGAGCGGCGAGCTGCGCGATCGACAGGCGCGGTTCGAGGTCGATCTGACGCAGGCCCAGGCCCTGGCTCAATCGCTCGAACGCCGGCTCGAAGAAGGCGAGCGTCAGCGACGCGAGGCCGAGGCACAGGCGGCGCGCCACCGCCAGGACGCCGCCGAGCAAGCAGCACGCGCGATCGCCGAGCTCGAGGCGCGCCTCGCCGCGCGTGAGACCGAGCTCGAGGGCGAAGTGCGGCAGGAGTCAGAGCGCCGCCGCACGGTCCAGCAAGCACTAGCAAGTGAGCAGCGCGCTCGCCAGGAGGCCGACGAGCGCCATCGGGCGGCGATGACTGCCGCGGACCATGAGCTGCGCGATCGACAAGCCCGGTTCGAGGCCGAGCTGACGCAGGCTCAGACCCTGACTCAATCGCTCGGGTGCCAGCTCGCGGAGGGCGAGCGCCAGCGGCGTGAAGCCGAGGAGCTGTCGGCACGTCAACGCCACGAGGCCGCCCAGCAGGCGGCGCGGACGGTCGCCGAGCTCGAGGCCCGGCTCGCGCACGAAACGGGTCTTCGCAAAGCGATCGAGGAGCGGCTGGCCTGCGCCGAAGCCGTCCTTCGCGACGCCGCCGACCGCCATATGACCGAGATCTCGGCGGCGGAGCAGCGTCTTGCCGACCGCGAGCAGGATCTCGGCGCGCAGATCACCGATCTCATCGCCGCTCGCGACACCGTCGCCCAGCAACTGGCGAAGACGACTGCGGAACTGCAGGCGGCATACGATCGCCTGGCGCGCGAGCAGCGCGACGCCGCCGAGTGGACCGCGCGTCGCGAGGCCGACTTCGCCGCCCAGCTTCAGCAGGAAACGGAGAAGCGCCTCGACGTCGCCGAGCGCCTGACCAACGCAGAGGCTGCGCGCCAGGCTGCCGACGAGCGCCATACGGCCGCGATGGCCTCGGCAACGGCCGAGATCGCGGAGCGGCAGCTGCAGTTCGACACGCAGCTGGCCAATGCCGCGCTGATTCAGGGCGATCTCGAGTCGCGCCTCGATCTCGCGCACCAGGAGCGGCACGCGACCGAGCAGCGCCTGGCGGACACCGAGGTGGCGCGCCGGGATGCCGAGGCGCGTCATGCGACGGAGATGGCCGCGCTCGTCGCGCAGTTCGGCGAGCGGCAAACACGGCTCGAAGCCGAGTTGACGCAGACGAGCGCGGCGTTCACCGAGCGGGAATCCGATCTCGAGCGCCGGCTCGCCGAATCCGAGACCCAGCGTGCGTCGCTCGGGCGCGACCTCGATGAGACCCGTTCGGCGGCAGAAGCCGCCCAGCAGTTGTTCTTCGAGGAGCTGGCGCGAATGACCGCGCGGACCGAGGAGCAGCTCAACGTCGTGACCGAGCAGATGCTTCGCCAACGCCGGGAAGAACGCGAGGTTCTGGAGCAGGCACGGCTCGCCGCCGAGTCCGAGGCGCGGCGCCTCGCGGAGCAATCGGCGCAGCAGCTGCGCGTTTACGACGAATCGCGCGTGCAGGCGCACCGCGAGTTCGACGCGCATCCGCTGCCGCTGTGCCGCTGCACCCGCGAAGGCGTGCTGACGCATTCGAACCAGGCGTTCGCGGCCATGGTTGGCTCGCCTTCGGCCGACCCGGCGCAGGCCCTGGCGCTCGCGACGCAGCGCTTCGCCACGGTCCAGGATCTGCCGTGGCTCATCGAGCGCACCATCGCCAACGGTTCGGCCGGCTCGATCGAGAGCACCTGGCAGAAAGTCGACGGCAGCCGACTCGTCGTGCGGCTGTCGGCCCTGGCGACGCCTCAGGCCGTGAACATCGCGATCGAGGACATCACCGCCCACCGCGCGCTGCAGGACCGACTGAGCCAGGCGCAGCGGATGGAAGCGGTCGGCCGGCTCGCGTCAGAGGTCGCGGTCACCTGCGGCAACCTGCTTCGCGACGTCAGCGAGGACGGACAGCGATGGCTGGCGAGCATCGATGGCCATCCCGCACTCCGGCAGCAGGGCGAGCGGCTGCTCACCGAAGTCGCGCGCGCCGCGGGCTTCCTGCAGCAGTTCACCGATTACGGAGACGAGCAGGCCGCGCCGGTCTATCCCGTAGACTTTCACCGCGTGCTGCGGGATCTCGAGCCGGTTCTCCACGAAGTGGCTGGTGACGACATCGAGCTCGTGCTGCCCGACCGGCAGCGGGGCGATCAGCCGCCATTCCACGTCGACCTCAAGGCCGAACGGGTCGAGCGACTCCTCGTCAATCTGGCCAGCTACAGCCGGGAGCGGATGCCGGCCGGCGGCACGATGGTCTTCGATCTGGCGCCGGCGGTCGTCGATCGGCAGTTCAGCGAGCGGCACCCGAACGTGCGTCAGGGACAGCACGTCCTGCTGACCGTCACCGAGGCCAGGGCCGTGCGGTCGATGGGCGGCCCGATCGGACTGCAGCCCGAGCTGGCCGAGGCGCATGATGCGCCGTCGGAGCGGCCCGGAGTCGATCTGGGCGCCCTGCAAGGTCTCGTGCGCGAGTGCGGCGGACATCTATGGATGGAGGCCAAGCCGGCGGGTGACATGGTGATTCGCATTCACCTCCCGCTGCAGGCCGCGTAGCGGTCGCGAGTCTCGGCGCGTCGAAGGATGTCGAGGCGTCGATCTCAATGCGTCAGCGCGTACAGGACGACGTTGACGCCGATGGCGTAGCCGCGGGGCGAGAACAGATTGAAGTACTCGCGGCTCTCGCCCTCTCGTTCCCACGTGTCGGCGATGTCGGTGTTGTGGGTCGCCAGCATCATCAACCGTCCGTGCGAATCCTGAATGCCGCGGTAGTGCACTTCGGCGCTGTCGCGGCCGCGTTCCGACACCTGACCGCCGCTCCGGTACCAGAAGGAGATGGCGGAGACCTGCAGGAAGTCCTTCACGTCGTACATCGTGTGCATGAT
>JBKPSC010000017.1:0-6598 GCA_046734915.1 Acidobacteriota bacterium | reverse complement strand
GAGATCCTCCAGCCAATCAAGCCGTTCTACGACCAGGTCAGCATCATCAGCGACCTGCGGCACGCCAACGCCTACGGCAGCGGCGCCACCGCCAACCACAATCGATCTGCCGCCGCCTTTCTGAGCGGCGCATTCGCGGAGGTCGGTGCGCAGCCGTCGCTTGGTATCACCGTCGATCAGATTGCGGCGCAGAAGATCGGCCAGGACACGCCACTTCCCTCGCTCGAGCTCACCATCGAGGAGCCAAGCCTCAACTGCGGCGACGGCCTGAGCTGCTCGTATCGCGACACGATCTCGTGGCAGGGGCCGCACGCGCCTCTGCCGATGCAGAACAACCCGCAGGTCGTATTCGAGCGGCTGTTCGGCGACGGCAACACGGCGGCTCAGCGGAAGGCTCGCCGCGACCAATCGATCAGCCTGCTCGATTCCGTAATGGGGGAAGCATCGACACTCCAGCGCAAGCTGCCGGCGTCAGATCGCAGCCGTCTCGATCAATACCTGACCGACGTGCGCGAGATCGAGCGGCGGGTGCAGAAAGCCGGACAACAGCTCTCCGACGATCTTCCGATCCCGACCGCGCCAACCGGCGTGCCGCGCGACGTCGAAGAGCACATCAAGTTGATGTACGACCTGCAGGTGCTGGCGTGGCAGGCGGAGATCACGCGCGTCTCCACGTTCCTGATGTGCAAGGAGCTCAGTACCGCCGTCTACCCGAAGAGCGGTGTGCGTGATGCGTTCCACACGCTGTCACACCACTCCAACGTACCAGACAACATCAATCGCTTCGCGGTGCTGAACACGTATCACGTCGCGCTGTTTGCCTACTTCCTCGACAAGCTGCGCGCGACCCAGGACGGCGACGGCACGCTGCTCGATCACTCGCTCGTCCTGTATGGCAGCGGCATGAGCGACGGCAACCAGCACAATCACACCGACTTGCCGATCCTGCTCGCCGGTGGCGCATCGGGTCGACTCAAGGGCGGGCGGCATTTGCGTCATCCGAAGAACACGCCGATGGCGAACCTGCTCGTAGCCATGCTCGACACGCTCGAGGTCACAACGGACAAGCTGGGCGACAGCACGGGACCAATCAGCCTCTGACTCGGGACTGGGGGCTCGATATCCATCTGGCAGGGGCGGATCTTTCCTGGCCTGAGCTCGGTGCGAAGGCAGACCCGCTGACGCGTCCGAGGCCGACATCTCAAAGAGATGGACCAGTGACTCCCGAAGTGTTCCTCGGGTTCTTCGTGCTCCCGGCACTCGCGTTCTCGCTGGGATACTTTCCGGCTTTGAACCGGCTCACGGTCGCGTTCGTCTCGCCGTACGCGAGAGCCGATGTCCGAAAGCGCTTGTACGCGGCGGCGATCGACAGTCTCGTCGTTGCCAGCGGTGGAGTCTTCGCGCAGATCCTGGAGTCGCCGTGGTGGCTCGCCTTCGGCGCGCTCTATCTCCTGCTCCGCGACAGCATGCAGGGACAGAGTCTGGGGAAGCTCGTGGTCGGGTTGGTCGTCATCAACCTCGAAACGGGCCGGCCTGCCACGCTGCGCAGCTCGGTGCGACGCAACCTGCTGTTCCTGCTCCCCGGCGCCAACGTGGCAGCCGCGTTTCTCGAAACGATCACCCTCGTCCGTGATGTCCAGGGTCAGCGACTCGGTGACCGGCTGGCTCATACGCAGGTCGTCGATGGACTCGGCGTCAAGGATCTGGTGAAGTCGTGGCTCGAATGGTGGATGAGCCTCTGGCCGGAGCTCCATCGCGCGCGGCGCCCCAAGCGCGCGCCAGTTCGTACGTAGTGTCCGGGTTCGGGCGGGCCGAGGTGCACGCGCGTGTTGGTGTTGACAGTCGACACCAGCTGTTGATAGTGTCGACTGTCGACACTATGGCACGCCAACCGGTCCCGGACCTGCTGCCGGGCACGCTCGACATGCTCATCCTCCGGACGCTCCAGGCGGGGTCCATGCATGGCTGGGCGATCTCCGAACGCATCCAGCAGATCTCGCGGGATGTTCTTCAAATCAACCAGGGATCGTTGTACCCGGCGCTTCATCGTCTCGAGCACCAGGGCTGGATCGAAGCCGAGTGGGCCGTATCGGAACTGGGACGACGGGCGAAGTACTACCAGCTCACACCATCAGGCCGCCGGCAACTGGCGGTCGAGGCCGGTGAGTGGGAACGCATGTCGACGGCAATCGCGCGGGTGATGAAGCTGGCGTGAAACCACGCGAGTGACGCCTCCAAGTCAGACGAGACTCGCGAGCAAGAGCACCACCGCGAGGGCGCCCGCCACCTGCCATCCCAACTCGGCGCGCTTGCGCAGGAACGCGGTGCCGATCACGAGGACGACAGCGGCGGCCATGAGAAAGCGGCCATAGAGGTCGTCGAAGCTTTCGACCTGTTTGACGACGTCAGCTCGGCGTCGCAAGCGATCGACGATACGAAACGCGACGATGCGGTCTGGTTCGTCGCCGATCTGGAAGTACTCACCCCCGCCGGCGACGGCGAGTTGCACGAGCGAGGCGCGATCGAGCACCGAACGAATCACGGGAGGTGGTCTCGTGCCATCAGGCCTCGCGGGCTCAGGAATCATGCCTCCCGTGGAGGTACCAATGCCGACAACATGAATCGGAATCTTCATGGCGCGCGCGTTGGAAATCGCGTTCGCCACGGTGCCGCTCCACGCCTGACCATCAGAGATCACCAGGAAGGCTTTCGGGTTTCCATTCTTTCCGAACACCTCTTCGTCCTTCTCCACGAGCCGCAGGCCCCAGCGAATACCTTCTTCGATGTTGGTATCCCACGTGGTCGTGTTCTCGAGCCTGAAGGGAGAGTGCTCGCCCAGGTGATCGATGAAGAAGAACAACGCGTTCGGATCCTTGGTCAGGCGGACCTGCGGGGCGGCCAGCTGCGCAAAGAGCGCGAGCGCCACGCGGTCGCCTTGCCAGCTGAGCGTCTCGGCGAACGTACGCAGGAACTGCACCGACCGCCGCCACCGATCGGGTCTCACGTCCGACACATACATCGACGCCGACGCATCCTGCAGCACGACGACATCGGCGCTGGCCTTGCGCACGACGGAGACGAGCGCCTGTGGCCGTGCGAGGGCGATGATGCAGAGTGAGGCCGCCAGGAGCACCGACGCCCAGAACGCCAGATCGCCAATCGCGCCGAGACGCTCGCGCACCGGGAGTGCACGCCGCGCCTGCAGCCTTCTGAGATCGCCACGCCGGCGGGCGAACCGCCAGATCCACACGATGAACAGCGCCGCCGGCACGATCAGCAGCCACAGGTACAGCGGATCCGCGAATCGGAACGTCTCGAACGAGATGCGCGGAATGTTGAACATCAGCCCTTTCGTTCCTTCGCCGATGCCTTGCCTGCTTCGCCGCCGGTTGGGTTCTTCTCACCCTGCTCGAGCGGGATGTAGATCTGGAAGCCCTCCTGGCTGGTCGCGGGCGTCGGAGCGCCCTGATCGCCGTTGTCGGACTCCTCTTCGTTTTTTTGCGGTGGTGGCGGCTGGCTCCCCTTCGCGGCGGCGTCGCGCAACCGGATGATGTACTCGTAGTTGAACGCCGCATCGGGATGCCACGTGTTGTTCTTCAGCACCGTCAGGTACCCGGCGGCCGTTTCTTCGAGCGCCTTGACCGTCGCTTGCTTGTCCTTGAACTGGGTCTGGTGCACGCGGAACGCGGCGTTAGCCACCACCAGCTGCAGCTCGACGTTCTGATCGTCGACAGCGGCGACGGGCTCGGCGCCCGCAGGCAATACCGCGTCATACTGCCGCTGCCAGTATTGGACTGCCGCCTGGCGCGCCCGAATCTCCTGCCGCGCATCGCTGCCCAGCCAGGGCACGAAGCGCGCGTGATTGGCGTACTGTTCCGCCTGTGTCAGGCTCTCTTGCGCCGCGGTGTACTCGAGCGTCGAGAGACGCTGTGCCGCATCCGCCATGTGCGCATCCAGGCGCGCCACGCCCAGGAAGGCAAAGCCAAACAGTGCCAACACGACGGCAACGATGACAAACGCTATGGTGCTTCGCATCTTCCATCTCCGCGCACGCTGAAGCGTGCGCTCTACGCAACCGTAGGCGGGTTGTTTTATAGACCCGCCGTCACGGAAACGTTCTGAATATCCCGAAGTTCAATTTCAGCAGCGCGCCCGTGAGCCAGAGGCCCACGGCGATCAACGCCCACCCAGCAAAGCGCGGACGACGCACGCTGTATTCGCGCGTCTCGATTCGCCCGGGCGACAAGCGATCGATTTCGCGTAACGCGCGCCCAATCGACTCGTCGTCGTACGCCGCATAGAAGCGGCCGCCGGTTTGTTCGACCGTTGACTTCCAGATCTTGTCCTGCAGGATCTCACCCTCGCGCCGGTTGTAGGCCGTTCGCAACATGTAGACCGGAATCTTCCAGCGCCGCGCGTCGCCGACGACGCGTTCGAGGTCGGCCTTCTGCTGGTTCAACTGTGAATCGCGGCCGTCGGTGAAGACGATCATCAGGTTGCCCGACGCGTTGGTGAAATCGAACGTCCGGAACAACTGCGTCGCCTGGTCGATGCCTTCGATGATCGTCGTGCCCCAATCCGGGAACCGCCCCCACTCGGCAGGATCGCCGACGAGGCGCGTGCTCAACAGAACGTTTTCATAGTCGTTGGTGAAGGGCGTGACGACGTACGCGAAGTTACCGAACTGAATGAGGGCGACGAGATCACGATAAGGTCCGTTCATCCGGCGGCGGATGAACTGCTCTGCCGCGGCGACGGCCGTGAAGAACGTCGACTCGCCCGGTCGCTTCGCCGCCGATTCGAAGCGGATCACCATGCTCGTCGACCCGTCGACGAGCAGCGCGATGCGTCGGCCCGGATAGGACACTTCCTCGCGCGCAAAGCCGGTCTGCGGATCCGCCAGCGCAATCGCAAAGAACGGGACGCCGGCGACGAACAGCATCAGCGGCACGTGGCGTACGAGACTGAGCGGCGATCGGTGCATGACCGGCAGGATGGCGGGCAATCCGATCTTCCCGCGCAGCGATCCCCGCCGCATGAAGCTGACCATCAGGACGAGCGTCGCGATTCCCAGCAGGACGATGAACACGAGCAGCGCGGTGCGCGCTCCGCCGAACTCGAGGTCGACCCACGGGGTGCGGGCCCACTCAGCCCAGGTGGTGCGTAACGCGATGAGGACGTCGTGCAGTGGCGGCACTCTTACCCACCTATAGTGAACGACCGCATGACGGCGCCCGCCGTCCGCATCGGCCAGCGGGCGCTCGACCGCAGGCCGCGGATCGCGTCTTTGCTGGAGTCAACGGCGGCATCCAGTGCCGATGCATCCGGCTTGCCATTGCGGCCATAGCTCGCGGCGCTGAACACGCCGAGCGCGTCGGAGATCGTTTCGAGTCTCACCCGCGCGTTCGGGCGAAGCCGGCGACCGTTCCCCAGGTGACTGGCAATGACTTTCGACGTGACAGATGCAGACAACAGCACGCGTCGCCGTTTGATCCAGCCTTTGCGGACTGTGACCTGTCCGTCGCGCTCGACCGCGTCGGCGCCGACGAAGTCCTGGGCAATCGGGCGCTCGAGCGCCACGGCACCGGCGATGCGCATGGCCGCAACCGCGCGACGCGCCAGGTCAGGCGACCAGCCGGTCTTCGAGGCATCGGCCGAGACTTCGCTGATTGTGTCGAGGCACCCACTAAGGACGGCCGGCACCGGCAGGCGCCGAATTGCGACGGTCCTCTTCGACCTGAACTGTCCGACGGCGCGCACCAGCGCGAAGATGGCAAGTACGCCGGCGAATGCAAACGACACCCACGCCAGCACACTCGCGAGCGACGCACGGAAACGCCGGGATTCGATGCTCGCAAACGTCTGACCCGACGCATCCCGGATGTCGGCGACGCCCTTGGGCACGAGCGACAGGATTCGCATCGGCAATGAAGGGAGCACGTATGTCTGATCGCGCCCCTGCGTGCCGCCGACCGTCTGCAGATTGTAGGTCACCGTCACGCCGGGAATCATCACGTCCTGACCGAAGAAGCCGTCACTCAGCAGGCGCACCGCGTAATCGAACTGGACGTACCGCCATGGGGGCGCCACCATGTCGTCGCCCCGCGCGCCACTCACCACTTCGAACGGCGTGATTGACAGCGCTCCCGGCTCGAGTTGATTGAGCACGGGGACGACAGTGATGGGGCCGGCTTCGATGACGGCGCACGTCAGCACGAGCCCGAAGCGCTCTCCTACCCTCACCGCCGTGCGGTCCGCTTTCCACCAGCACTTGATCGGATCGGACTGCACTTCCCCTTCCTTCGGGGCCGGGCGCGGCGCCGCCGCGGCCCGACCCTCTTTGGGCCGCGACGGCGTCGCCGTCTGCGCGTTCCCGGCGCTCGGGCGCGGTGCTGCCGGCGTCTGAGCGTCGCTGGGACGCGCGGCCGCTTGCGCAGTCGCGAATGCGGGAAGAACCGCGATGATTGCCGCAGCCGTCGTCAATACCCGCGCGAAATACCAGGTTCTGCTCATCACATTTTTCGGAGTCGACGCTCGGCGGCAAATTCCACCAGCGCTGTCTCCATCTCCCATCTATCCAGTCCCACGCGCACGACGT
>JBKPSC010000016.1:0-9398 GCA_046734915.1 Acidobacteriota bacterium | reverse complement strand
GGTGTCGCAAAGCGATTCGCAGGCCCAGCTGGGACGCCGCCTGGCGGCGCCCATGTCCCGAATTGCACACCGGGCGCTGGTCCATGCGTTCATAGTTAGTTGTTCCGAGATCCGGGTCATCCGGTTCCCCGGATTATGAGGTGACAGGGAGATGGCCAATCTTGAAGTGTCCAAGATACGCGACCCTGACGGCGGCAAGGGGGCGACGGAGGACGAGCGTCCGTCCGCCACCACGAACGCACCGGGGTTGGACAGCGATGGGTTGCCCAACGATGAAATCGCGATCGCAGCAGATGCGCTGGGCGCTAGAGAAGACGGATCCCAAGGATGATTGCCGACGGCAAGGACGTCGAGTTTTCGTCTGCCGCCGACGAGATCATTCGTTTCTGTTCGGATCCCTAGGCCGGGCTTTGTCTTGTTTCCGTTGCTGCTCTTGCAGCTGCTTTTTCGCCTGTTGCTGCTGCTTGTTCTTCTCCTTGTCTTTCTTCCCACCCTTGTCTCCCATGTCTGCTCCTCTTCAGCCCATATTGGCCCGTCTCTGAATGTCTGCACGGATCCTAGCGCCGAACGTGAAATTGGCTGTGCTGTTGTGAACACATGACGAAGGCGAAGAAGCGTATTGTCGTGCTATGAGCCAGGAATCAAGGGCGGCGTACGCGCGCAGCAAAACCTACGCGTTGGGGTTCCAAGCCGTTCGGGAGAAAGCCCCTAGGGCGTCCGGTGTGTACACCATCTACTCCGCGCAGCGATGGCTTCATGTCGGCGCGAGCGACGATATCCAGCAGAGTCTGTTTGAAGTTCTAAACGAGCCAAGCGCCTGCATGGAACGACGTGGCCCGCTCTCGTTCTCCTTCGAGGTCGTCCCGGCCGCCCACCGCACCGCTCGTCAGCAAGCGCTGCTCGCGTGGTTAATGCCGATCTGCGATTCCGCGTCGCCCGAAAGTGGCCACTCAGTCGCGCCCGTCGGAGAAGAAAGCGGCCCGCCCGACATCAAGAGTAGTAGCCCATCGGCTGTGCGCTCTTGAACAGCCAAGTTCGCAGCTCAGTCGCAAAGCAGATCACATGATGCATGCCCGCACGCTCGTGACGCTCGCAATATCGGTCGTATTCTTGACTGTTGGAATCACGGGCCAAACCCGACTGCAGTATCGGAACTTCGCCCTCGGGAGCAGCCTGGCTTCCATATCAAGTCTTACCGGGATGCCTGCCTCGGCGGCAACGACGACGCATCGGCGACCGGCGGTCTTGCAGGACATGAAGTGGAGGCCATCGAGATGGGTCACCGGATCACGATCGGCCTCAACGGATCCTGTTGAACAGATCGTGTTCAGCTTCTACGACGATCAGCTGTTTCGCCTCGTCGTCGACTATCGTCCCGAACGAACCCAGGGGATGACAGATGCGGACCTCACTGAAGCGGTCTCCACCATGTTCGGCGCAAGTCTCGCACGGTTACCGAGAGACGGCCGCGCTGCCTCGCAGCGTAACGTCGAGTCCGGCCCGCCGATCGCCCGGTGGGCGGGTCCGGGACATGCGGTGGAGCTGTACCGGTCCTCCTCGTACCGGCGCCCCTTCCGGCTGATCGTGACGAACCCGGCGCTCGACACGCTTGCTCAGCAAGCCGCGATCCAAGCGCGACGACTCGACGACCAAGAAGCCCCACAGCGGGAGCTCGCGAGGCAAAAGAAGGAGCAAGAGGACAGCCGTGCCGCCGTTGATAAGGCACGCACCCTCAATAAAGAGACGTTTCGGCCGTAAGCCTGATTCGAGGCGGCATTGGCCTGAGATGCTGGCTGCTATTTGTTCTGCTGCTCGTCGCGAGGGTGTTACGTGGCGTGCCGCCACGCTGATGCTCAGCAGATGTCGCTTCGCCAGTATAGGACGTCGTCAGCGGACAAATGGGGTGGCTCCATCGTCGGGTCGAGCACCTTGAGCATGACGACTCTCGTCGAAGGCCGCTCCGAGCGAATTGCGACCTGCGGAGGGACGAACCGCGGCGGCAGCCAGGCGCGGATAACAGGTCGCCGTTCGGCGGGCTCTTGCGCGATGAGCGCTTGCAGGATGGCCCCAACGCGGGCGCCAGACGGATCTCGATCACCGCATTCCTCAATCGTCCATCTGCCCTCCGAGACGCTCATGACCACGTAGGCCGCAGCGGTGATGCCTTCCTCGGCAATGACGAACTGCAGTTGCCGAGCACCCGCGGGCCCCAGGCCGGCGAGCAACCGTTTTTTGGTGATCGCGTACTTGACGTACTCCACATCTCGATTGAGATGAAATAGAAACGGAGCGGCGCGTGCCTCGCCCATCGCGACAATTGCGCCTAGATCGCGATCCTCGCCACTCCGCACCAGTGTCATCGGTGCGCCGTGTCGCGTCGATTCGGCGACATGAAGCTCCACGTCATTTGTGGGGATGACTTCAAACCCGGCTGGCACCTGGGATTTTTGCTCCGCGTTGACGTCGAGCAACGCCAGATCATACTCGGCCGTCGCGTCGTCGATCAGCCACTCGACGAGGTCTTGCGCGTGACGGTCCTCGCCAACCGGGTCGACGAATACGGCGCTGACTCCGCACACCCGAACTCGTCTGCCGGCAAGTGTCGCGCTCAGGATGTGCCGCTGCGCGCTGGCGAGCACGCGGCTACCGTCCACGACGGCAAATCGTCGCTCGTGATCTCGAGCCCAAGGCGTACCTCGCAGAGCCGCATCGAACCTGACGGCTGCATGGCGGCTCAGGCCGTGCCACGACGCATGTGCCGTTTCGAGAACCCGTTCCAGGACGGCGCCTTCGGCGGGCATGATGGTCGGCATGTGACGAATCTGCCTCGCGCGCGTCTGCGCAATCGCGTCCGTTCGAGTTCAGCGATGAATCGTCTCTGATAGACGTGTAACGGTGCTCCATCAGACGAGATGAGGCTGCCCGCACCTCAGTCCCGCAGTACGACGCTCAGAAGAGAATCGTTGATCTTCAAGTCGCCGTTGTACTCGATGAAACCAAGCTTCCGAAACTTGTTCATGAAGAAGTTCACGCGCGACCGCGTCGTCCCGACCATCTCGGCCAACGTCTCCTGCGACACCTTCGGCAATACGCGGTGAGCTGCCTCAGGCTCACCGAACCTCGCCAGCAGCAACAGGGTGCGCGCCAGTCGCTTCTCGCTGGAGTTGAAGAGGTGATCGATGAGATCTTCCTCGATGCGGATGTTTCTCGTCAGCATGTGCGTGAGGAACCGTTCGGCGAATGCCGGTCGATCGTGGAGTTGCCGCGCCATATGCTGCTTCTCGACGACGATGATCGTCGACGGAGCGATGGCCAACGCCGTCGCCATCCGGTATGGTTGTCCCACCAGGCAGCCCTCGCCGAAAAAGTGCCAACGCTCGAGTACAGCGACGACGGCCTCTTTTCCAGTGTGCGACAAGACTGAAAGCCGGACAGTACCCTCCTCGACGAACATCACGCTCCCGGCCTCCTCGCCCTGCGCGAAAATGGTCGCTCCAGCTCCGTGCTCGACGCGCTGAGTTTGCATGCCGGTCCAATCCACGTCCAAGGCGGGCTTGATCGCTGCTGCGGCTTTCCTTGCCATACTCATCGCTGCGTCGGACCGGCTAGCGAACTCTCAGTAGCGCGGGAGATTACGGCCACCATCCGGCATCCGCCTCGGTAGGTTGACACGGATCGTCGACGCTTGCAATTGCAGCTATCCCTTTACCGCCCGAGCGTCGTTCGCTTGCGGAATCGGCATCATCAGCGTCACCCGCCTGCCCGGAACGGCTGCTGTGCAATTCGGGACAGCGATCCAGGATTGTCCGATATACCCTGGCTGAGCAGTTCCGGCACGATTGCCGTGGAAAGGACCCAACGCCGCACTTGTCGTCAGTCATGCCTCTCGCAGAGCAGCAACGGCGACGCGCCGCGCAGACACAACCGCCGCCAACACGAGCCTGACCCGCCTGGTCGCGAAACCCCTCTCGCCGCGCAGCAAGCCATGTCCTCGCGGCCGAGTGGTCTCCCGAGTGTCGAAGGTGATGTCGGTCGTGAGGCGCAATATCCAAGCGACGCGGAAATCTACCGGCGCCTGCGATACCCGAGAAAACGATAACGTCTGTTCGGCTAGTTCCGCTGCGCGAGTCGCCGCAGTTTCGCCGTGAACAACCTGACCCGGTCCCGGGATCCGCTGAACCCGACGTGTGCATAACCGGACAGACGCCCTATGGGCAATATCGTATGGTCGCCCTGAAACATGACGTGGCTCGCGCACGCGGGCATGCTGGAATCAATGAAAAGACGGCAACGGGTGAGACACACCAAGCTGGCAGCAGATGCGACAAGCGCGGAGCCGTCAGAGATACAGGCCAAAAGGACTGCTGGGCCAAATCTCGGTGCGCTGACGGTTGCTTCGACCGCGTATTTTAGTCGCACCCGCGGAAAAGGAGCGGTCGATGGCGCCAACACAGCCCCGCCACGACGACATCATCATTCGCCGCCGATTCGGGCAGCACGCGTCGACGCACGCGGTGAAACAACTCTACGCCGTCACCTACCCCGGACACACCGACGTCGGTGAAGAACACGAGAACTATGCCGACGCTGAAGCCGCGGCGCTCAAGCTGGCACAAGGGCAAAGGCTCTCGGTGTGGTACGAGGAAAACCCTCAGAGCGGGAGGCGAACACTGGTGAAGAATTTCAGAGACTCCGATTGAGTCCGCGGCGCGAGCCGTTGATCCACTTCCGCGGATCACATCGCTCTTCATGAAGAACTTCACACATCAGCGTGTCGTTCCCGAGCTCGCTGGCTTCCCGAACCGCGCGATCGTCGATGGAGCGATGGCCAACGCTGTCGTCATCCGGAATGGCTGCCCAATGAGACCCCATCACGCTCGCAGCCTCGTCGCCCTGCGCGAAAGTGAAAGTGGTCGACCCTGCTCCGTACTCGATGTGACGCGAGGACCGCTCGTAGCGAGCGTATCCTGTGCGCAACGCCAAATCGTTCACGGCTAGCCGCGTCGCTCACTCTCATTGAGCACGTCTGCAACCGTGCGCGGCTGTGTGCCTGGCCACAAAAGCAGCATGACCGCCGGGGGAACGAGGCTCATCACAGCCAACATTACCCCGGTGCTGAGCGCCACCGACAGGCCCAGTGCGAAACACGCGACGGCGGCGAAAACAACCGCGGCAAACCACGCCTGGACCACTTTTGACCGAGTCACATTGTTCATATTCGTTTCACCCGTGTGCGCGTGTCGGCGCGACGTTCGGCTCCGAGGTATCAGTGTGGCAATTGCCGGCCGTGACGTCTGTGCACGATTGCACAGTCGCCGGCCGCCACTCGCCTGAGGTAACCGACCGACGGCGACTGTTGTGCACTTCGGAACAGCGGCCCCGGACTCCCCGAGCTACACTGCCTCGAAGATTGCCGACCGCGATCAAGCGGCAGGTCGCAACGAGTGTGCGCGACAGAGCGCCAATACGGACTGGACCTGATTGCGCCGGCCGAGCACGCGGTGCAGCGCCTCAGGCGCCGACACGTCAGGCGCCACTCGGCGCCATTGAGGAGCGATTCGGATGGACCGGCGAGAAATTCAAGCCAAGGTTGCTATTGCCGCGGCACTCATAGTCAGTCATGCCGTGGAAATACCTAGCATTCCGGGGCGTGGCGACTGGTCGCACGACGAAGCAGGCTTGCGACTTCGAGATTTGACGGATTACGTCTATCAGATGATCGTCAGGAGCAACGGGGAGCCGAACTGACGCCTGCCAGCGTCGACCTGGCAGCGGCGCATCCTTTCCCGACGAGCGCCTATGCCTCTCGAAGAGCCCGACAGCGACGCGCAGACATCATCGCAATACAAGGCGGATCTGCCTTGGCGCGACGCTCCCGTGGCCGGACGGCCGGTGACGGCTGTTCGGTTCGCTGCGCCGTCCTTGGCAGCGTCCAGGTCAGGTCCTCGAGATTCGCGGCACACCCTGAGTCGCCCTCTGAGGTCCCGCACATGAATCAGAGTCGAGCTTTGCGCACACTGAACAGGATGGCTGGACCCGATACCGGCAAGAATCCACCGCAAAGCGATGCACCAAATGCCCCTCACACAGACGAGTTCGAGGATTCACTCGATTTCCTTGGTGAAAATGTTCAAGGAGACCGTGGTGAGGCCGCCAAGGATTGGCCGCCGCCCGCAGGCGAGGAGGGCGTGTCGAACTGCGCCGATGAATCTGAAGCCGACGACGAGGAAGCGTTCGCCGACAAGGATCCGGTAAACGATTCACTGCGAAAATGAGAAGATCATCGGCACGGAGAGTGGGTCGTGGCGAAAATCCCTTGGAGCATCTCTGGGGAAGAAATCGCGAGCTGCAACTGCGCCTGGGGATGCCCGTGCCAGTTCAACGCCCTCCCGACCACTGGGCGATGCGAGGCCTTCGTGGCGTGGCGGATTGACAAAGGCCACTTCGGCGACACGGCCCTCGACGGCCTCGTCTTCGCCAGCGTCTTGTGGTTTCCCGGTCCGGTGCACGAAGGTAACGGGAAGGTCCTCCACATCGTTGACGACAAAGCGACAGCGGCGCAGCGCTCAGCGATCGACGCGCTCGTCGGTGGCCAGCATGGGGGCACGGCCTTCGAGATCTTCTCCGCCGTCACGCCCCACAAGCTCGGTACCATCTCGGCGCCGATCACATTCGAGTCCCAACGCGAGGCTCGTATTGGCAGGATCAATATCCCTGGTGTCGGAGAAACGAAGATCGAGCCTATCAAGAACCCGGTGACGGGCGAAACGCACCGGGCCCGCATCGATCTGCCGGACGGATTCGAGTACAAGTTGGCCGAGGTCGGGAACACCGTGGCCTGCTCGGTGAGCTCCGCCGGCGTCTCCTTCGAACTTGCCAATACCTACGCCCAACTCAACCAATTCGAGTGGAAGGGTGTGGATTAGCGCATCGCGAAGTGAAATTCTCACGAATTGTCATGTCGCATCCCGAGCCGCACGGCCAGCCTGACCGCACCCCGATAGAAGTCGGGGAGGTTTGGGAGAACCCCGTCACCAGGGAACGCGCGACGATCCTGGAGCGTCCCTGGGACAATCCCGGCGGGCGCGCAGCGGCCGAGCTCACGGCGCTCGTCGGCGCGCGTGTGATGGGGGAACACCGTCACCCTCATCTCGTCGAGCAGTTTACGGTGCTCGATGGTGAGTTGACGATGAAACGCGACGGACAGACCGGCGTTCTTCGTCAAGGCCAGACAGCGGTCATCGAGCCTGGTGTCTGGCACGATTGGTGGAATACAAGCGACCGCGACGTCCGAGTGCGGGTAGAGGTGACACCGGGCGAGCGGTTCGTGCACATGATCGAGACCTTCTTTGGACTCGCACGGCTCGGCCATACGGATCGCGCGGGCATGCCGCATCCGTTGCAGCTCGCTCTCACCGCGCGGGAGTTCAGCGACATCCTCGAATTCCGGTCTCCGCCACCAGCGGTGCAGCGCGCGCTGTTTGCGGTGCTTGCCCCGGTTGCGCGATGGCGCGGTTATCGCGCGACCTACCCGCAGCTCTCGCGCATCGTATTGGCACCTCGGACGCAGAGCCGCCAAGCGCGTCGTCATGACGACCCGCGGTGAAGGTCTGGCAGAGGCATGATCGCCCCGCCCACCTCGGACAATAGCCGCGCCGCTTTTCTCCAACACGAACGTTCCCCAATGAAGACCTGCCACCGCCCGGCCCTCGCACGCGTTCGTGTTGTTCGCAATTTCACGAACCGTGACGGCGCTGCCTAGTGCGCCACGCGTCAGGCGGCAGGACGCATCGGACGGTTAGAACCAGGAGGGTGCGAAGGACTCGATGAAATGCGCTCGGTGGTCATGCGAAGGAGAACCACCCGAACAGCCGGTGTTTCTCTCGGTACAACTCAGTGAAAAAGCGGTGCCGCTCCGAGTGCTCCAAGATCACCGTGTCCAGGTCTGGCAGTTGTTACTGTCTGCAGCCCTTCTTCGCCTCCTCGAATCCATCGAAGAGCCGGCCGGCGTTGGCCCCGGCCAGCGTCTCGAGCCGGTGGGGTTGCCCCTTTTCGACGCTGTAACGCGCAACGGCCCCTTGCGAGCGGAGGTACTCGGCCTCTTGCTTCATCTCGCCATGCCATATGTACTCATCGAACTCACCGACGTACATGAAGACGCACATCTTCGAAACCGCCTTCAGCTTCGCGGTGCTGGGCTGCCACATGTATCCGGGGAACGCGGTCACCGACAGGAAGTACTGCGGATTGGCCGCGGCGACATGAAACGCCGCGATCCCACCATTCGACGGTCCCGCAATGTGGAACTTGCCCCCGTCGATCTTGTAGTCGGCGAGCATCATCTGCAGGAATTCGGGAAAGATCCGCGCGCCATCTTCGAAAAACAATCCGGTATCGGGCGCCGCCGGCGCAATCACGATGTAGCCGCGCCTCTCCGCCTCCCCGCGAAAGTTGCGCATGAGGATGCTGTCCACGGTGTTCATGGTCTGCGGACCGCCGCCGAAAGCGAGAATGCCGGGATACTCTTTCGCCGGGTCGTATCCACCCGGCAGGACCACTTTGTAGTGCACCGTCGTGCGGCCGACCTTTTTCGTTTTGTCCAGTACCTCGGCATGAAGCGGAAGGCCCGCGAAGAACAGCGCGCCAACCACTGCGGTCACAGCAGCGGCGCAACGATATCGACGAACGCGCACGAGATCCTCCTGGCTATTTCGCGAGAGGGTTTGGCCGCATCTGGAACTTGACCACTTTCGGGCGTGTCCCCTTGCCGCCTTCCTGATGCCACGGCGTGTACATCGAGTAACTGGACCACATTCCGCGGCCCTTCCAGCCGGCGTTGGGATCGTCGATTCGTCCCGCCACGTGACGGGAGTGGAACCCCAGCGGGTAGGGAACGCGCAGGGTCAACGCCTTCATCTGGCCGTTCTCCGGCATCAGTACGAAGAACGAGTCGGCGTTGACGTCGCCAGACAGCAGGACGTCTTTTCCGAGACCGAGCGCGTCGTGGGCATCGACATTCGTGAGATACAGCATGTCGGTGCTGACCTCAGGCGATTTCGCCGAGCCTTTGAAGGTTGGGCCCGGCTTCGTGTACACCGTCCACCCCTCGGGACACTGCTGACCGGTCGCCGTCGGTCCATTGAGTACCTTGCATTTGCGGCGGTCGAAGCTCAGGACTTCGTGGACACCGCGCCAGCTCTGCCAGACCACTCCCTTGCTGTCGATGGCCACGCCTCCCGAATACGGCAACGATGCCTTCGCGGGCGGCGGCGAGTAGACCTCGGCCTTGCACGAGAGCGGCGCGTCCGCACCGCGCTCGATGCGTACGAGCGTCGTGTCCTCGTGACCGATGCCCGAGCACCAGATGCTGCCGTCGGTCGGGCTAATCCCGATCGCGT
>JBKPSC010000015.1:0-8234 GCA_046734915.1 Acidobacteriota bacterium | reverse complement strand
CGGAGCAGCGGCACCGCCTGACGCTGCATGTTCGAGCCCATCAGCGCGCGGTTCGCATCGTCGTTCTCGAGGAACGGGATGAGCGAAGCGGCGACCGAGACGAGCTGCTTCGGCGAGACGTCGATGTACTGGACGTTCTCGCGCTGCACCAGGATGAAGTTGCCGGCCTGGCGGGCGTTGACGCGCTCCTGCGTCAGGTTGCCGTCGGCATCCACCGCGGCGTTGGCCTGCGCGATGATGTACTGGTCTTCCTCCCACGCGGACAGGTAGAAGGAGTGGGGCTCGAACTCGACGCCCTTCTTCTTCGATCGGCCGTCCTCCGACACCAGCTCGTCGGCTTCAATGATGTCGCCAGCCTTGTATTTGGCGTTGCCGCCGGCGTTGGTGACGAGCACGTAGTCGGTGACGCGGCCGTCCTTCACCTTTCGGTACGGCGACTCGATGAAGCCGAACTCGTTGATGCGTGCGTAGCACGACAGCGACGAGATGAGTCCGATGTTCGGACCCTCCGGCGTCTCAATCGGGCAGATGCGACCGTAGTGGGTCGGGTGGACGTCGCGGACCTCGAACCCGGCGCGCTCGCGCGACAGGCCGCCCGGGCCGAGCGCGGAGAGACGCCGCTTGTGCGTGATCTCCGACAGCGGGTTGGTCTGGTCCATGAACTGCGACAGCTGTGACGACCCGAAGAATTCGCGAATCGCGGCCATCACCGGCTTCGCGTTGATCAGGTCGTGCGGCATGGCCGTCGCCATTTCCTGGTAGACCGACATCTTCTCCTTGATGGCGCGCTCCATGCGGACCAGACCAATGCGGAACTGGTTCTCGAGGAGCTCGCCGACGGAGCGGACACGGCGGTTGCCCAGGTGGTCGATGTCGTCCACGTTCGCCGGGTTGCGGCGCAGCTTGAGCAGGTACTTCAACACCTCGTAGAAATCCTGGGGGTGCAGGATCTTCTCGTCGAGCGGCGTGTTCAGCCCGAGCTTGGTGTTCAGCTTGAGCCGGCCGACGCGCGAGAAGTCGTACTTCTGCGGGTTGAAGAACATGTTCTCGAAGAGCGACCGCGAGCTGTCGAGCGTCGGCGGATCGCCCGGCCGCAGACGACGATAAATCTCGATGAGCGCTTCTTCGTGCGTGTGAATCGGATCTTTCTTCAGCGTCTGGCTGATGATCGGACCGACGTCGTCTTTCTCGGGGAAGAAGATCTCGAGGTGATCGACGTTCTTCTCCTGGGCCATCGAGATGACGCGCGGCGTCAGCTCTTCGTTGGCCTCGAGGATGACCTCGCCGGTCGACGGATCGATGACGTCGGCGGCGGCGAAGGCGCCTTCGAGCTCCGCGTCGGAGATCTCCACCGAGTGGACGTTGGCGCGCTTGAGCGCCTCGATGGCGTTCTTGGTGATCTTCTTGCCGGCCTGCACCGTGAAGTTCTCGCCAGGGACGACGATGTCCTTCGCGGCGCGCAGGCCGACCAGGCTGTCAGCGACGCCCCAGTACAGCGTGCCGCCCTTCAAATGCAGCTTGTCGACGCTGTAGAAGCTCCGGATGATCTCGTCGGCGCCGCGCAGGCCGAGGGCGCGGAGGAAGACGGAGGCCAGAAACTTCCGTTTGCGATCGATGCGGACATACAGCAGGTTCTTCGTGTCGTACTCGAACTCGACCCACGAGCCGCGATACGGGATGATCTGCGCGACGTACAGCGTCTTGTCTTCGGAATGGAAGAAGGCGCCGGGCGAGCGGTGCAGCTGCGAGACGATGACCCGCTCGGTGCCGTTGATGATGAAGGTGCCGTTCTCGGTCATCAACGGGATGTCGCCGAAGTAGACCTCCTGCTCCTTGATGTCGCGGATGGTCTTCACCCCGGTCTCCGGGTCCTTGTTCCAGACGACCAGGCGGATGGTGACCTTGAGCGGCACGGCGTAGGTCATGCCGCGCTCCTGGCACTCGTCGACGTCGTACTTGAGCTTCAGCCCGACCGTGTTGCCGCAGATGTCGCAGACATCGCCGCGCGCCTGATTGCCCTTGCCGCAGCGCGGGCACAACACCTCACGATCGCCGTACGGATCGGCGATGAGCGTGGCGCCGCAGTTGCTGCACGGCTTGCGCAGGTGGTGCAGCCCGGCCAGCTTGCCGCATTTGCACTCCCAGTTGCCGATCGAGTACTCGATGAACTCGAGCGACGAGTTCTCCCGGAAGTCGCTGATCGGGAACACCGACTTGAACACCGACTGCAGACCCGCGTCCTCGCGCTCGCTCGGCAGACGGTTCATCTGCAGAAAGCGCTCGTAGGACTTCTTCTGGATCTCAATCAGGTTCGGAATCGGAACGGTCGTCTTGATTTTCGAGAAATCGATGCGCTCGCGGTAGACATTCTTGGGAAGGCTGTACATGCTTTAAAGACCTCGAGAGGTGAAACGGAGCGCTGTTTCTGCAAGGGCTTTGGACGCCAGCCTCCGGCCCTCAGGAATGCGATTCCCGAGGCCGGAGGCGTGGAGCCCGAAACCCTTGGTCTGCCAAGTGCGTGGGCGCGGTGCGCCGAGCTACTTGATTTCGACCTTTGCGCCGACCTCTTCGAACTTCTTTTTGATCGCCTCGGCCTCGTCCTTGGGAACGCCCTCCTTGATGGCCTTCGGCGCGCTCTCGACGAGGTCCTTCGCTTCCTTCAGGCCGAGGCTGGTGACCTCGCGAACGACCTTGATGACGTTGATCTTGTTGGCGCCGACTTCGGTCAGGGTCGCTGTGAACTCGGTCTTCTCCTCGGCTGGAGCGGCCGCGCCGCCACCCGCAGCCCCGGCGCCCATCGGCATCGCCATCGGCATCGCCGCCGCGGCCGACACGCCGAGCTCGGCTTCGAGCGTCTTCACGAGCTGCGACAGCTCGAGCACGCTGATTCCCTTGATGTAGTCCACGACCTGCTGCTGCGTCACTTCGGCCATTGCTGCACTCCTTCGGTGTCTTACGCCTTAAGTCTTAAGTCTTATGCTTCAGGCTCGTCTTAAGACCTAGGACCTAGGACCTAAGACCGCTCCGTCAGTTCCTACGCTTCCTGTCTCTTCTTCTCAGCTTGCACCAGCACGCTCATGAGATCGCGCGGTGCGGCATTGAGCACGCTGACGATCTGCACCATCGGCGCCTGCAGCACGAAGAGCAGCTTGGCCAGCAGCTCGGGTCGTCCCGGCATCGAGGCCAGCTCGGTCACTTCGGCCGGCTTGATCGCCCGGCCCTGCACGACGGCGGCCTTGATGCTCAGGGCCGGCACCGTCTTGATGAACGTGGTCAAGGTCTTCGCCAACGCCACCGGATCGGCCTCGGTGTAGGCGATGGCCGTGGTGCCGACGAAGTGCGCGTCAAGCGACTCGAACGACGTGCCCTTGATGGCGCGCTTGGCCAAAGTGTTCTTGACGACCTTGTAGGTGGCCTTGCTGGCGCGCAGCTGCCGGCGCAGCTCGGTCACCTGCGGGACGTTGATCCCGCGGTAGTCGACGAGAATCGCCGTCTGCGCGCCGTGAAAGGTCGACTCCAGGCCCTGGAGCTCGACCGCCTTGTCTGCTTTCGTGACCGCCATTAGTGTTTCACCACCACGTCGATGTGCGTCGTATCGATCCGGACGCCCGGCCCCATCGTCGACGACAGCGTGACGCTCTTCAGGTACTTGCCTTTCGCGGCGGCCGGCTTGGCCTTGACGATGCTCTCGACGAGCGCGTGCGCGTTGGCGACCAGGGAGCCGCTGTTGAACGACGTCTTGCCGACCGGCGCGTGGATGATGCCGGTCTTGTCGACCCTGAACTCGACCTTGCCGGCCTTGATTTCCTTGACCGCCTTGCCGATGTCGAGCGAGACGGTGCCGGTCTTCGGATTCGGCATGAGGCCGCGCGGGCCGAGCACCTTGCCCAGCCGCCCGACGGCGCGCATCATGTCGGGCGTGGCGACGACTGCGTCGAAGTCGATCCAGCCGCCCATAATCTTTTCGACCAGCTCTTCACCGCCGACGATGTCGGCGCCGGCGTCCTGAGCCTCGCGCTGTTTCTCGCCGCCGGCGATGGCCAGCACGCGTTTGGTCTTGCCGAGGCCATGCGGCAGGACGACGGTGCCGCGAACCATCTGATCCGCGTGCTTGGGATCCACGCCCAACCGGAGCGTCAGTTCGACGGTCTCGTCGAACTTCGCGAACTTGACTTTCTGCACGAGCGGGACGGCGTCTTCGATCGAGTACTGGCGATCGACGCCGACCTGCGCTCGCGCAGCCGTAAACTTCTTGCCGCGCTTTCTCATCGGTGCTCCTTGTGGTGCAAACGCGCCCGAAGGCGCTCCCACTCTCACATTGCAGAATTCAGAAGGCAGATTTCAGATGGCGGTTGCGACGAGGACTCGCGGCCGCGCATTCTGCATTCTGCAATCTGACTTCAACATTGTCATCCGATCACGTCGAGGCCCATCGAGCGGGCCGTTCCGGCGACGGTCTTGATGGCCGACTCCAGCGAGTCGCAGTTGAGATCGGGCATCTTCAGCTTGGCGATGTCCTCGACTTGCTTCGCGGTGACGGTACCAACCTTCGACTTGTTGGGCTCAGCCGATCCCTTCGCGATGTTCGCGGCGCGCTTCAGCAGCACTGGCGCCGGAGGGGTCTTGGTGATGAAGCTGTAGGACCGATCGGCGTAGACGGTGACGACGACGGGGATGATGAGTCCCTCGTCTTTCGCCGTCTTCGCGTTGAAGTTCTTGCAGAAGTCCATGATATTGACGCCCTGGGGACCGAGCGCGGTTCCGACGGGCGGCGCCGGCGTCGCCTTGCCGGCGGCAATCTGGAGCTTCACGACCGCTTGAATTTTTTTCGCCATGCTGTCTACCGATCTGTCTTCTTTCTTTCACTGGCGGCGGGGCCCCACCCCCGCAGGCGCTTCAGATCTTTTCGACCTGTAGAAAGTCCAGCTCGACCGGGGTCGAGCGTCCGAAAATCGTGACCATGACCTTCAGCGTGTTCTTGTCCAGGTTCACTTCGTCGACCACGCCGTTGAACGACGTAAACGGCCCTTCGTTGATGCGGACCTGCTCGCCCTTCTCGAACATGTACTTCGGCTTCGGCTTCTCGGCCGCCGTTTTCACCTGGGTCAAAATCTGATCGACCTCGTCCTTGCTGAGCGGCGTGGGCTTGGCACCGGCACCGACAAAACCGGTGACCTTCGGCGTGTTCTTCACCACGTGCCACGCGTTGTCGGACATGTTCATCTCGACAAGGATATAGCCGGGAAAGAACCGCTTCGAAGTCACGACCTTGCGGCCGGCCCGCATCTCGACGACGTCCTCGGTCGGGATGAGGATCTCGCCAATCTCTTCCTGGAGGCCGTAGGCCTGCACCCGCTGCTGCAGCGACTCGGCCACCTTCTTCTCGAACCCCGAGTAGGTGTGCACGATGTACCAGCTCTTCCCGCTCGAGGCGGGGATGGTCTCAACCTCGCTCATGCCGCACCGGCGCGCCGGAAGATCCACTGAATCAGACTGTTCACGCCGTAATCGAGCACGAACAGGTACAGACCGAAAAAGAGCGACGTCAGAATGACGACGACCGTCGTTGCGTAGACTTCCTTGCGCGACGGCCACGTCACCCGCTTCAGCTCGTTGCGGACTTCGCTCAAAAACAGGCGCACGCGTTCGACGCGTCCGCCAGCCGCTTCTCGCACGGTGTCGAGCGTTGTTGTCTCGGCCATAAACCGTCTACCTACTCCGGGTCCTATTCTCGTCCCCGGGAACATACCTGGCAGGCCAGGAGGGAATCGAACCCCCAACCCCCGGTTTTGGAGACCGGTGCTCTGCCAATTGAGCTACTGGCCTTTAATTACTCCGCGTTCCGCTGCGCTCCACGCGGATCTCCTTCGCTTCACTCGCTCAGCGCTAACGCTTCGCTCCGTTCCGCTCAGGTCGTGTCGTTGTCACCAAGAACGACCGCTTTCTGGCCCCGAAGCCTGAGCCCAGAGCCTGAAGGCTACTTCGTCTCTTTATGAGCCGTGTGCTTCCGGCAGAACCGGCAGAACTTGCTCATCTCGATTCGCTCGGTCGTCTTCTTCTTGTTCTTGCTCGTGCTGTAGTTGCGCCGCTTACATTCCTGGCACGCCAGCGTGATTGTGTCTCTCATGGTCCATCACCCCGGGGCTTGGGGCTCGAGATTGGGGCTGGGCGTCGAGAGCCGCCTCGCCGTCAGTCCCCAGCCGCCTAACTCCAGCTACTCCACGACTTCCGTGATCGTGCCCGAGCCGACCGTCCGGCCGCCCTCGCGGATGGCGAACCGCGCGCCCTGCTCGAGGGCTACGGGCACCATCAACTCGCCGGTGATCGTGGTGTTGTCGCCGGGCATCACCATCTCGACGCCCTCCGGCAGGTTGAGCGTGCCGGTCACGTCGGTCGTCCGGATGTAGAACTGCGGCCGATAGCCGTTGAAGAACGGCGTGTGACGGCCGCCCTCCTCCTTCGAGAGGATGTACACGGTGCCCTTGAACTTCGTGTGCGGCTTGATCGAGCCGGGCTTGCCCAGCACCTGACCGCGCTCGACGTCGTTCTTTTCCACGCCGCGCAGCAGGACGCCGATGTTGTCGCCGGCGACGCCCTCGTCGAGCAGCTTGCGGAACATCTCGACGCCGGTCACGACTTTCTTGACCGTCGGGGCGAAGCCGACGATCTCGACTTCCTCGCCCACCTTGACCTTGCCGCGCTCGACGCGTCCGGTCACCACGGTGCCGCGGCCCGAGATCGAGAACACGTCTTCGATCGGCATCAGGAACGGCTTGTCGACCTCACGCTGCGGCAGTGGCACGTAGCTGTCGAGCGCTTCCATCAGCTTGATGACGCTGGCGATGCCTTCCGGATCGCCCTGCAGCGCTTTCAGCGCCGAGACGCGCACGACCGGGACATCGTCGCCCGGGAACTCGTAGGTCTTGAGCAGCTCGCGCACTTCGAGCTCGACGAGATCGAGGAGCTCGGGATCGTCGATGGCGTCGACCTTGTTCAGCGCGACAACGAGGTACGGCACGTTCACCTGACGGGCGAGCAGGACGTGCTCGCGGGTCTGCGGCATCGGACCGTCGACGGCGCTGACTACGAGGATGCCGCCGTCCATCTGCGCGGCGCCGGTGATCATGTTCTTGATGTAATCGGCGTGACCGGGGCAATCGACGTGCGCGTAGTGCCGGTTGGCCGTGGAGTACTCGACGTGACAGGTCGCAATCGTCAGAATCTTGGTCTCGTCACGACGACCCTGCGACTCGGAGGCCTTGGCGACTTCGTCGTAGGGGACGAACTTCGCCCAGCCCTTGTCGGCAGCGACCTTGGTGAGCGCCGCGGTCAAGGTCGTCTTGCCGTGGTCGATGTGTCCGATGGTGCCGACGTTCACGTGTGGTTTGCTGCGGTCGAACTTTTCTTTGGCCATGTCAACGATCCTCGTCGTCTGTGTGCCGTCCTCGCTTGCGATCGCGGCGTACGTCTCTACTCGATAATGATGACTGCTGGAGCCGATGACCAGGATTGAACTGGTGACCTCGTCCTTACCAAGGACGCGCTCTGCCAACTGAGCTACATCGGCCTTCGCCGCTTCGCGGCCGCGACCGACACGTCGGCCGCATCTGTGCGCGCCTGTTCGCAGCGCGTGGCGGCTCGCCAACCGTGGCCGCGCTCTGCAGCGAGCTCCCCAATCGCTGCGTCCGCGGGGCGAAGGTTGGAGCGGGAGACGGGGATCGAACCCGCGACCAACAGCTTGGAAGGCTGTGACTCTACCACTGAGTTACTCCCGCCTACGCGCTCGCCTGCCAGGTTGCCGTCAACTGATTTCAATGTGCTCGTTCGCGCTTACGTTCCAAAACAGCCACCAGCGATGCTTGCCCGCGGACTCCGGGCTGGCCCGCCGCATCTGCCTCCACTGTCAGTGATCGAAGCACCGGCTTCGCCGTGACGGGAGTTGGTGGCGAGGGAAGGACTCGAACCTTCGAAGCCACAAGGGCGACAGATTTACAGTCTGCTGCGTTTGACCGCTTCGCTACCTCGCCAGTTATCTGTTTGTGGAATCGGTGCTTCGACGCGTTTCCTGCGGACCGGATGTACACTCGTCTTTGGAGCTGGCGAAGGGATTTGAACCCCCGACCGGCTGATTACAAATCAGCTGCTCTACCGGACTGAGCTACGCCAGCCAGACAAAAGTAGGACTTTAGCACGTCCTGTGCCAGACGTGCAATAACTTTGGCCCCGGCGCGAGT
>JBKPSC010000014.1:0-13111 GCA_046734915.1 Acidobacteriota bacterium | reverse complement strand
CCGTGCGCACCGTGCATACGGCAGCAAACTGTGTGCACCTTTCGGTGATCGACACTGGTCAGGGGGTGCCGGAGGGCACGGAAGAACAGGTCTTCGATCCGCTGTTCACCACCAAAGCGGACGGCATGGGCATGGGCCTGCCAATCGCGAGGGCCATTGTCGAGGCTCATGGAGGCATCATGTGGGCGCAGAACGAGGTGCTCGGCGGCGCCGCGTTTCACATGACGCTGCCAGTCGCGGCAACGGAAGAGGACATGCCGCCGATCGCCGCGACGGGATGACGCCGTGGACCACGGACCTCAATGAAGGCGCTGACACCTACGGTCTTTGTCGTCGACGACGACGCTTCGGTGCGAAAGGCACTGGAGCGGCTGTTCAGAGCCGTCGGGCTTGCCGTCGAGACGTTCACCGGTGCGGATGACCTGCTTGCCCGAGTTCCGGTGGAACCGCACGGATGCCTGCTTCTGGATATCAAGATGCCCAGGATCACCGGACTCGAGCTGCAGCAACAGCTCGATGGCTTCGGCATTCACATGCCGGTGATCTTCCTGACGGCACACGCCGACGTGCCCGGGACCGTGCGCGCGATGAAGGCGGGCGCGCTCGAAGTCATCACCAAGCCGTTCCAGGACGCCACGCTGCTCGAGGCTGTTCATCAGGCCATCGCCAGGGACGCGGTGCGGCACAGAAACCTGCGCGACTACCAGGACCTGCGCGAGCGGTATGACACGCTGACGTCGCGTGAACGCGCCGTCATGGCTCACGTCGTAACGGGAAAACTTAACAAGGAGGCGGCGTGGTTGATGGGAACTTCCGAGAAGACCGTGAAGGCCCAGCGCGCGCGCGTGATGCGTAAGATGTCGGCGTCGTCATTGCCAGATCTGGTGAGAATGGCGGATCGTCTCGGGCTGTTCCCCGGCGACTCGGCGCCGCGGGAGGCGCCGCTGCTCTGACCGTCAGTCAGCCGCGTCCAAGGTTTCCCCGCCAGATAGAGGCAGAGCCCGGCAATTTCTGCTGACGTGCGGAAAGCCATTCGAGCATCGGGTTCGCTCGAGCTGGACACGATGCGGAAAATCCGAGGCGCGCGATGTGCGCTATCCTGACCGCGTGATCGGACGTCACGTCTTCGGGTTGCTGCTGCTCGTCCTAGTCGCGGCAGCCGGGCGTGGGATCGCCGCCGATGACTGGCCCGCGTTCCGCGGACCCACGGGTCAGGGCCATTCCACCGAACGGGGCCTGCCGGTCGAGTGGAGCGAATCGCGCAACATCGTCTGGAAGATTCCGATCCCAGGCGCAGGGTGGTCTTCTCCGGTCGTCGCCGGTGGCAAGGTCTGGCTGACGGCAGCAGTTCCAGATCGGAGCGGCGGTTCGCTCCGGGCCCTGGCTTACGATGCGTCGACGGGCCGCGAGCTCGTGAACACCGAGGTGTTCCGCATCCGCTCGGTGAATCCGCTCAATCCGAAGAACACCCGGGCGTCGCCGACACCGATCCTCGATGGCGAGCGTGTTTATGTGCACTTCGGTGCGGACGGCACAGCGGCACTGACGACACGCGGCGAGATTGTCTGGAAGACACGGTTCGAGTACGAGTCGCAACATGGCGACGGCGGCTCGCCAGCGCTCTACGACGATCTGCTCATCATCAGCTGCGACGGCGACGATGTCGCCTTCGTCGTCGCGGTCGAGAAGGAGACCGGCAAGATTCGTTGGAAGACGGCGCGCCGCCAACCGTTCGCCCAGGCGTACTCGACGCCGCTCGTCATTCGCGTTGGCGATCGCGACCAGATCATCTCCGTTGGCGCCTACAGAGCCGCCGCCTACGAGCCTTCGAGCGGGCGGGAGATTTGGCACGTCAGCTATCCGGTCCGCTTTCCAGACGGCTTCTCGAACGTCATGCGGCCGGTCTACGGAGCCGGCCTGTTGTTCATTTCCGGCGGATTCAACATTCCGTCGTTCATTGCCGTGCGGCCGGACGGCGCCGGCGACGTCAGCCGGACACATGTCGCCTGGACGCTGCTGCGCGGCGCGCCGCTGACGCCGTCGCCGCTGCTCGTGGACAACGACTTGTACATCGTGAGCGATAACGGCATCGCGCAGTGTCTCGACGCGCGGACGGGACAGACCTACTGGCAACGGCGCCTGGGCGGCAACTACTCCGCGTCGCCCGTCTACGCCGACGGCCGGATCTATTTCCTGAGCGAGGAAGGCCTGGCGACGATCGTCGGACCAGGCCACCAGTTTCTGGAGCTGGCGCGAAATCAGCTCGACGGCGCGACACTCGCTTCGATCGGCATCTCGGACGGCTCGGTTTTCATCCGGTCGGATACGCATCTTTATCGGATTGGCGCCAGAACAGCCCGGTGAGCGTGGTATCTTCAGCGCGAAGGTGATCTATGAATGGGCGAATCAATGCCATCGGCCGTCTGCTGCTTCCGGCGTTGTTCTTGGTGATCATGGTCGTCGTGGCTCGATCGACGGGATCGGCGCAAGGAGCGGCGGCGCAGGCCAAGCCAGAGATCCCGCCCGGCATGTGTCCGGGCCAGCCGATGGGCGTCCAGGCGACAGGCGTGTATACACCGAAGCAGGTGCCCGATATCACCATCAATGGGCAGCCCGCGCCAGGCGCGATCTGGGAGCCAGGTATGCGCTCGTACTGGCACTGTCACGCCGGCGGTCAGGTCATGATGCTCGATCAGGGTGTCGGCCGCGTTCAGAAACGCGGCGAGCGCGTCCGCACCTTACATCGGGGCGACACTGAATACGCCGGCCCGGGCGTGGAGCACTGGCACGGCGCGGCGCCCGACTCGTCGGCGCATTTCTTCCAGACCTCCATCGGCGTCACGACCACGCTGTGGATGGAGGAGGTGGGCACGGACGACTACATGGGCAACGACGTGGGGATTACCTCGAGGAACGAGTTCTTGCGGACCGGCGTGAGGAAGAAGGGCGAGCAGCCTCAACCGTCCGCAGCCACGCCGGCGCGCTGACGTCGTTCGCCAACCCGCGCCGGCGTCGCCGCTCTTCTCGCCGGCTTCCTTAGCCGGCTCGCCGGCTTCTTACCTTCTTCTTTCGCGGTCGTTGACGCTACCAGGAGAAGCCAACCTTGAGAGCGGCGCGAGGATCGGGCGAATCGAACTGAAGCGAACGCGTGCGTGCCACTGACGGTGCGGCGTAGATGGTGGAGCGCCCGCGAACGAGCGCATCGATGCCGGTCCCCATGGCGGCGTACATCCCGACGGAGGTGGCAAACGTCACGGCGCGAAATCCACTGCACGAACCACCAGGTTCGTATCCGGGGCAATCCGAAATGCCCGCGGTCACGAACCCCATCGCCAGGCCGACAACAGCACCTATCAACGCCCCGTTCTTCAGCGAATCGCGCTTCTGGATTCGGGCGACGTTCGCCATGTCGAAGCGTCGCTCCGCGCCATCGACCAGCAGCACAATCGACTCGGGATTCAGGCCGAGCAACTTGCCAGACGTTTCCGCGCCCGAACGGTCAAGCACATACACGGTCTGGAGATTCGATGATCGGAGTCCCGACAGCTGCTGAGCAGTTTGGGCGGAGGCGGGTCGCGGAACGAGCTCGGAGAGGGTGAGGCAGGCGACCAGGAGAAGCCAACGATTGCGCGCGGGTGTCATAGTCAGAAGTCCTCCGGCTTCACCCTACCTGTCCCCCTGAGCGGGGGGCTGATTGCCCCCCTGAAGAACACTGAGAATATCGGCCGGAAGAGCCTTTCTCACGATGGTCCGGGCTGCGGACTCGAACGCCGGAGCTCGTCAAGAGTGGTTTGCCGGTGTCGGGCGCGCGGTCAGCTTCAGGCTTTCGCAGGCTGCTGCACGGCAGATCCACCGGGTCGACTTGCAGTCTCTCCGGCACGCCCGGGTCACAGCGCGGCTACCGGCTGAGTCGCGCGCCCGGCGAATTGGCTCTGATAGAGCTCGGCATAACGACCCTTTGCGGCCAGCAGCTCGTGGTGGGTGCCCCTCTCCACGATCCGTCCCTGCTCGATCATCAGAATCATGTCGGCGTTGCGAATCGTCGACAGGCGGTGAGCGATGACGAACGTCGTCCGCCCTCGCATCAGTTCGGCCATCGCCCGCTGGATCAGCACCTCCGTCCGCGTGTCCACGCTGCTCGTCGCCTCGTCGAGGATGAGAATCGCCGGATCGGCGAGGAACGCCCGCGCGATGGTCAGCAGCTGCTTCTGGCCCTGCGAGAGATTGGTCGCGTCCTCGTTGATCGGCGTCCCGTAGCTCTCTGGCAGCGTGCGGATGAAGTGATCGGCCTGGGCCGCCTTCGCCGCTCTCACGACGTCATCATCGTCGGCGTCGGCGCGGCCGTAGGCGATGTTCTCCCGAATCGTGCCTGAGAAGAGCCAGGTATCCTGCAGCACCATGCCGAACATCCGCCGCAGCACGCCGCGTTTCATCTGACGGATGTCCACCCCGTCGACACGAATCGCGCCTCTCTGTACGTCGTAGAACCGCATCAGCAGGTTGACGAGCGTTGTCTTGCCCGCGCCGGTCGGCCCGACGATGGCGATCATCTGCCCAGGCGCGATCTCGATCGACAAGTCCTCGATCACTGGGACGTCTGCTTTGTAGCGGAAGCTCACCGCGTCGAACTGTACGGCGCCCCGCGGTCTGGCCAGAGCTGCCGCCGGTTCGGCGTCGGGCGTCTCCTCGGGCTCGTCGAGCAGTTCGAAGACGCGCTCGGCCGAGACGATCGTCAGCTGAATCGTGTTGGCGATGCCGCTCAGCTGGGTGATCGGCATTGAGAACTGCCGCCCGTACTGGACGAACGCCTGCACGTCACCAATCGAGATCGCGCGCCTGGTCACGAGCAGGCCGCCAATCACCGACACGAACACGTACCCGAGATTCCCGACAAACATCATGGTCGGCATGATGATGCCGGTCACGAACTGTGCCCGCCACGCGCCGTCGTAGTAGCTTTCGTTCAGCCGTTCGAAGGTCGCTACCGACTTGTTCTCGAAACCGAAGGCGGTCACGATCGCGTGGCCGCTGTACATCTCTGCCACGTGCCCGTTGAGCGCACCGAGCGCCGCCTGCTGTTTGATGAAGAACTTCTGCGACCGCTTCGCGATGCGCGAGACCAGCGTGATGCTGAGTGGCAGCGTCAGGACGATGACCAGCGTCAGAATCCAGCTGATCGTGAGCATCATCACGATGACGCCGACCAGCGTCAGGAACGAGGTCAGCAGCTGGGTGAGGTTCTGTTGCAAGGTCCCGCTGATGCTGTCCAGATCGTTGACCGCCCGGCTCATGACCTCGCCGCGCGGCCGAGAGTCGAAGAACTTCAGTGGCAGACGCTCGAACTTTGCCTCCACGTCCCGTCGCATCGAGTACACGGTCTGCTGGGCGACGTTGGCCATCAGGTACTGCATCAAGTACTGAAAGCCGTTCGCAACGATGTACAGCGCGATCAGCCCCACCAGGATGCGACCGACGTAGGCGAAATCGATCGCCGCACCGGGCAGGCCGGCCATCCTGGCGACGAATCCCTCGAAGATTTTCGTCGTCGCCAGGCCGAGAATCTTCGGGCCCAGCACGCTGAACACCGTGCCGATCGCTCCGGTCAGCGTGACGATCACCAGGCCGGTGCGGTGCGGCCGCAGGTAACCGAGAAGCCGGACCAGCGTGCCCTTGAAATCGTTGGCCTTCTGCGCCGGCATGCCGAGTCCGCCGATCGGACGGCGGCCGAACATGTCCTGCGGCGGGGCGGTCCGCTGCGGCGGCGTGGATGGCCCGCCTCTCGGCGATCCGGTGGGGCGCGCGCCCGCGCTCATGCCACCTCCTCGAGCGATACCTGCGAGGCGACAATCTCGCGGTAGATCTCACTCGTGTCGAGCAGCTCGGCGTGCGTGCCCATGCCAGCGACCCGGCCGTTGTCGAGGACAACGATGCGATCGGCGGTGATCACCGTGCTGATGCGCTGGGCGACCACGAACACCGTCGCATCGTTCGTTTCGCTTCTGAGAGCGGCGCGCAGTCTCGCGTCGGTGGCGAAGTCGAGCGCTGAGAAGCTGTCGTCGAAGACATAGACGTCAGGTTTCCGGACGATCGCTCGCGCAATCGCGAGCCGCTGCTTCTGGCCGCCGGAGAGGTTGATGCCGCCCTGCGCCACCGGCGTGGCGAAGTGCTCCGGCAAGGCCTCGATGAACTCGAGCGCTTGTGCCACCGCCGCCGCGTGCCGCACGTCGTCATCGGATGCGTCCTCGCGCCCGTAGCGGATGTTTGCGGCAATGGTGCCAGTGAAAAGGACGGCCGTCTGCGGCACGAATCCAATGCGCGCGCGGAGATCCACCTGCGTCATCTCACGAACATCGACACCGTCGATGAGCACGCGACCTTCGTTCACGTCGTAGAACCGCGGAATCAATCCGACCAGCGTCGACTTGCCGGAACCGGTGCCGCCGATGACGGCGGTGACCTCGCCGGGCCGCGCAGCGAACGACACGCCGGCGAGCGCCGGCTCTTCGGCGCCAGGATACTGGAAGCTGACGTTCTGAAATTCCACGTGACCGCGCTTCGCCGAGAGTTGCGGCCGAAGCGGCGCCACTGGGTCGACGATTTCGGGCGCCACCTCCAGCACCTCGTTGATGCGCGCCGCAGCCGCCGACGCGCGCGGCAGCATGACGAACATCGCGGTGACCATGAACACCGCGAAGAGAATCTGCATCGCGTACTGGAGCGACGCGATCATCGCACCAACCTGCATCGTCCCGGCGTCGATCCGGTGGCCGCCGAACCAGATGATGGCGACGCTCGTCAGGTTGAGCATCAGGATGAGCGCAGGCATCAGAAAGGCGATCAGGCGGTTGAGTGCGACGGCCGTCCTGGCCAGGTCCAGGTTCGCCTGATCGAATCGCTGCCGCTGGTGCGCACCGCGATCGAAGGCGCGGATGACCCGGACGCCGCTCAGGCCCTCGCCCAGCACGAGATTCAATCGGTCGATCTTCTGCTGCATCGCCTGGGACAACGGCACCGCGCCCCGCAGAATCAGGGCGAAGACCAACGCCATCACCGGCATGACGGCAATCAGTACCCACGCCAGCTCGGCGTCCTGCGACAGCGCTAAAACGACGCCGCCGATGGCCATCATCGGCGCCGAGATGACCATGGTCAGCATCATGATCAGCATCTGCTGAACCTGAGTCGTGTCGTTGGTTGTCCGCGTCACGAGCGACGCGGAGCCGAAGCGATCGAACTGGTGGATCGACAGGTGCGAGGCGCGGGTGAAGATCGCCCCACGCAGCAGCCGGCCGAACCCCGTCGCCACTTTCGAGGAGAAGTGGCTCCCGGCCACCGCACAGACAGTGGCCGCAATGGACACCAGCAACATCAGGCCGCCGGTGCGGAGAATCGCCCGCTGGTCGCCCGGCACGATTCCCTTGTCGACGATGTCCGACATCAGGCGCGGCAGCAGCAGAAAGCCCACCGACTGCGCGAGAGCCAGGATCAGGACGACTGCCACGCGTGCGCGATCAGGCTTCAGAAATCCAAACAGTTTGAGCATAGGGTCGGCCGCAATGTAGCGGAAGACGGTGTGCAACACCAGTCTGCACAAGGTCGGAGCCGCTCTGGTACACTAGATGCACGATCGAAACTGGTGGGCGCCACCATCCTTCGCTCCATCCGGTGTCAGCCTGGAGATTCACGATCCCGTTTCCACCCCGGCTAAAGAGCTCGACAACTGGAATCAGCCGAACATCGTGCCGCGCAAGTCGCCCCCGCTTTGACAGCGGCGCGCGGTCTATAATCCGACCGCTCCAATAACTCCCTCAAAGCGAGGCTGCTCATGCCGCATCGCGTGCCTTCGCCCTCGTCTCGGGTTGTTCTAGGAAGCGCTGTTCGTGTCTGCCTTATCGCCGGCGTGGCGTGGAGCTGCGTCATCCGCGTGTCCGCCGATGATTGGCCGGAGTGGCGTGGTCGTGGACGGCTCGGCGTGTGGGCCGAGACGGGAATCGTCGAGCGGCTTCCGGCATCCGGACTGCGCGTCTCGTGGCGCACGCCCGTCCATGCGGGGTATGCCGGACCGGCCGTGGCCGGCGGCCGCGTGTTCGTCACCGATGCCCGACCGACCGAAGGCAAACGCGCGCACCAGATGATCGAGCGCGCGTCGGCGCTCGATGAAGCGACGGGCCGCGTGCTGTGGACGCACGAATGGCAGGCGAACTACAGCGGCTTGCAGCTCGTGTACGCCATCGGACCCCGTGCCACGCCCACAGTCGATGGCGATCGGGTGTACGTGCTGGGCACGATGGGCGTGCTGGTGGCCCTAGACGTATCGAGCGGCCGCGTGCTGTGGGAGAAGGACTATGTGCGGGACTTCGACGCCCAGGTGCCGACCTGGGGCATGGCCGGCGCTCCGCTCGTCGACGGCGATCTGCTGATTTGCCTGGTGGGCGGCGAGCCCGACGCGAAGCTGGTGGCCCTCGACAAGCGAACCGGAAAGGAAATCTGGCGGGCACTGCCCTCCGACTCGGAACCCGGCTACAACCAGCCGATCATCATCGAGGCCGGCGGGGCCCGACAGTTGATCTTGTTTCACCCCAAAGGCATCAGCTCGCTCGATCCAACCACCGGACGCGTGTACTGGGAGATTCCTCACAGCGTCCAGATGGGCATCGTGGTCGCGACGCCGATCCGCAACGGGCCCTATCTCTTCGTCACGTCACAGTACGGTGGCGCCCGCATGCTGAAGCTCGCCGACGACAAACCCGCGGCGACGGTATTGTGGAGCGGACCTGGTGAGCAGGACCCCGGCATGACCCATGACACGCCGAACACGCTGAACTCGGTCATCAGCACCCCGGTGCTCGATGGCGAATATGTGTACGGCATCGACAACGACGGCCAGCTCCGCTGTCTCGCCGCCGAAACAGGGAAGGAGATGTGGAAGACCGACGCCCTCCTGAAGGAACGCGCGATGTACGGCACGGCCTTCTTCGTCCGGAACGGCGATCGCTACTTCATCAACAACGATCGCGGCGAGCTCGTGATGGCCAAGCTCTCCCCCTCAGGTTTCCAGGAGCTGAGTCGCGCCACCTTGATTGAACCGACGCATCCGTACGTTCGGCGGAGACAATCGCCAACCGTGCATTGGTCGCACGCCGCGTACGCCAACCGGCACATCGTCGTTCGCAACGACAACGAGATCGTTCGCCTGTCGCTGGCCGCGGAGCCCTAGCGTGGACGTTCGGGGATTGATGGTCGTTGCGGCGGTCTTCGCGGCAGCCGGTCAGCCGCCGGAAGGTGGCCGAACGGTGATCGTCATGAGCGATCTCCACATGGGCATCGGGCGAGATGCGTCAGGTGCCTGGGATCGCCATGAGGACTTCCGGTGGGCCGCGGAGTTCACGAGCTTTCTGAAAGCCATCGATCATGAGGGACAGAGCGCCGTCGACCTGGTGGTGAACGGCGACACGTTCGACCTTCTGTACGGCCTTGACGATTGTGGCGCCGGCAACGAGACCGGCTGCTCCGAGGCGGAAGCTATCAAGCGTCTCGACCGCGTGCTCACCGCCCACGCCCCAGAGGTTGCCGCAATCAATGAGTTCGCGAGGACCGGCGCAAATCGCGTCGCCTTCGTACCGGGAGATGCGGATGCAGCCCTCCTCTTCCCCGGCGTTCGTCGGCGACTCCTCGCCGCGATGGCTGCCGAAGCCGATCGGGTCACTCTCGGCGGAGAAGGATTCTGGTTGTCTGGTGACGGCCGCGTGCTCGTTGAACACGGGCACCAGGTCGGTTTCAGCGCGCACCGATTCGATAACTGGCCACTGCCCTTCAGCCGCGGCACGCCCGGACGTCTGCTCCGTCCGTGGGGAGAGCAACTGACGAGCGCGCTGTATCGCCGCCTGGAGGAGACCTTCCCCATCGTCGACAACGTCGCCGTGCTTGGCGCCGGCCTGAAGCCAGCACTTGCCGCCGAACCTACAGCGGCCGCCGGAACACTCGACCCCTTGCTGCTCAAGTACCTGATGCTCACGACCGTGTCGTGGCAGCAATTCAGAATGGAGCTCGATGATGGTGATGTAGAGCCGCCTGTATGGAACATCGGGACCATCCGCGGCCAGCGGGGTGCATTTCTGGTGGCTGGCGTGCCCGAAGACGACCCTATTCGTCCGTTGGCGACTCGAGCTCTCGCAGATGGCACGCTGGACGCGGTCGCACAGGGGCTCTCTGACGAGGAGATCGTCACCGCCTGTGATTATCGCGCCGCGGTACGGCGCGCGCGGCGGCGGTTCGAGCCCGTCGTGTCGCAGTTCCCTCCGCGCGGACCCGCAGTCACCGAATGCCCTCGGACGGCGGAGACGCGTGGGGCGCTGTTCGATTACTTCTGGCGTTCACGTGACGCCATGTTCAGCCGGCACATCGATGAGACGACGCGACGGCTGCGACGTGACGCGCGCCCCGCAGTGTTCGTACACGGTCACACTCATCTGCCGGATCGATCGCAGGCTGGCGCCAACATGATCAGCGGTGGGCTGCTGAAGATTCCCATGGAGGGATTCTCACCCATCCGCGGTCAGCTGACCCCGCTCGTCATCAACGCCGGGGCGTGGCAGCGCACGGTCACACCGGTCCAATTGGATCGCCTGCTGACGGATCGCACGCTGGCGTCGCTACAACCTGACGATCTACCGGCGTGCTACAGCTTTGTCGAGATTCCGCCCTATCGCGACAGCCCCGTTCCGCGCGTCCGCTACTGGCGGCAAGAAGGGGATCAGTGGGCGGCTGGCGCGAGTTGTCGTTAGTCCTTCAGGCAAACCGCTTCTTGCGCGGCGCCGCCTCATTCAGCTCGAACTGCTCGCTGGCCGATTCGTGCGGCGCGCACGTCCACTGCAGAATCGGAGCCGTCAGGCCCGGACGGTTGCTGGCGTCCAGCGAATTCCACAACGGTGATGAGCCGTGGTCGAGGAGCATCTCGAACCCCAGGACCGAGTCGAGCTGGACGATCCAGTTGACGTTGTGAATGCTGATCCGCGGACACACGTAGTAGGTTCCCCCGTTCAGGAAGCCGCTCGGAATGACGCACTGCCACCGGTTGTGGCCGATCCTCACCGGCGGCCAGCGATCCGGCGCCTGATCGGTCTGGTAGGTGCGTAACACCGTAATGCCCTCGGCGTTCATCAAGTCGAAGCCGACACAGAGACCGGGGTGTGTCGTGTTCGCGACAAAGTCCAGTTCGACGAGGACTGGACTGCGGTTGCTGGCGACGGCGGAGATGTGCCGGTTCGACCGCACACGCACCGCCGTCAGCCGGGCATTGCCATCGCCCGGCGCTTCGTCCATCGACCAGGTCCGCTCGCCGCTCGACGAATCGTCCTGCGCGATGTACTGGCCGACCACCGCCGCCGTCGGCCCCGCGGCCTGAACGCGGCCGGCATTCAGCAGAACCGCTCTCGTACAGAGCGTCTGAATGGCGTGGATGTTGTGGCTGACGAAAAGCACCGTGCGGCCATCGGTGCTGGCGACCGCTCGCATCTTGCCGAGGCACTTCTTCTGGAATTCCGCGTCGCCGACCGCGAGCACCTCGTCGATGATCAGAATCTCGGGCTCGAGATGCGCGGCGACGGCGAAGGCCAGTCGGACGTACATGCCGCTGCTGAAGCGCTTCACGGGTGTGTCGAGAAACTTCTCGACTTCGGCGAACGCCACGATCTCGTCGAATTTGCGGCCGATCTCGGAACGGGTCATGCCGAGGATCGCGCCGTTGAGGAAGATGTTCTCGCGGCCAGTAAGCTCGGGATGAAACCCGGTGCCCACCTCGAGCAGGCTGGCGACCCGGCCGTTCAGCGTGACGCGGCCTTCGGTCGGCTCGGTGATGCCGCTGAGAATCTTCAGCAGCGTGCTCTTGCCCGCCCCGTTCCGGCCGATGATGCCGATGACATCGCCCTCGCAAATGTCGACATTAACATCCTTGAGGGCCCAGAAATGTTCGCTGTGCTCGAACCGGCGGTGACCATTCCCCCGCCACCAACGAACCGGCGCTGCTAGCTTCGCGGCAAGCACGTCGCGCAGCGCGACGTACTGATGACCTTCTTGGAAACGCCGGATCCGATACCGCTTCCCAAGACCCTGGATTGAAATGATGGGTTCGCTCACAGCCTGAACGTTTCAGATGACGTCGGCGAAGGTCCGTTCCATCCGACGGAAGTACCGCACGCCAAACAAGAGCAGAAGCGCCGTGACGCCGACGGCGACGCCGACCGAGCGGACCTCGATGAAGGCGGCGCTCCCGAAAATCGCCCACTGAAACCCGTCGATGATGCCGACCATGGGATTGAGCACGAAGAAGGGCCGCCAGGGCGCTGGCACGCTGGCCGTCGTGAACGCGACCGGCGAGATGAACAGGCCGAGTTGAACAATGAAGGGCACCACGTAGCGAAAATCGCGGTACTCGACGTTGAGGGCCGCGAGCCAGAGTCCGGTTCCGAGCGACAGTGCGAAGACGATGCCGATGAACAGCGGCAACGTCAGTAGGTGCCAGCCGGGCAGCGCGTGGTACCACAGCATAAGCACGCCGAGCAGCGCGAGCGTGATGAGAAAGTCGACAAACGCCGTCGCGACCGCGGCCCACGGAATCAGCAATCGCGGAAAGTAGACCTTGGAGATGAGATTACTGTTCGCAATGAGGCTGCCTGACGATTCTGTCAGCGCGCTCGAGAAGAACTGCCAAGGGAGCACCGCCGCGCAGACGAGGATCGGTTCAGGCACTGCGCCCTGTTCGATCCCGGCGAGGTTGCGAAAGGCGATGAACACCGCCATCGTCAAAGCTGGCCTGAGCAGCACCCAGGTGACGCCGATCGCCGTCTGCTTGTACCGGACGAGGATGTCGCGCCAGGTCAGAAAGTACAGCAGCTCACGATTACGCCAGACCTCACGCCAGTAATGCTTGCTGTTGCGTCCGGGCTCGATCACCAGTTTCCCATGTCGGGCTGCATGCATGCTTGTGGTCCGGCTTGGTTCTGGCGGCCAGGTCATCCAACGTGCGCGATGCGAGAGTAGCTTCGACATTGGCAGCATGGACTATGCCAGCCAAGTAGTCCTCTCGAGTGCTATGTGGATGGCTGCTCTACGC
>JBKPSC010000013.1:0-24545 GCA_046734915.1 Acidobacteriota bacterium | reverse complement strand
GTACTCGATCGTCCGCCTCGAAACACGGCAGGCGATCACGGTGGCTCTGGCGCCGCTGACCACGCCGCGCACGATGTACTTCGTGCTGGCGGCTGTCGGTCTGTATACTCGCCTCGTTGGCGCGTCCGTTCGCCTCCGTCGGCCCACCGACCAGGCCACACTCCATTTCTTCTGGCTATGCGTCGCATTTTTCGGGGCGTTTACGTTTTCGTTCAACGGCCCGCTGGACCGCCTCGACTGGATTTTCTACTGGGGTGACGCCATTGCGATGACGGCGTTGCCGCCGCTCCTGTTGCACTTCACGCTGGTGTTCCCCGAGCGTGCGCCCTGGCGCATCGCGCAGAAGCGACGGCTGTGGGTGCCGCTGCTGTACGCGCCGGGTGTGGTCCTTGGTCTTGCCCGTGTGACGGCTGTGTGGCGAGGCGCGGGCTCTGATGGAATGGCGTTCTCTCGTGCTCTGACATTCGTCGACGGCGCGGACCCGATCTATCTCTTCCTCTGCGCCGCGGCGGCGGTCGTGGTCCTCACCCGGGCCTTCAACGAGATCACGTCGCTGACCGGGCGGCGGCAACTGCGCTGGATCGCGTGGGGGACTGCGCTGGGCGTCGGGCCCTTCGCGTTCGGGTACGCGTTGCCGTGGGCGATGGGCATCGACCCGCCGCTCGCGCTGCAGCTCACCGCGATTCCGCTTGGCCTCGTGCCTCTTGCGTTCGCCTCGGCGATTGTGCGGTACCGGCTGCGGGACGTCGAGGTCATCATCAAACGCGGGCTGGCTTACACCGCATTTCTCGGCGCGAGCGCCGCGCTCTACGTCGCGATGCTCAAGCTGGTCGGCTACCTCTTCGCCAACGACGCGGATCCGCACAACGGCATCATTGCCCTCCTTGCCACGACGATCGTTGTCCTCCTGGCTCAACCGGTTCGCGTGGCGGTGCAGAACGCCCTTGACCGGATGTTCTATCGCGATCGCTACGACTACCGCCGCGCGCTGGTCGGCTTCGCGCGCGACCTCAACACCGACCTCGACGTCATGCGCCTCGGCCAGCGGCTGGTGGCCCGCGTGGTCGAGACGCTGGTCGTCGATCGGATGGCGCTCATGCTGGCGAACGAGCGCGAGGGCGACTTCCGGTCGATTGGGGAGTTCGGCTTCGGCGGTATCGTGCCGCGCCTGTCGCGAGGGTCTTCGTTCATCGCCCGACTCGACGCGGGCAACACGGTGGCGCTGGACGATCCGATCGCCGCCGCGCGGTTCTCCGCCGAAGAGGTCGAGTTCTGGCGCGATCAGGGCATTTACTATTTCGTGCCCTGCATTTTCGAGGGCGTGGCTATTGCCGTCCTCGCGTTGAGCCGCAAAGAGAACGACGAGCCGTTCAACAGCGAGGATCTGACCTTGCTCACAGCCGTGGCGGGACAAGTGGCCACAGCCATCGAGAACGGGCGGCTCTACCGTCAGCTGCACCTCAAGGCCGAGGAGCTCGGCCGGATGCGCGAGTTCAACGACAACATTCTGGAGTCGCTCGACAACGGGCTCGTCGTGTTCGACACAGAGGAGCGCATCGTGCGTTGGAATTCCGCGCTCGAGGCGTTCTACGGCGTACCGCGTGCCGCCGCCGTCGGCCGCCATCTCGCCGACGTCTTCGAAGCACCGTTTGTCGAGGCCCTGGGCGCGGCTCGCCGTGAGCATCCGGACGGGGCGACACTTTTCAAGGTGCCGCTACTGGGTCATCGGGTGGTCACCGAGGGCGAGCCACCACGCCTGCTGGTAAACGCCACCGTCGTCCCGCTGCAGAATCCAGCCGCACCCGAGACTTCCGACGGGACCATCCTGCTCATCGAAGACATGACCGACCGCGTGCGCCTCGAAGAGCAGCTCCAGATCTCCGAGAAGATGGCTTCGCTCGGCCTGCTGGCGGCCGGCGTCGCGCACGAAGTGAACACGCCGCTGACCGGCATCTCGAGTTTCACGCAGATGCTGCTGGAGGGGGCAGATCCCCAGGATCCGCGGACGGTCCTGCTCGAGAAGATCGAACGACAGACCTTCCGCGCGGCAAAGATCGTCAACGGCCTGCTCACGCTGTCCCGCCCCGGCACGCCCGGCGGAGAGCGCATGCCCGTGGACATCAACGCGGTCATTGGGGACGTGTTCTCGCTGCTCGAACATCAGTTCGAAGTGACCCGCATCAAGGTTAGGCGCGAGCTGGCCCCGGCACCCGCGCTCGTGCTCGGCATCGAGCACCAGCTTCAGCAGGTGTTCCTCAATCTGTTCCAGAACGCGCGCGACGCGATGCCCAAAGGTGGCTGGCTGTCGGTGCTCACGCGGGTGGATGAAACGCAGATCATCGCTGAAGTGTCCGACACGGGCTCAGGCATTCCTCCAGAGCAACTTGCGCGCATCTACGATCCGTTCTTCACGACGAAGGCCATCGGTCGAGGTACCGGGCTCGGCCTGTCCATCACCTACGGGATCGTCAACGAGCATCAAGGCGGCCTTCAGTGCGACAGCGCCGTGGGTCAAGGCACGCGATTCACCCTGGCGTTCCCTCGCGCGGCTGCCGTCCAGCGCTCGATGGCCCGAGGCTGAGTCAACGCGATGGCGACCTCAAGAAATGGCTCAATCCTCGTCATCGACGACGAGGAGATCATGCGCGAGATCCTCGAGACGCTGCTGACACGCGAGGGATACAGCGTGCGGCTGGCGTCGTCAGGTGAAGAGGGCCTCGAGCTCGCCAGGGCGATCCCCTTCGACGCGGCGATTGTCGACATCATGATGCCCGGGCTCGACGGCATCGCGACGCTCGACGAGCTGAAACGCGTCGACGAAGACCTGGCGGTCATCATCATCACGGCGTATGCGTCCGTCGAGAGCGCGATCTCGGCCATGAAGGCCGGCGCATTCGACTACATCACCAAGCCGTTCAAGAACGAAGAAGTGCTCGTCGTCGTGCGCAACGCGCTCGAGCGTCGCCGCCTCGTCCACGAGAACCGCAATCTCCGACAGAACATTCAGGAGCGCTACCACAAGTTCGGCAACATCATCGGCAAAAGCCCGCGTATGCGTCAGGTTTTCGACCTGATCATCCAAGCGGCGCCGAGTCGGTCGACCATTCTCATTCACGGCGAGAGCGGTACGGGCAAGGAGCTGGTTGCCCGGGCGATTCACGCGAATTCGTCGCGCGCCGAGCGGCCGTTCGTGACCGTCAACTCCGGCAGCCTGCCGATCGAATTTCTCGAATCGAATCTGTTCGGTCATGTGAAAGGGGCCTTCGCTGGCGCGCTGTACCCGAAAAAGGGACTCTTCGACCTCGCCGACCGCGGCAGCCTTTTCTTCGATGAAATCGGAAACGTTCCAGTCGAGACTCAGGCAAAGCTCTTGCGAGTGATCCAAGAGCGCGACTTCATGCGTTTGGGCGGCATGGAAAGCATCAGGGTGGACGTCCGCCTGATTGCGGCCACCAACATGGACCTCCGGCAGCTCATGGAGGAAGGCCGATTCCGCGAGGATCTCTTCTACCGCCTGCATGTGATCTCGATTCAGCTCCCGCCCCTTCGCGATCGCAAGGACGACATTCCGCTGCTGGCGCGGCACTTCCTTTCCAAGTACGGCGAAGAGAACCACAAGCCCGATCTGGAGCTGACATCGGAGGCGCTCGACGTCCTTACGGAATACGGGTGGCCCGGGAATGTCCGCGAGCTCGAGAACGTCATCGAGCGGGCCGCGGTGCTCACGTCGGGACCCAGGATCGGTGTGGATCTGATTCCAGACCACGTGCGCAAACCACCGAGCTTCCACGCGCAGCCGTTCGTGATGCCGCCTGAAGGCATCTCCTTCAAGGACGTCATCACCGACTTCGAAAAGCGTTTGATCGAGTCGACGCTCGAAACGGCGGGCGGCGTTCAGAAACGGGCGGCCGAGCTGCTTCACATCAAGCCGACGACGCTGAACGAGATGATCAAGCGGTACGACATTCGTCCCCGGCGCAAACGGCAGGCCGCCGAGCCGAACGAGGTCGAAGGCCGCGAGGTGCCGGGCATCGCTGGTCCGCTGACGCCGTCGAGCTCCTCCGACGAGACGTAGTCAGCGCGCCTGCCGCACTTTGGCGAAAATCCGCTCGTACTTGCCGAGGACCACGTCCCAGCGATAGTTCCGCCGAACGTACTCCCGCCCGTTCCGGCCGAGTGCCTCGCGCAGACGCCCATCACGAACGAGCAGCTTCAAGCAGGCGATGAACTCGTCTCGGTCGGCGTACCACAGACCGCCGTTGCTGTTGATGCAGTGCTCGACGAGGACGGCACTGCGGGCGTTGGCGAGGACGGGGCTGCCCACTGACATCGCCTCGAGCGCCAGCAACGACAGACTTTCGTAAGGGGACGGGCAGATCACCACCGTTGCCGCCTCGAGCGCCTGGATGCGCTCAGAGTCGGAGAGCAGTCCGGCGAAGCGGACGAACGGCTCGTCGGGAAGAGCCATCATCTTTACGCCCATCAGCGCCAGCGTCGCCTCACCCCCGTCTTTGACGTAGGCGCCGAAGTACTCGATGAGCTCCTCGCAGCCCTTGCCGGGATCGATGCGCCCGCCGTACAGAATCACCGGTCCGTACAAGCGATGGCGGCGGCGGAAGACCGCGCCACGACTGGTGAGGTGTGAGGGGAACGCCCGTGCCGCCGGCTGGTCCTCGGACACGATGCCGCTGCGTCCGTTGTCGGCATCGGCTTCGTCGTCGACGCCGGCCGTTTGATCCGGGTCGTCGCCCTGCGCCGGTATCCGCGGATAGCGGTGCTGTTGCGGGATGTCGACCCCGACGCCGACGACGTCTTCGAGAAGCGGGCGCTCCGGGAACATCTCCTGAACGAACTCGCGTTCGCTGTTCGTGAGGTAGCAGATCGCCGCCGGTCGGCTGAAGACTTCCTTGAAGATTTCCAGCTTGATGGCCGGCTCGTCGTGAGCGGTCGAGACCAAAATGCTCTTGCCGGCGTTGACCTCGAGTCCCATCACGGTTGGCGCGTACAAGTACGTGAAGAAGAGGAGGACGTCGTACTGCTGCTGATGCTTCCGCAGATACTCGATGAGCTCGGGGCACCACGGTCCCTGTTGCTTGAGCCACTCGATTTCATCGGCTCGGCTGTGCGGGTTGTTGTAAATCCAGTCGGAATAGCGGTTGAACGCCTCCTGATCGCGGGTCCGGGCATTGGCGAAACGGTGGATTGTGACGCCTCGGACTCGGTCAGCGCCCGCGGAATACTCATTGCGCCATGTGACGTAGTCGCGCGCGCACGTTGTTAGTACATCGACGTCGTGCTGGACCGCGAGCCGCTCAGCCACCAACCGGCACAGCTGCTCCGAGCCGCCGAGCACTTCGGCGCCGTAGCGCTGGATGATGATGCCGATCTTCATGCCAGGGGGGCGCCGCCGACTGGTTTGGCGGCCACGCCGGCGCGCGGCGTAAACGGCCCACCCTTGTGGGCCACCAGGGCCGCCAGGTCGGAGATGAGGCGATCGTCACCGAAGTCGGCGAGCCGCCGTCGCTGTCCGGCGATGACGTTGCGTCGAACACCATCGTCGAAGGCCAGCGTCCCGGCGAGCTCCGCGGCGTATTCGAGATCCTTCGGGGCAAACTGCACTCCGGCGCCTCCGAGCGTTTCCGGAACGGCGGCCGCCGAATAGGCGAGCACCGGCACATCGGCGGCCATGGCCTCGAGCAGCGGCGCGCAGAACCCCTCGTGCTCGCTGAGCGAAATGTAGACGGCTGCGTTCCGATAATACGCGGCGAGTTCGGCGTCGGATACGGGGCCGGTGAAGATGAAGCGCTCGTGCAGCAGGCGATACTCGGTCATCAGCGAACGGACCATCGCATAATACCGCGGCACCGCATCGTAACGTCCGACGAAGATGAAGCGATAGAAGGCATCCACGTAGCGTTTGTAATGTTCCGCCAGGCGGATGTGATCCTCGATTTTCTTGTTCGGTGCGATTCGGCCGACGAACAGGAAGTTGACGAATTCGTCATCGAGCATGCGATCGATGGCCGGGCGCTCGGCTGCCCGCGAGATGCGTTCTGTGTCGACGGCGAGCGGCAGGACGCCAGTCGGCGAAAACCCCATCGCGTCCAGCTCATGACAGTTGAACCAGGAGACGCCAAGCGCGAGGTCGACCCGGCCCTTCAACGTGCGCAGCTCCTCTCTCGCGATGGTCGCCAGCCTGAACAGCACGGGATCGAAAGGCGCGAAAAAAGCCGCCGGCGTGACGTTGTGATACTGGAGGACGCGGCCCCCGCGCAGCCGCGTAAAGGCGTCCGTCATCGGCGAAGGAAGCGCGTAATGAAAGATCGTGAGATCGCCGAGCCCGGCGCCGGCGTCCGCGAACGACAGCACGTCTCCCTTCAGCGAATCGTCGATTGTCAGCGCGTAAATCTCTGATTCGTGGCCGAGTTGCCGGAGCATCGTCCTCATGCGCCGTGCGCTGTCGCCGATCGCGTCGCCCTGGTGAGCGGCGGGCACCCACTGATTGACGATCATGATGTGAAGCAGCGGGCGGGCTCAGCCACTGGCGGCTTCCTCCTGAAAGGGCAGCGCCTTGCAGAGGGAAGGCCGATAAAGCCGCAGTTCTTCCAGCTCTTCGGCACGATCGAACTGCTGCCAGAAGTCGAACGCCACCCGGGCGGTGCCCTGGCGGGGCGCGTTCAACATGCCGTTCACGAACCCGAGCAACGTACCTTCGAAGTTCTGGCGGCGCAGGCGTTCGACCGCCACCGACTGCCGATCGAGGATGGCGTCCCGGACGTCCACGTCGGAGAGGATGCCATCCATGAGCGCCGCCACGGACATCGGATCCTTGTCATCGTAGAGAACACCGCCTCCGTCCATTGTTGCCGGAACGGCCGTCGCGGCGTACGCGAGTACGGGCACCTCTTTGTGGAAGGCTTCCACGAGCGGCACGCAAAACCCTTCGTGCTCGCTGGCGCACAGGAACAGGTCGGCGACGTCGTAGTAGGCGACCAGCTCCTCGTCGGTCACGTGTCCGGTGAAGTGCACGTGCGTCAGCCCGAGCTCCTCGACCAGGTGGTTGAGCGACGCCAGATAGCGCTCGAACAGGCTGAAGATGCCCACGATCAGCAGGCGCGAGCGAGGATTGAACCGCGTGTGATAAGCGTGGAAGCTGCGGATCACATCCTCGATCTTCTTGTTGGCGATCACCCGCCCGACGAAAAGGATATTCGTCCAGTCATCGTCGAATTGCCGGGCGACGAAATCGTTCGGACGACGATCGAGATGCGAGAAATCCGGCACCACCGGCAGAACGCCCGTTCTCGGGAAGCCCAGCGCCTCGAGGTCCTGCCGGTTGAACTCCGAATCGCCCAATGCGAGCTCACACCGGTTCACGTACGCCTGCAGCTCGCGCCGGCCGCGGAAACACTGCCGGGCCAGCGTGCGATGCACGCCGACGAAGTATTCCGGCGGCGTGATGTTGTGGTAGATCAGCGCCATCCGATCCGGAAGCGCGTACGCCGTCCGCGATGCCTTCGACCCGATTGAGAAATGGTGCAGCAGCAGATTGTCGGTGCGGCTGGCGTCCACCAGTTCGCGGTAATCACGGGTCAGATCCTCGAGACGCCGCTCTGCAGTCTCGACGAAGATGTCCGATTCGAATCCAGCCTTCCTGAGGACCCGCTGAATGCCGAGGACTTCGTGACCGATGGCGTCACCGTAGCCGAGCGTCGCCAGCACCTGATGAACAGCCGGCCGCCGTGTCAGGCTCACGCCCCGCCTCGCTGCTGATTGTTCCGTGGTCGGCCGCGGTGCGGTCCGCGGCGATGGTGGTGGACGTGCGGCGCCGGTGCCGTTCGAGGCGGAGGCGGCGCTGGTGACGCAGGGGCGAGCGCGGGTTTCGCCTCTCCTTCAGGACGTCGCAACGGTGGTTCGGCGGCGAGCACAGCCCCGGCTGGAACGCCGGCCAGCACTTCTCTCGCCGGCCGGCAGGCTGGGCGCCGCCGCTCGAGCCAGCCGGGCACATCCTGGATCGTGTCTGTCGCCGGCGACTTCGACAATCGAGCGATCATGTCGAGATACTTCTGCTCGATGACCGGCCAGTCATAGTGATCGCGATAGAACTGTCGTCCGCTTCGTCCGAGCGACACGTTCAGCCATCGGGTGCGTTCCAGCGCACGAAGCGTCTCGACGAACTCCTGTTGGTTTTCGTAGTAGAGACCTGCGCCGCTACGGACAGCCTGGCCCCGAAGGACGTCGCACCGTCCATTGACGACGACGGGGCGGCCAAGGGCCCAGGCTTCGAGTGCCACCATCGACAGACTTTCGAAGTACGACGGCATCACGAGCAGGTCTGACCCGGCGATCGCGTCGAACTTGTCCTGGTCGTCGAGAAACCCGAGATGGCGGATGCGCGGATGCTGCGGGACGGGCAGAATCGAGTTGCCGATGAGCACCAGCGACAGTCGACCCTGCCCCTCAGAAAGATAGGTGAGGAAGTAATCGAACAGTTCCTTGCAGCCCTTGTTCTCGTCGATGCGGCCGACGTAGATCGCGAAGGGTCCGCGGATGTCGAACTTCTGGCGGAATCGCTGCGGCTGAACCGCGGACGGAATTTCTGAACCGATGCCAACGACTACCGACGGCACGCTCTGATTGCCGGCGACGGCCTGGATCATCGCCCGCTCTTCGGGCGAGTTGTACATCAGGGCCCGGACACCGCGGAAAATGGGTCCGAACATCGACAAACCGATTGCTGGGTCGCGTTCGGCAGTGGGAACCAGGATGGCCTTTGACGGCACCGCCCGTACCGCATGGTAAGCGTGGTGATAGCGGTAGCTGAAAATGAGGCACTGGTCGTACTCGGCGGCGTGCTTGGCCAGGTAGCTGACGAGCCCGGGTGAGTTCGGCCCTTCCGCATCGAGCCATTCGAGCTCGTCGGCGATCGAGTGGGGCCGTTGAAAAACCTGATCGGAACGGCGTCCGAAGTCGAGTGGATCTCGCTCGTGCTTGACCGGGAACCGCCGCACCTGGATACCGTTGACGGTTTCCACGCCGGCAGGCAGCGCGTTGCGCCAGGTGACGTAATCGGCTGCGCACGTCGTCAGAACTTCGATGTCGGCGTGGCGCCGTAACCGCTCAGCGATGTACCGAGCGTGCAGTTCCGCGCCGCCATTGATCGACTGGCCGTATCGCTGAACGACAATCGCAAGCTTCACTGCGGCTCGGGATCGCCATCGGCAGGACGATCGTTGGGCTCTGGCTCATCCGCCTCGCTACCGCTGTCGACGAATTCGGGCTCGTCGCCAGCGTCATCCGCGCCCGGGGCGTCTGCCGTGACGGTGCTCGATTCCGGATTGACGGCCCCTGGCGACGTCTCGGCCATGATGGCGGATGCTGAACCCCCACCACGGCGTCCCCGCCGGCGTCGTCGTCGGCGGCTCTTCTGGCCTGGCCCTTCGGACGTCGGTGCTCCGCCAGCCGCCGGCAATGCCTGGTCACCGAGATTTGGTGATGTCGCAGCCGCAGAAGTGAAGGTCGAGCTCGTTTGCGGTGATCCAGTGGCGGCGCCTTCGCTTGGTTTGTAGACGACGACGCTTTCGAGCGCGCGAGCACGACGCTCGTTGAACTCGAGCCGGCTGGTCAACGATTCCACTTTCATCTTGAGGTTCTTCACCTCAATCGCCATACGTGTCGTTTCGACCACGAGGTTGTGCATGACCTCGTAGTAGAGCTGGTCCATCCCGTGGCGCGCCGCTTCGCGACGGGCCTCGCGTTCGGCGCTCAGGGTGTTGAGCCGCGACTGGATATTGAGCGCTTGAATGAGCGGACCCGGGTTGAGAAACAGCTTCAAGATCGGCTGCAGCAGGCGGCGGATTGCACGCAGCGGCCCGCGGTGCGATTCATAGAGGGTGTCTTCCTCGAAGGCGTAGTTCGGCAGTTCCGGCGGGACATACGTCGGCTGCGCGCTGCGGAACCGCTCGAGCAGATCGGATCGCACACCGCGAGGATCGAGAAACTTCTCGAGCTTGGCGGTGGCCATTTCGCGGATTTGCTGCTCGGTGTAATCGACGCCGCGCTTCTCGCGGATCCGGGCGCGAATCTGGTCCATGATCTGCTCGACATTGACCGAGTCCGCGCGAACGTTGAATTCAGACATAGTCCATCAGGTTGTCATCTCTCATGGCGCGGGCCGCGATGTCCACGATGACCGCAGTGACGTGTCACGCTGGCACGTAAACGATCAGCACGACCGTCACGACCCAGCAGATGACGCAAGCCAGCAATGGCAAATCGCTCAACAGCAAATCAGCTGGGCTGCCGCCGCCCTGCCGCTGATGTACGAGATACAGGTATCGGAAAATTCCATAGATCGGGAACGGAATCGTGAGATCCAGCCACGGTGTGCCGAAGCGCTCGGCGTTTTCCGGATTAATCGTATACAGGATATAGGCGATGAGGCTTGCGCTCGCCGTAATTCCAATCATCTGGTCCAGCAGATAGGGACTGTAATCGTCGAGGATCGGACGATGTTCGCGCGCCCCTGACGCGAGGAGCACGAGTTCGTGGCGGCGCTTCGCGAGAGAGATGAAGAGCGCCAGGAGAATGGTGCAGACGAACAGCCAATGACTGATTGCCACTTGAATGGCGACCGCACCGGCCGCAGCTCGCAAGACGAAGCCGATGGCAATGGTCAGGACATCCAGGATGACGACGTGTTTCAGCAGCCCGGAGTAAAGAACGTTGAGGCCGAGGTAGGTCAACGCGAGGATGACGAATTGAGTCCCCAAAGCGAACGCCGCGACGATCGCTCCGACGGCAAATGCGGCGGCCGTCGAAACGGCCAGGGGTACCGATACGATGCCCGCGGCGATCGGCCGCGTGCGCTTGAGCGGGTGCCGCTGGTCAGACTCGCGATCGGCGACATCGTTGAGTAAATAGACCACCGACGACAACGCACAGAAGATCGCGAATGCGCCGGTCGCGGCGATCACAGACGGAGGATCGAAGAGGCGCTTGGCGAACAACAACCCGGCAAAGAGCAGTAGATTTTTCGACCACTGGCGAGGGCGAATGGAGAGAAGCAGGCCGGAGCCAGTACTCTGAGTCTGGACCGACTCGGCCGGCTCCGCCGCGTGGTGAGGACGACTGCGCGCCATTTAGCGCGGGCCGAAAAGCTAGACCTTGGCCGACGCTGCGAAGCTCTTGACTGCGTCCGCCTCCGAGTCGAAGGTCTCGAACACGGTCAGCAGCTTCGTAATGGACAGCAAATCGGTGATTCGCTTGGTCAGGTTCAGCAGCTTGAGACTGCCGCCCTGACGGCTGACGGTCGTATAGGTCCGGACGATCTCGCCGAGACCCGCTGAATCGATGTACGGCACGTCAGCCAGATTCAACACGAGTTTCTTCTGACCCTGATTGATGAGGCTGTTAACTTTGTCTTTCAGCAGCTCGTCGCCTTCACCGAGCGTGATGCGTCCTCTGAGATCGAGCACCATCACGTCGCCGACAGCCCGTTCCTCGATTTGCATGAACAAGCTCCAAGTCTAGAGTTCGTGTGAGCTTAGCACACCCCCGCGCGTCGTCGGCGTCCGGCGCCGCGCGGGGATATCAGAGTCGAAGAGAGGTGAGCGTCGGTGGAGCTCAGAGGCCGCTCGCCCCGGCAAACTTCCGGGACTGAAAGCACTCTTTGCAGAAGACCGGCCGCCCTTGTGTTGGCTTGAAGGGCACGGTCGTCTCCTTGCCGCAGGCCGAGCAGTTGGTGACCGTTTCGACGCGCTCGCGGGTCACCGGACCCGCCGGGCGACTGGCTCGCTTGGTCTTGCAGGTCTTGCACCGCTTCGGTTCGTTCTTGAAGTTCTTGTCGGCGAAGAATTGCTGCTCTCCGGCCGTCCAAACGAATTCCGCGCCGCAGTCCACACACCTGAGGATCCGGTCTTGGAACTCCATCGGTCGCTACCTCGTCGGGGTCGGTCTCACTCCAGCTCGCGCCGGAGCTTCTTCCGGTTCCGTTTCCGCGCCAGCGCCTGCTTAGCCCGGCGCTTGTCGCCCGGTTTCAAGTAGAACGAGTGTTTCTTGATGTCCTTGATAATGTCTTCCTGTTGGACTTTTCGCTTGAACCGACGGAGGGCGCTCTCGATCGACTCTCCCTCCTGAATCTTCACTTCAGCCACAAATCATCACACCCCTTTCGCGGGTGGCTATCTTCACGGTCGCCATTTATAGGTGACCAAATATGTTAGGCTATCACGAGCCGACGCGGATTCTAGGCGCATTCATTCCTTAGGTCAATGAAATAGTCCTGCGTGCGCTACCCCGTTCCTGCAGACACACACTCACCGTAACTAGTTGAACTCATGAGAGTTCTCGTCATCGGCGGCGGCGCGCGCGAGCACGCGCTCGTGGCCCGCTGCGCCGTCGAGCGCGACGTCGACGAAGTGGTGGCTGTCCCCGGCAACCCGGGCATTGCCGCGCTGGCGCGAATCGCGAGGGTCGAGAGTCTCGCCGCGCCGGCGCTGCTTGACCTCGCCGAGCGTGAGCAGATCGATCTCACGATTGTTGGCCCCGAGCTTCCGCTGAGCCAAGGCGTGGCGAACGCATTCAGCGATGCTGGCCGCCTCATCGTGGGACCCACGCAAGCCGCCGCTCGTCTGGAAACGAGTAAAGCTTTTGCCAAAGCCTTCATGGAGCGCCACGAGATTCCGACCGGACGATTTCGAACGTGCGATAGTGCCGACGAGGCAATGCAGATTGCAGGTTCCGGCGAGCTGGGGTTTCCACTCGTCCTCAAGGCCGACGGGCTCGCTGCGGGAAAAGGCGTGGTGATCGTCAGCGACCGCCGCGAAGCAGAGGTGGCAATTCAAGAGGCAATGATCGAACGGCGGTTCGGCGCCGCCGGCGCAAGGCTCGTTCTCGAGGAGTGTCTGACCGGTCCGGAAGTCTCGTTCTTCGTCCTTTGCGATGGCGCCCATGCCGTGGCGATTGGCACGGCACAGGATCACAAGCGCATCTTCGATGGAGACCGCGGGCCGAACACCGGCGGCATGGGGGCCTTCGCGCCCAGCCCTTTGATGAACTCATCGGTCACCGCACAAGTGATGCGGACGATCGTCACGCCGGTTGTCGAGGGCATGGCCGCCGAAGGCTCTCCGTTCTGCGGCTTCCTTTATGTCGGGTTGATGTTGACGGCCGACGGTCCAAAGGTGATCGAGTTCAACGTCCGGCTCGGCGATCCGGAGGCTCAAGTCATCCTCTCGCTCATCGCCGAGCCGCTCCTGCCGCTGCTCGTGTCGGCTGCCGCTGGCCGGCTGCAGCAATCCAGTGTTCATCTGACGGGCGAAGCGCGCGTGGGCGTTGTGCTGGCGTCGCGAGGATATCCGGAGTCGTCGGAGAGCGGTCGTCCGATCGCTGGTCTGGATGATGCCGCCTTGCTTGACGGCGTGATGGTGTTCCACGCCGGCACCGCGCGCCGAGATGGACAGATCGTGTCCTCAGGGGGCCGCGTCCTCACTGTCGTCGGCAGCGGCCACGATTACACGACCGCCATCGCTCGAGCGTACGAAGGCGTCGGACGAATCTCGTTCGAAGGCATGCAGTTCAGGCGCGACATCGGCCAGAAGGCTTTGGTGGCTTCGGGGGCGCCGTGAAGAAATACGCGGTCATTACCTTCGGCTGCCGGGTCAATCAGGCTGACTCGCTCGCGTTCGAGGAGCAACTGCAGGCCCGAGGACTCGAGGCTGCGGACACAGAGACGGCAGATCTCGTCATCGTCAACACCTGCTCGGTCACATCGTCGGCAGATCAGAGCGCACGCCAGACGGTGCGTCGGATTGCACGCACGAATCCTGACGCGCGCATCGTCGTGACGGGCTGCTACGCTACGCGTCGGCCGGACGAGATCGATGCACTCCCGAACGTCGTCCGGATTGTTCCGAACACACAGAAGTCCAGTTTCGTCACGGCTATCGAAGACCTGGGACTCACGACTGCCGAGCGCTTCGCGGACGGCTACGGTGGCTGTGGTGCTTCGATCGAGCCAGGCGTGGCCGGCCGGACCGCCTTCACTCTGCGCGTGCAGACCGGCTGCGCCGAATCCTGCACCTACTGCATCATTCCGTCGACGCGCGGGGCGCCACAGAGCATCGACCCGGCGACGCTGCTTCGCGAGATCGAGCGAATCGCTGCCGCCGGCTTCAAGGAAATTGCTCTCACAGGCGTGCATTTGGGATCGTATGGTCGCGACCTGTCGCCCACGAGCTCACTTCTCGAGCTCCTGACGCTCATCGCTCATGGAGCTCCAAAACAAGTTCACTTTCGCATCAGTTCGCTGGAGCCGATGGAGTGCAGCGAGGCGATTGTCGATCTCGTGGCCGCGTCGCCGGTATTTGCTCCGCACTTCCATCTGCCGCTGCAGCACGCAAGCGATCGGATTCTGAGCGCCATGCGCCGCCCCTACACCCTCGCGCACTACGATCGCCTGGTCGATCGTATTCGCCACCTGATTCCCCAGGCCTCCATTGGCACCGACGTCATCGTCGGTTTCCCTGGTGAGACCGACGAAGATTTCTCGCTGTTGAGCGGCTACCTGCCCCAGGCCGCCGTCACTCACGTGCACGTCTTTCCATACTCCGACCGACCCGGGACCGTGGCTTCCACGATGACACCGAAGGTCGGCGGCGGAGCCATCCGCGAGCGCGCCCGCGTGGTTCGTGACATCTCACGAACGCTCAATCAACGTTTTCACGTCAGCCAAATCGGCGCCGTTCATCGCGCACTCACCATCGACGATGGCACGACTGTGGTGACGGGAAACTACCTGAAGCTCAGAATTCCTGAGGGACATCGTCGGAACGAGTGGCTGCAGGTGAAGGTGGTCGGCGGCGGCGATCCGATGGAAGCCTGCGTAATCCAATCAGCCCTGGAAGGCGATGGCCGCCAGCCGTTGCGCTGGCGACTCGAGCCGGCCCTCGACGATCAGCTGGCCGCAGGCGGCGCGAATGTCGCGCCCTCGGCTCTTTCGCACCGATACGACAACACCCCGCTCGGCTAGCGTCCTTGCAAACCGATCGATCACCGCGTCAGATGGTCGGTCGAATGGGATGCCCGGCGCCGGATTTAGAGGAATCACGTTGACCTTTGCCTTGATTCCCGTCAACAGCGAGGCAAGCTTCCGCGCATCCCCGACTGAATCGTTCACACCGGCGAGCAAGACATATTCGAACGTGATGCGGCTTCGTCGCTTCACCGGGAATCGCTTGCAAGCGGCGATGATGTCCTCCACCCCATATTTCCGGTTGAGCGGAACGAGCGCGCCCCGTTGGGCATCAGTTGGGGCATGGAGCGACACCGCCAGATTCGGCATCAGCGGCTCGTGGCCCAGCCGCTCCAGGGCAGGGAGCACGCCAACCGTCGATAACGTGATGCGGCGCATCGGCACGGCCATGCCGTGTTCGTGCGCGAGCATCCGCAGGGCCTTCATCGTTTCGTCATAGTTGTGAAGGGGCTCACCCATTCCCATGAGCACGATGTTGAAGGCGCTGCTTTGCAGACCCGTCGCCGCAGCCAGCACCCGGACCTGGCCGACGATTTCTCCCGCCGTCATGTTGCGGAGTAGACCCATCTTGCCGGTCAGGCAAAAGGCGCAAGCCATTGCGCAGCCGACCTGCGTGGACACGCAGAAGGTCATGGCCGGTGTGTCGGGGATGAAAACCGACTCGATGCGCCGGTGGTCGGCCAGCTCCAGCAGGAACTTCTCGGTTCCGTCTGATGAACGATCGCGCGAAAGGACCTTCGGGGTCGTTAGACGGTACGCTCCGGCGAGAGCGACGCGCATCTCTGCCGACAGGTTAGACATCTCTTCGGGATCGGTGACGCCGTGTCGATGGATCCAGGCGAAAATCTGACGGCCGTGGAACCGGGGATACCCGTGGGCCGCGACCGCGTCTTCCAGCGCGGCGAGGTCCATTTCGGCCAGGTCGGGATGCGCATCGCCTGTCTGCACGGTATCTACCACTCCCCAAACGACTTGCTTGCGGGCAGATCGGAAAGTGTACTACGCATGCCTGCCGCTTGCCCCAGAGACGAGGCCCATGTTATAGTCACTCCCGGGCTGGTAATCCCTTTTCTGTCAAGGCTTTGCGGCACGTTTGCGCCGGCCCGGAATCACACGCTCCCGCGTTCCTGCTGCGAGCTCCACCTTGTCGAATTCGCCCATCATTACCGACGCTCTCGATAACGGCCTCCGCGTTCTCACCGAGGAGATGACTCAGGTCCGCTCGGTCAGCATCGGCGTCTGGCTGACTCGCGGGTCGCGCCATGAAAGCGCCGATCGGGGCGGTATCGCCCACTTCGTCGAGCACATGCTCTTCAAAGGGACCGCCAGCCGCTCGGCGGAGGATATCGCGCAGGCCATCGATTCCATCGGCGGTCAGCTCGACGCCTTCACGGCCAAGGAATACGCGAGCTACTACATCAAGGTGCTGGACGAGCACCTGCCGCTCGCCATCGACATCCTCGCTGACATCGTTCGCAACCCGGCCTTCGCACCCGAGGACCTCGAGCGGGAAAAGAAGGTCGTCATCGAAGAAATCAAGATGGTCGAGGACACGCCCGACGACCTCGTCCACGAGCTCTTCACGCAGGGTTTCTGGGAAGATCACCCGCTTGGCCGGCCGATTCTCGGTACCCGCGAAACGGTCGAGACATTCAGCTCCGAGCTCCTGCGGACCTACTTCCGGCAGGCCTACGCGCCCGAGAACCTGATCGTGTCAGCGGTTGGGCATCTCGATCACGGTCACGTGCGCAAGCTCGTGGAACAGAAATTCGGTGACATGACGCGCGTCGGCATGCGGCCGGGCGAGGCACCGCCCACCGTTGTCCCGCACGTCTTGATCCGCAACAAAGATCTCGAGCAGAGCCACATCTGTCTCGGCACGAGCAGCTACCAGCAGGATCATGACGATCGCTACTCGAGCTACGTCTTGAACACGCTGCTCGGCGGTTCGATGAGCTCGCGGCTGTTTCAGAACGTACGTGAGAAGCGTGGCCTGGCGTACGCAGTCTTCAGTGGCTTGAGCGCGTATCGAGACGCCGGGTCGTTCACGGTCTACGCGGGATGCGCGAACGAAGCCGTCGGCGAAGTCGTGGACCTCATCGTCGACGAGCTGCGCGGCGTCAAGCAGACCGAGGTGCCGGCGGCGGAACTCCAGCGCGCCAAAGATCACCTGAAGGGCAGCCTGATGTTGAGCCTGGAAAACACGGCCAGCCGCATGTCACATCTGGCGCGCCAGGCGATCTATTTCGATCGGCTCGTCGGTCTCGATGAGACGCTCGAAGGTGTAGAGAGAGTGACGACGGCCGACGTCCAGCGTGTCGCCGTCGATCTCTTCAAAAACGGCTCGCTGTCAGCGACCGTCCTCGGCAACGTCAATGGACTGTTGATTCCACGGGAGCGGCTGGACCTCGGATGATCGCTCGCTACACCCACTCGGAGATGGGTCGCATCTGGAGCGACCAGCGCCGTTACGAGACCTGGCTGAGCGTCGAAACGGCCGCTGCCGAGGCCATGGCGGCCGCCGGCATCATCCCCGGGGAGGCGGCCCGCGACATCCGCGAGCGCGGCGGATTCGAGATCGCTCGCATCGACGAAATCGAGCGGACGACCCAGCACGACGTCATCGCCTTCACGACAGCCGTAGCCGAAAAAGTCGGGCCTTCTGCGAGGTGGCTCCATTTCGGCCTGACCTCTTCCGACGTGATCGACACGGCGCAGGCGCTTCAAATGCGCGAAGCCTGCGGGGTCATCCTGGACGATCTCGGGCGTCTCTGCAACGAGGTTCGCGAGCGGGCCTTCGAGCATCGCCGCACGCCGATGATCGGCCGCACTCACGGTGTGCACGCCGAGCCGATGACGTTTGGGCTCAAGCTGGCGCTCTGGTATGCGGAACTCCGCCGCGATGTCGATCGTGTCAGCCGCGCCAGGGACGTCATCAGCGTCGGCAAGCTGTCTGGCGCAGTCGGGACGTTTGCGCATCTGCCCCCTTCAATCGAAGCCGACGTCTGTGCGCGGCTGGGGCTGGAGCCGGCTGCCGTCGCGTCTCAGGTCATTCAGCGCGACCGCCACGCCGAATTGCTCGCCGCGTTGGCGATTACCGCCGCATCTCTCGAGAAGTTCGCGCTGGAGATCCGAGGTCTGCAGAAAACCGAGATTGGCGAGGTCGAAGAGCCGTTTGCCAAGGGGCAGAAGGGGTCGTCGGCCATGCCGCACAAGCGCAACCCGATTGGCTGCGAGCAAATTGTCGGTCTGGCGCGGCTCCTGCGCGGCAACTGCCAGGCCGCGTTCGAGAACGTCGCGCTATGGCATGAACGAGACATTTCCCACTCGTCGGTCGAACGGGTGATCCTGCCCGACAGTTTCATCGCGCTGGATCACATGCTGCGCCGTTTCGCGCGCATCGTGAAGGGAATGGTCGTCTACCCCGAGCGCATGCGCGAAAATCTCGGACGATCCCGCGGCGTGGTTTTCTCCGGAACGGTTCTGCTCGAGCTCGCCAAGCGTGGTGTATCGCGAGAGCAGGCCTACGAGTGGGTGCAGCGCAACGCCATGCGATCGTTTGCCGAACAGCGCGACTTCAAGGCTCTCCTGCTGGCTGACCCCGACGTTACGAAGCATCTATCCACGTCAGCTCTCGAGCGCGCATTCGAGCTCGACGAGCAGTTTCGACACATCGACCAAATTTTTGATCGTGTCTTCCAACCGGAACCGGCACAGGCCGCTCTTTCGAGGAACTGATGCGCGCACGCGTGTTCGTCACACTCAAGCCGTCCGTATTCGATCCACAAGGTCGTACAATTGCCGACGCGCTGCATGCGCTCGGCTACGGCGGCGTCGACGATGTGAGGCAGGGCAAGTACTTCGAGCTCGATCTGCAGACGAGCGAGGCCGAGGTCGCGAAGGCGCTGGCCGCTGAAGTGGCTGACCGGGTCCTCGCCAACCCCGTCATCGAAAGCTATCGCATCGAAGTGGACTGATGAAGTTCAGCGTCATCGTTTTCCCGGGTTCGAACTGCGATCACGACGCGTATCACGCCGCCATCGACGTGCTCGGCGAATCTGCGGAGCTCGTCTGGCACAAAGACACCGATCTAAAGGGCGCCGACGTCGTCGTCCTACCTGGCGGATTTGCTCACGGTGATTACCTCCGAACCGGCGCGATGGCCAGGTTCTCGCCAATCATGCCAGCCATCCGCGGGTTCGCCGAGAGCGGCGGGCTGGTGCTGGGTATTTGCAACGGCTTTCAAGTACTGCTGGAGGCGGGTCTGCTTCCCGGGGCGATGCTTCGAAACCGCGGGTTGAAGTACCGTTGCGAGCATATCTACGTCCGTGTGGAGCGCACCGACACCCCGTTCTCTGGGGAGGCCAAGACAGGTCAGGTGTTGCGGATTCCCATCGGTCACGGTGAAGGCAACTACTTTGCGCCGCCCGACGTGCTTGCTCGCCTCGAAGCCAACCGCCAGGTCGTGTTCAGGTACACATCGCCAGATGGCGAGTTGAGCGATTCCTGGAACCCGAATGGATCGCTCAATGCCATTGCCGGAATTTGTAACGAGCGAGGCAATGTTCTCGGCATGATGCCCCACCCTGAACGCGCATGCGAGGCGATTCTCGGCGGCACCGACGGTCTCGTCGTGCTGAAGTCGGTCGTCGCGGCTGTGAAGTCGGGTCGAACTCTGGCAGCAGAGGAACTGCTCCCGCGGCCATGAATCCCAAGATCCTGGAGCAACATGGCCTGAAGCCCGACGAATACGATCGCATCGTGGCGTTCATGGGACGCGAGCCGAACCTGACCGAGCTCGGAATTTTCTCGGTGATGTGGTCGGAGCACTGCAGTTACAAGAGCTCGCGCGTGCATCTGAAGACGTTGCCCACCGACGGCCCGCAGGTCGTGCAGGGACCTGGCGAGAACGCCGGTGCCGTCGACATCGGCGGGGGACTTGCTGCGGTCTTCAAGATTGAATCGCATAACCATCCCTCGTTCATCGAACCTTATCAGGGCGCGGCCACCGGTGTCGGCGGCATCATCCGCGACATCTTCACCATGGGAGCCAGACCCATCGGTTTGTTGAACTCACTGCGCTTTGGCGCCCTCGATGCGCCGGGTACAGCTCGTTTGCTCGAAGGGGTCGTTGCCGGCATTGCCGGCTACGGCAACAGCATCGGTATTCCGACAGTCGGCGGAGAAATCGGGTTCGATCCGTGCTATGCGGGCAACCCGCTCGTGAACGTCTTTTGCCTCGGCGTCGCGAAAACCGCTGACATCATCAAGGGCGTTGCCTCTGGTGTCGGCAATCCTGTCTATTACGTCGGCGCGAAAACGGGCCGTGACGGCATCCACGGCGCGACGATGGCCTCCGCCGAGTTCGACGAGAAGAGTGCCGAAAAGCGTCCGGCGGTGCAGGTGGGCGACCCGTTCATGGAGAAGCTGCTGCTCGAGGCCTGCCTCGAAGTCATGCGGACCGATACGCTCATCGGCATCCAGGATATGGGCGCCGCCGGGCTGACGTGTTCGACGACCGAAATGGGGTCGCGCGGCGGGGCCGGAGTGGAGATCGACGTGGCGCTGGTACCCCAGCGTGAAACCGGCATGAGCCCATACGAGATCATGCTGTCCGAATCGCAGGAACGCATGCTGCTCGTCGTGAAGAAGGGCCGTGAGGCGGAGGTCGAGCGGATTTTCGAGAAATGGGACCTACACGCCGTCTGCATTGGTGCAGTCACCGACGATGGGATGCTTCGGGTGCGCGAGCGCGGCGTCGTCGTCGCGGAGATTCCGAATCGCGCGCTGACCGACGAAGCGCCGGTTTATCGGCGTCCGGTCGAAGAGCCCGACTACCTCAAGCATGTTCAGGCGCTGCCGCTCGAGGGTCTTGCCATCGACGACGCGTCACCCAACACGAGGCAGGGCGACACGGCACTGATGCAGCTCCTCGCTGCGCCAACGATCGCCAGCAAGCAGTGGGTCTACAGACAATACGACCACATGGTCCAGACCAACACCGTGAACCTTCCTGGCCTCGGCGCGGGTGTGCTGAGAATCAAAGGCACCACGGCAGCGCTCGCCATGTCGGTCGACTGCAACAGCCGGTTCTGCTATCTCGATCCGCAGCTGGGCGCCATGCACGCCGTCGCTGAGGCCGCTAGGAACGTGGCGTGTGCCGGCGCGCGTCCACTGGGTGCGACCAACTGCCTGAACTTCGGGAATCCGGAACGGCCGGCAATCATGTGGCAGTTCGCCAAGGCGGTCGACGGGCTGGGCGTTGCGTGTCGGGCGCTCTCGGTGCCCATCACTGGCGGCAACGTGAGCCTGTACAACGAGACCGACGGCAAGGCCATTTACCCCACTCCCGTTGTCGGCGTCGTGGGCTTGTTGGAACAAGCCGATCGAGCCGTCACCCGTCGTTTTCGCGGTGCGGGCGATGCGATCATTCTCCTAGGCGAAGGACGCGGAGAACTGGGCGGCAGTGAGTACCTCAACTCGGTGCATGGCGTAGTCGCGGGACGGCCTCCAGCGCTCGATCTTGGCGCGGAGCGGGCGCTGCAAAGTCTCATGGTGGAGCTGGCGAATCACCGGCTGATGCGATCGGCGCATGATTGCTCAGACGGTGGCATCGCGGTGACGCTGGCTGAATGCTGCTTCGATACGTCAGGCATCGGTGCCGAAGTCGCCCTCGATGCTGTGCATGTCTCCTCACGACGCGGCGTCAACGAGATGGCAGCTCTCTTCGGCGAATCTGCTTCGCGCGTCGTCGTGACAGCGACGCTCGATGATGTGGCGGATGTGCTAGCGCGGGCTGCGACGTCTGGTGTCCCGGCACGGGTGATCGGACAGACGGGCGGCAGTCAGCTTCACGTGACAGTCGGCGGACGCCTGGTCATCGATCTGGCGACTGGTGAGGCCGAGCGCGTCTGGTCGACCACCATCGCTGATCGTTTCACTCGACGTGTGGCTTGATCGGGGAAAGCAACGATGCTGGATAAATTCAAGGATGAGTGCGGCGTCTTCGGCATCTTCGGCCATCCCGAAGCCGCCAACATGACCTATCTCGGTCTCTACGCCCTCCAGCACCGCGGGCAGGAGAGCGCGGGGATTGCGGCGTCCGACGGCCAGCAGGTCCGGTTGTCGCGCGCCATGGGATATGTGGCCGACACGATTGACAGCGAAACGCTGGCCGGGTTACCGGGGACGATCGCTGTTGGCCACGTCCGCTACTCGACCGCCGGCGAGAGCCGGCTCTCGAATGCGCAGCCCATCCTCATTGACTGCGCACACGGCCAGATTGCGATTGGCCATAACGGGAACCTCGTCAACGCCGGCGAGCTGCGGGAAGAGCTAGTCCAGCAGGGCTCGATCTTTCAGTCAAGCACCGACACCGAGGTCGTGCTGCATCTGTACGCCAGATCCAGAGCGAGATCGCTGGAAGACGCGATCATCGAGTCGGTCGCTCAGATTCGCGGCGCGTTCTCGCTGATTATGATGACGCGCGACCGGCTCGTGGCCGTGCGCGATCCGCATGGCTTCCGGCCGCTGGCACTGGGGACGCTGGACGGCGCATACGTGATCTGCTCCGAGACGTGTGCCATGGACCTCATTGGCGCGACCTATGTTCGTGACGTCGAACCGGGCGAGCTCATCGTGATCGACGAGCGTGGTTTGAAGTCCCATAAACCGTTCCCGGCCGCGCCGCTCGCGCACTGTGTGTTCGAGCACGTGTATTTCGCTCGGCCCGACAGTTATGTGTTCGGTCGAAGTGTGAACGAAATCCGGACGAATCTTGGAAGGGTGTTGGCGATCGAACAGCCAGCCACGGCCGACGTCATCGTGCCTGTACCGGATTCCGGCGTCTGCGCGGCCATGGGCTATGCAGAGGAGTCTGGTATTCCGCTTCGCATGGGCCTCATCCGGAACCACTACGTCGGGCGGACCTTCATTCAGCCACAGTCGGCGATCCGGCATTTCGGTGTCAAGGTGAAGCTGAACCCCGTGCGGAGCATCCTCGAGGGTCGGAGCGTTGTTCTGGTCGACGACTCGATCGTGAGAGGCACGACCAGCCGGAAAATCGTTCGAATGGTGCGCGCCGCCGGCGCTCGCGAGGTTCATGTCCGCATCAGCTGCCCGCCGACGATCTCGCCGTGCTTCTATGGTGTCGACACGCCGCGCCGTTCAGAGCTGATTGCTGCGACGCATGCGATGGGCGAGATTCGCGATTTCCTCGAAGCCGACAGCCTCGGCTATCTCAGTCTGGAAGGCCTGCTCGCATCCGTTGGAACCGGTCGCCAGAATTACTGCAGCTCCTGCTACACCGGCGTTTATCCCGTTGCATTTCCGCGCGATGAACGGACCTATCTGCAGCTCGCGCTGAAGCTCGACAAAGAAACCGTCACGAGTTGAGGGATGGCGATCTCGTTTCGACGGCGAACGGAGTGGGCAAGCCGCCTGACGTCGGCGTTCACGGTGGCTGCCTTCGTCGCAGCGCAGCTGTCGCTGGGCGCAACTCCTGTTCAGCAACCCGCGAGTGCGCCGGAACCGGCCACTCCGCAGGCGGTGTCGCCGCAGCAGCTGAAAGCCGCGATCGACAAGCTTGGCAATCTCGATTACTCGACGCGCACCGATGCGTCGCGCCTGATCCGCCGCACACCTGGCGCTCAGGCCGTGCCGGCACTGCTGCAGGCCGTCGCTGAGCACGCCGACGGCTACGTGCGCTACAGAGCGCTCGTGCTGCTGACAGGATTCAACGATCCGCGGACGCGCGACGCGATGCGCGAGTCGATGACCAGCCCGAACGATCGGCTGAGGACGGTCGCCTACAGCTTCTTCGAGCACAACCCGGAACCGGCCCTTGTCCCGGACTTGATCGCGGCGCTCGAAAAAGAACAGGCCGAGTTCGTGCGTCCATCGCTCGTGCGTGCGCTCGCCGCGCACGGCAGCGACCGTCGTGTTCAGCAGGTGTTGGTTCGTGACGTTGGCCGCGGTGAGGATTTCTTCAGGGGAGCGGTCATCGAGGCGCTTGGCGACTACAAGGCGCAGTACGCGCTCGAGGCGATCACCGCCGTCGCCCAGCAGGATGGTCCACTCCAGGACGATGCGGCGATTGCCCTGGGGCGCATCGGTGACAAACGCTCGCTGGAGGTCCTCGCCGCCCTGCAGCGCACCGCACCCAGAGTGCGCCAGCCGGCGGTCGCCGCAGGCATCTGCCTTCTGGGTGTGAATTGCCCCTCCCATGAGGGGTACCTCATCGAGATGCTGAAGTTTGGCGATCAGAATCCCGGATTTCAGGAACTGCTCCGCGGTGCGGCGATGGGTCTGGCGGCGCTTGGGACCAGCGGGCGCGGCTCCGCGGCGTCCGCGCTCCTCGAAGTGGGGATACCGTCGCGCGATCCGACCCGCGCGCCCGTAGCGCTGGCCCTCGCGACGATCGCGTTGCGTAGCACGCCCACGATCCTGCCCGTCCTCGAGTCGCATTCCGACAAGACGGCGGCCATGTCTCTCGTGGCCGAAGGCTTCGACA
>JBKPSC010000012.1:0-7747 GCA_046734915.1 Acidobacteriota bacterium | reverse complement strand
CTCCCACACATTCATGTTTTTCCGTTCGATCGCCTTGACAGCAGGAAGGGCGTCCCGCAGCGCCGGGAGCAGCGGACCGCTGTACACATGCGACCCTGACGTGGAGATGACCACAGGAACGCTGAACGCGGCAGCAGTCCGCGCCAATGCCACACCATTAGTGAGCAGGACCTGCCTTGACGCGGACTCTACACCGAAACCGAGCCCTGCCTGAAAATCGACGAGCAACATTGAGCATGTCTCGGGTCTCAAGAGCCTGCCGGTTGCAGCCACTTGCATCCTCCTAGGATTTGCACGTCCGATGGTTCTTCGTCGAGCTACTCCTCGAACGGAGCGTTCATCAACAAGTCCACCGTTGACACGGTCTTGTAGCCAGGGACGAACCGCTCACCGAAGTCGCGCAGAAAGTTGTCGTAACTCGTCTCCGGTTTCTCGGTCACGAGCCGACAGCACGTGTCCGCAAATCTTTGCTTCATCTTCAACCGTGGAAAAGTGCTGAGAATGCGGTCGAGATCGCCCGCCGGAAGCGCCTGAACGCCGAAACCGGCGTAGTCGACACCGATCCCCATCGTGCCCATCGCCACCTCGGGCTCCTGGTGCAACGCGAGCGACGGCGTCGAGTTGAGCGCGACGAGGTCCCAGACGAGCTGGGTACGGCGATCCGAAAGACCCTTGCCCCTGACGAACGACAGTGCGGCATCAGCGCCATTCACTTCGAAGCGATTGGGCCCCAACACACTGGCGGTGAGGCCGATGTCGTGGAGGATCGTGCCAATGGCCACGATCTCGCGGTCGTAGGCGATTCCCTTCATGCGGCCAATTGCTTCCGCGAACAGCCACGAACGCATGGCGTGATTGAACAGGTACGGCTCCGAGATCCGCTGCGCATACTCGACCACCGTTGTGATGAGCGGAGTGTCTGACACGCTGACGCCTGCAATTAGTCGTGTCGATGGCGACTCATGATTGATCGATGCGTCGGCGGTCGGGGTGTTGACGTGTGTCATGGCTGCCTCGTCTTCATGCTCCGTCGCTGTCAGAATCCGGGTCGTGGTTCTACAGGCCATTGACCGGATAGGGCGATGCGTTGTGACGTCAAGGCCCCCAACGAAACGGCTGCGCTGGATCGCGTGGCCGGCGCGCTACAGTGACCACATACTGCGATGTCCGGTCGCGGGGCACGAACCGGTAGTCGCCGTATTGCTGCGCGATCTCGAATCCCGCCGCCACAAACAACAACTCGAGCTCCGCCGGGAAGTACACATGGCTGGCGAAATCGGTGACGAGGCGCTCGGCCAACGCGCGTTGGTCGAATCGGTCGTAGATCAGCCGCACGTCGGCGCGCTGCAAGTGAGGTTCGTACGTGGTGGCGGTGCATCGCAGCAGTCGCGCCTCTTCCCCCAGGCTGCTGCGAGTGGCATCGATGTCGAGATCGACGAAGGCGCGTGGTCGTACGCGTTGGGATTCGGCCAGTGTCGCCAGGTCAGGCGCGCGGACATCGAGAATGAAGACACCGCCTGCACGGAGCAGGCGAAACGCGGTCGCCCAGGTGCGACGCCGATCGTCGAGCGTGAGTAAATGCGACACCGAGCAACACGCAATGACGACGGCATCGAAGGCGTCGCCCGAGCCTGGCCAGTCGCGCATATCGCCCGTCACGAACGACACTCTCTGGCGCACCGGTGCCTCAGCGGCATCCCGCGCCGCGGCCGCCTTGCCGAGCATCTCAATCGACGAGTCCACGCCGACGATCTCGGCCTTGGGTAGGGCCGCGGCCAGTGTGAAGGTGACCCGGCCCGAGCCGCACGCCAGCTCCAGCACGCGACGCGGGCGGACACGCGCGAGCAAGCGAGCGAAGAATTGAGCGTTTTGATTGCTGGCGCCCTCGTACTCCATGTCGTAAAGGTCCGGCCTGGCGTAGATGTCAGACGGCGTGGACACGCGTGTCCAGTTCCTTGAAGATTGCATGGTTGTTCCGTCCCCGGATGCCAGGCAGATACTCAGTGATCGAATGAATCAATCTCACGCGACAGTCGTTCCTCGCGGAGTGCTTCACCGAATGCCTTGTGGACGCGCCGTAACCGTCCGAGCGTCTCGTCATCGCGAAGCAAGTCTAGGATTCGGGGCTGCTTCTCCAGCGATGCCGGAATCACGACCAGCAACTGGCGACATGTCCGCAGCCTCGCTTCGCCAGCCCACGCCCAATGGCGCAGCAGGCATGCGAGACGATCCAGCGACGCATCTCTCAATGACCCAACGAGCGGCGCGCCACGTGGACCTGTGTACTCATATGATTCATCCCCGGGACCACGCCTGCTGCGACACTGCTATCGCTGCTGGAGCGCCGGCTGGCCGAGCCACTCGTCGAACCGGATGTCCCCGAGTCGCGCCTCGCCCCACGGAATCAACGAGCGTTCACCGAGTTCGGCGCCGAAGTACCGCGCGTGCGGATCGGCGACGACCTCGCGTGGATCGTTGTAGGCGGCAAGGCCATGACGGATCAGTTCGTCAAAACGGAACTGTTGCGGACCGGCCACTTCCACGGTGCCGTTCACTGGGGCGTCCACGGCCACCCTGCCGACTGCTTTCGCGACGTCATCAGCCGCCATGGGCTGAAAGAGCACCGGTGGCACTTTCACGGTCGTTCCGACGGTGGCTTCATCGGCAATGCGTTTGACGAACTCGAAGAACTGCGTGGCGTGAACGATCGAGTACGGGATCCCGCCACTCTTGATCAAGGTCTCTTGAGCGTTCTTCGCACGGAGGTACGGACTGTCGGGTATCCGCTCGGTTCCCACAACTGACAGCGCGACGTAATGCCTCACACCGGCCGCTGCCGCGTCCTTGAGAATGTTTCGCGTGGAGATGGTGAAGAAGTCCATGACAGCCTTCTCCTCGAACGAAGGAGAGTTCGAGACGTCAACGACCACCGACGCGCCTTGAAGGACGTCTGTTAGTCCCTTTCCGGTGATGGTGTTGACTCCGGTGTCTGGCGAGGCCGGGACGGCCTCATGGCCGTGTTCACGCAGCTTGGTGACGAGCTTCGAGCCGATCAGCCCGGTGCCACCGATGATTACGAGTTTCATAATTGAAGTCCCTTCCAGTGTTGAAGCCATCTCGGCTACCGATAGTGGTGCGTGAGTTCCTGTTCGGCCGCCAGCCAGTCACTGACATCCTGACCATCCCGTCGCCCGCGCGTTTCGTAGAAGTGGTACGCGAGTCGAGCGATCTCGTCTCGTGAAGGAGGCTCGACGCTGCCCGTGTACTTCGTGAACATGCGTTCGCCCGCCAGGATCGTTGTGAAATCGGAGATCGTCATGACTGTCTCCTGGTCATGCTCAGCTCTGGAGCCCGCGTCAGCGTCGCCCAATTGACCACCGCAGTTCACTTGACTGGCGTCAGAAGCGGTGCACCCTTGTCTTTCACCAGGAACACCAGGAACCTGGCCGGCGCAGTCTGGCTCGCGTTGCGGCCAACGACGTGCACGTCGTTCGGCGCCTCATAGAAGGTCTGGCCAGCCGCCAATGTGACTGGCTCCCCACCTCTCACCTGCATCACGATGGTGCCCTCCAGTACGTAGACGAGCGCCTGCGCATGATGGCTATGCACCGGGTCGACGCTTCCCGGCGGGTACTCGATGGTGATCATCGAGAGTTCTCTGGCCGGATCTCCCGCGAGATCCTTGGACATCAGTGATCGAACTATGGCTTCTGGCGCCAATGTGTCGCCCCCGTGCGACGGCGAGGGCATCGACGATGCTGTGCTTTCCATGGCGTTCCTCCAAGCACGGTTGCAGTAATCCGAATCTGCAGTCGCTCGCTTCTCTGAGCCATTGACCGGATACCGGGCTGCGTTGTGACGTCATGCCGCGGCTGCGGGGGCCGAGATGGAAACGACGTCGGAAGCAAGGAGGCCCTCGAGGCCATGGACGTCGCCGTGCTGAGCTGCGGTGATGAAGGAGTCGAGAAGACGTCTGTGCTTGGTCGAACTCGCGGGCATCCTTCGGCCATTGGCGACGTGCTGCCGAGCGCGACTCACGACTTGTCGCGCATTTGCCTCTTCAAACCGGAGGATTATCGCTATGTCACGGTACGCGTAGTCGAACGCCTCCCGAAGGATGTACGCAGCTCGTTCCGCGGGCGACAGCCGTTCCAGTATTCGCTGTACGCCCAACTCCAGCGCTTCGCGTCGTTCCACCCCCAGTCCAGGGTCGGCGCTCGTGTCGACTGGCTCTGGCAGCCAAGGCGCGACGTGCGTCTCTCTGCGCGATCGTGCCGACTGCATGACGTTGATCGCCAATCGTGTCGCAGTCGTCGCGAGGAATGCTGCGGCGTCTCGGACGATGGTGCGGTCCGTGGTCTGCCAGCGTAGCCAGGCATCTTGCACGACGTCCTCGGCCTCGGCGGCGCTGCCGAGCATGTGGTAGGCGATTCCAAACAGGCGGGGACGCATCGCTAAGAATGTCGAGAGGCCATCGTCGCCGGTACTGGCGTTGCTCTGTTCCGTGCGCGAGATGTTCGCACTCGAAGCAGGCCGAGATGAAGTAGGGCGCGCAGTTGTCATCTCTGATCTCTCCTTCGCGCGCAGTCTGAGGGCGAGACGAATCGTCAACAACCCTCGAAGGGAGTTCCGTGCGGTGCCTCGATCGCAACGTCGGTCCACACCCCTTTCGAGGCGAGACTAAAGTAGGGGGGGAATCTGGATCTGCTTGCGTCCGAATAGCCGCGCATCCAGCGAGCAGCCGCCAGGTCCGAGCATCGCGAGTGCGGCGCCCATCGTCGCGAACTGAACGGACATCCAGGAGTGGGCAGGATGCAGGACTGCAAGGCCCAGCTCCGCGACGGCAATCAGCGCGCCGGCGAGCGGCGTCCACAAGCCAATCAGCAACAGGATTGCGGCCCCCGCTGCGACTACTTCCAGGATGGCCGAGGACGACGAAGCGACCCTCAGCAGCCCCGTATACAGCAGCGGAATCGCCGCGGCAGCGCGTAGGAGCAGCAGGCCGGCGCCCGGCAGACCGTCGGGAAATGTCGAGAAAAGTCTTTGCACAAGTCGCCCTGTGCTAACGCTAGCGCGTTCAGGACGCGTGCGCCCGCCTCGAAAGTCCTTGCGCGAAGCGCCTCTTTCGAGGGGTGTGGCTACAGGTCGATGATTCCGCGTTTCAGACCGATGGTGACGGCGTGCGTTCGATCGTTTGCAGCCAGCTTGGAAAGGATGTTCTTGACGTGGCCCTTGACGGTTTCTTCTGTGATGAAGAGTTGGTCGGCGATCATTTTGTTGGCGTTCCCACCGGCGATGAGCCTGAGCACTTCGATTTCACGCACCGACAGGCCTTCATCGGCCGCATGCTCGGCCAACGTCGTCGCCACTTCTGGCACGATCCGTTTGTGACCTGCGTGCACGAGACGGATGGTGTCTGGCAGTTCTTTCCGCAGGACGCTCTTGAGCAAGTACGCCTGAGCGCCAGCCTCGAGCGCGCGTAATACCTGCGCGTCGCCGACGTATGTCGTGAGGACGATGATTCGAGCCGAAGGAAACTCCGCGCGGATCGCAATCATGGCCTCGACACCGTTCATCTCAGGCATCTGCAAGTCCATCAGTGTGATGTCGGGGCGATGCGCTCGAAATTGTTCGACGGCCTCGCGGCCATTTGAAGCCTCGGCCACCAGGTGTAAGTCATCTTGGCCCGCTAATAGCGAGGCGATGCCTTCGCGGAGAAGAGGATGGTCGTCGACCGAAAGAACCCGGATCGAGGCCTGCCTGCCGCTCATGATCCGCTACCTTCATTACGGCTCATCCGAAACGCGCCGCCGCGACCGCCGGGTGTGGCGTAGGCGACGCCGCCGGGAATGCGCAACTCGACTTCAGTGCCGGCTCCCTCTTGGCTCCACAGATTGAGTTGGGCGCCGATTTGAACGGCACGCTCGCGCATACCGGCCAATCCCCAGTGTCTCACGCGACCGCCACTGAGGTGTTGCGGGTCGATGCCCTTCCCATTGTCCCGGATCCGCAGGCGAAGCTCGCGGGCACCATACGTGACTTCCGCCTCGATGCGAACGGCTTGCGCGTGACTGAACGCATTGCGAAGCGCTTCGCGCGCGATGCGGTGGATGTCGTCACGCACAATCGGATGCAGGTCACGCGGCGAGCCCTCGACGGACATCCTGAACATCGTCGAGGCGTTGTTCCCATCGCCGTTGTTGAGCTCCTCGGCCAGCGTTGTAATTGCTTGCGCCAATTCGTTGCTCACAACCGTGGACGCTCGCAAATTCTGAATCGCGTCGCGGCCTTCGGCGATGGCTTGATCGGCGCGGTCGAGAGCGCCGTCGAGTGCTGCGACGGCCTTCGCGGGCTGTGCGGGCAGCAGGTCGCGCGCACTCTGAAAGCGGAGCATCAAGCCCTGAAAGCTCTGCAACAGCGTGTCGTGCAGTTCACGGGCGATGCGGGTCCGTTCGTTGACGCGTTCATCCAGCCGCAGATTGAAGTTGTGCGCGAGCTGCCGGAGCCGAAGCTGATACAACGCCCACAACAGTGCCAGAACCGTGACAACGGATGCGGCTCGAAACCACGTCGTCTGGTAATAGGCCGGGGCGATGGAGAAATCCAGTAATGCGCCGTCGTCGTTCCACACGCCGCTGTCATTCGAAGCGATGACGCGAAAGCGATACGTGCCGGGCGAAAGGTCGTTGTAGAAGGCCTGCCGCCGCGTGCCGGCATCGCTCCACTCCTGGTCGCGGCCTTCCAGCCGATAGCGGAAGCGCACTTTCTCCGGCATCGCGAAACTCAACGCCGTGTAGGTGATTTCGATGTCACGGCTGCGCGCGGGCAGGTTGACGAGTCCGGCGATCGAATAGTCATGGCGATCGGCGCGCAGCGCCTCGACGAGCACCGGCGGGGCGACCGCGTTCGGCCGCAGTGCGTCGGGGTCCACCGTCTGCACCACGGCATCGTTGGCAAACCACAGCCGGCCATCAGGCGAGACCGACACGTTGGGCTGATATGAACTGGCTGACGGCATCGCGCCGTCGACGACGTCGAACACCCGGTAACCAATGGCGGTGTCCGGATGACGCGACCATCGGTCGAGCTCGGCGGCGTCGACGGCCAGCAGGCCGCATTTGGCGTAGAGCCACAGCGTGTCGTGACGATCGCGAGCAGCGCTGACTATCTCGTCGCACGGCAACCCGTTCTTTGTCGTCAGCGTGGTCACGACACCCTGTTTCCAGCGCGCGAGTCCGCTCGCACTGGAGGCCCACACCGATTTGTCGCTGTCGACCATCAGTCCCAACACGGGCTGCGCCTTCTGGTGCAGCGGGAAGGTAACGAAGGTGCCATTCCGGTAATGACCGAGTTGGCCATTGCGCAGACCCAGCCAGATGCCGCCATCAGTGTCCGGCGCGAGCACCATGGAGTATGGAATCCGTTGCACCGGAAACTCCTCCTGCACCGCGAGGTCACGAATGCGCAGCAGCAGGGGTTGTACCCCGGCGACGCTCGCCCACAAGTTACCGTCGCGGTCTTCGGTGACAGTCGTCACGAGGCCGAGATGCGTGCGGCCATCCAGTCCGTGGACGCGCCGGAACTCTCCGTCGGCGTACATCGCGAGCTCGTCGTCGACGCCGACCCAGAGGCGTCTGGCCCGGTCCTCCCACAGCGCGGTCACGTTCCGTCCGGGGATGCGCACCGAGCTCACGCGGGATCCGTGAATCACGTCGAGCCCGCCCATGTTGCCGATCCAGACGCGGCC
>JBKPSC010000011.1:0-9799 GCA_046734915.1 Acidobacteriota bacterium | reverse complement strand
GTGCTGACCAAGGATCAGGTACGCACCTTCAGGAACAAGATGCAGACGCTGAACGACCGAATGGTGGCGCTCATCAAGGCTGGCGGGAAGAAGACTGACATCGCGACCCGGATCAAGCTCGACGATCTCGAGTGGCCGTTTCCGCCAAATGGCCTGGACGGACTCTTCGACGAGCTGTCGAAATCCTGAGCGCGTGATGGCGGTGGCTTGCCATGAATCGCGGGCCGACCGAAGCGGCCATCAATTCATCGCGCGGCCCGGCGTCTGACGATCAGGAGAGCTTCTTGGCTGCCGGCGCGCACTACTTCTTGTCAGCAGCGGCCGGCGCCGGGAGCGGCCGGTCCGAGTTGTAGGTGTCGCGGTAGTACAACCACTGGCCATTCGATTTGTGCGACACCGATAAGAAGCTGCCGCTGTCCACGGTGGCCCCTGCCCCATCGGTGATGGTGTATGTCCCGGATTCCCAACCCGTGTCGCCCGCCACGCCAGCCGTGGACGTGCCCGGCACGAGCTTTAGGCCGGCCGCTTTCGCGCCGGCCGTGTCGGCGGTCAGGAACGCACGGATCGCGGCGTGGCCCTTGGCCACAGCCGCATGCGGCGGCGCCAGCACGGCGTCTTCCTGATACAAGGCCACGATCTTCTCGACGTCGCCGGCGTTGTACGCCTCGAGCCACGTGAGGGTGGCCGCCTTGAGTGCGGCTTCGTCAGCGGCCGTATCGACCGCAGGCGGAGCGGCCGGTGCGCATGCGCTCAGCGCCATGACGGTTCCAACAACGAGGGCTACGTGTTTCGGAGTACGCATCGTGGCTCCTTGAGGGAAGCCTGGGCGTCAGACAACGTGTTTTACCGTCCACCGCCCATGCGGCCGGTGGCTATTGTAGTCGTTCTCCCACTCCCGCAGCTGCAAAGGGTGGCTCGTCAACGTCGGCTAGAATTCAGACGTGCGAGGGACATTCCCTCATCGCCTGAACGAGTGACTGCCGCCCCGAATATGCTTTCACCTCTGCCGGACGCATCACTGCGGTTGGCTGCCATCGTCGAATCGTCGGATGACGCGATCATCAGTAAGGACCTCACGGGGCGCATCACGTCGTGGAACCAGAGTGCGACGCGCCTTTTCGGATATACCGCCGAGGAGGCCATCGGCCAGTCCATCACGATGCTGATTCCCGAGGAGCGGCTCGGCGAGGAGGATCTCGTATTGAGCCGCATTCGCCGCGGCGAGCGAGTCGAACACTTCGATACGGTTCGGCGGCGAAAGGATGGCAGCTTCGTCGACATCTCTCTTACCGTGTCTCCGATTCGCGCCGCCGACGGCACCGTCGTCGGAGCATCGAAGATCGCGCGCGACATCACCGACCGAAAACGCATGGACGCCGAGTTGCGCGAGACGCAGGCGCGGCTGATGGGTCTCGCCCTGGCCTCCGGCAAGATCCTGGCGGCGATTAGCAGCGATGCGGTGATGTCAGAAGCCATCGATCTCGCCCGCGGCGTCTTCGTCGCCGATGCGTATGCCATGTGGCGAGTCGATCAGGCCGGCAATTGGCGCATCGTTCGCGCGGTTGGCGTGTCAGAGACTTTCGCCTGTCGGGTGATCCCAACCGACCCGGGCACGAGCCAGGTGCCGTTCGACGAACCGTTCGTGTGCGAGGACGTCGCCACGGCACCGCTGCTGGCCGACCTGCACGACACGTACGAGCGCGAAGGCATCGCGTCTTTGATCGTGTTTCCGCTGGCGATCCGCGGCGAGCGCAGAGGCACGCTCGTGTTCTATTCGCAACGGCCGCGCACGTACGGGCAGATGGATATCCAGGTCGGCCGGGCGCTGGCCAGCCTGGCAGCAGCGGCGTTGACCAGCGTCGAGCTCCTGGAAGAACAGCGGACCGCCCGCGAAGGCGCCGACCATGCACGACAGCAGGCGGCTTTCCTCGCCGAGGCCGGAACCGTGCTGAGTGCTTCCCTTGACTACGAGGCGACGCTGACGGCGGTCGCGAATCTAGCGGTGCCATCAATCGCCGACTGGTGCGCCGTCGACATCGTCGACGAACGCGGCGCTTTGCAGCGAGTGGCCGTGGCGCACGTCGATCCAGCGAAGCTCGAGTACGCGCGGACGCTCGAACAGCGTTACCCTGCAGACCCAAACGCGCCGGGCGGCGTCCGCGAGGCGATCCGTACGGGCAAGGCGACGTTCATGTCGCGCATTCCTGCCGCGCTGCTCGACGCGGCGGCCCGCGACGAGGAGCACCGGCGCATTCTGAGAGAGCTGCGGCTCACGTCGTACATCTGCGCGCCGATGATGGCGCGCGGCAACGCATTCGGCGCCATCACCTTCGTCAGCGCGGAATCGGGCCGCGAATACTCCGAAAACGACGTGCGTTTCGCCCGTGAGCTCGCTGCCCGGGCGTCACTCGCAGTTGAGAACTCTCGCGCCTACGCCCGCGCCAACGAAGCCAGTCGACTCAAAGACGAGTTCCTCGCGACGCTGTCGCACGAGCTCAGGACGCCGCTGAATGCGGTCCTGGGATATGCGCGGATGATGCGGCAACATCACGTCGCCCCGGAGAAGACCGGCGAGGCACTGGAGATTGTCGAACGGAACGCGACCGCCCTGAGGCAGATCATCGAGGATGTGCTCGATGTGTCGCGGATTGTCGCCGGCCGCATGCGGTTGAATGTCGCGCCAGTCGACCTGCCTTCGGTTCTGCACGAGGCGTGCGCGACGGTGATGCCGGCCGCCGAGGCCAAAGGCGTCCGGGTCGAATCGGTCATCGACCCGCTGACCACGCCGGTGTCCGGCGATGCCGATCGGCTGCAACAAGTCGTCTGGAATCTCCTGTCGAACGCCATCAAATTCACGCCGCGCTCAGGAAGGGTCCAGCTTCGATTGGCGCGCGTCAACTCTCATGTCGAGATTGCGGTGAGCGATACCGGTCGTGGCATTGCGTCGGAGTTCCTGCCGTTTGTCTTCGAGCGGTTTCGTCAGGCGGACGCCACCTTTTCGCGAGAGCAGGGCGGCCTTGGCCTTGGCCTCGCCATCGCGAAGCAATTGACCGAGCTCCATGGCGGCACGATTGAAGCGTCCAGCGACGGTCCTGGTCGTGGCGCGACGTTCACGATCAGACTGCCGCTGATGATCGTCCATAGCTCCCTGGGCACAGCTGAGCTGAGGGAACAGCCGAAGGCCGACCGCCAGCCACCGGCATTGGCTGATGTTCCAAGACTGGACGGCGTCTCCGTTCTGGCTGTAGACGACGAGGGAGATTCGTTGAATCTCCTTCGGGCGATCCTCGAAGGCGCTGGCGCGACCGTTACGACCAGCGCCTCGGCGAGTGCAGCAATCGACGCCCTGGGCGCGCGACGGTTCGATGTGATGATCGCCGACATCGGCATGCCCGGCACCGATGGGCTGCAATTGATTCGAATGGTGCGCCAGTTGGCGGAGCCCGCCCGAAGCGTGCCGGCGGCGGCACTGACCGCCTATGCACGGTCGCAGGACCGTATCACCGCATTGGCGAGTGGATTCCACATGCACCTCGTCAAACCCATCGATCCGCTCGAACTGATCGTCGCCGTGTCCGCGCTCGCAGTGCGGCGTTGATTTTGCCGCGCACTAGGAAGGATCGCTCAGCCTCAGCTGGATCAGTCGCCCACCTCTATCTCACCCCGTGCAGCTCCGGCGCGGTCGTCTCGATTCATTCTTCTTAGGCTGGGGCTCCTGACCCGCCGGGTTGCACCTATTCGGGTCTCCAGGTGGCGTTAGTCAACCGGGGTCCCGACTCTTTGCGGGCACAACGAGTTTGGGCCCGGTAGAGCTTGGTGACGATCTTGCTGTTCTGGCTGAGGATGGAGGAGCGGCGGAGGCTACCCGACCGACGACGGAGCCGAAACGGGCGCCGCGCCCATGACCCCCAGTCAGACCGCACCCTCCACGGTGAATTGCGGCGAGAGGTGGCAGGACTGAGAACGGTCATCGAAGCGCTCGTCGACGTTATGCAAAAGCTGACCGCCACTCTCAACAAACCGCAGTCATGATCGCTCGACGATTGACACCGGCGCTTTCAGATCAGAAGCTGAGGGTCGTGGAGCGTCGACAACGTGATCGTCGAACCAGGTGGGGACGCCGCCGTCCCGACGCGCTCGCCGGGTTGGCTGAGAGCCCGCGGTTGCTCCTCATCGAACCACACGAGGATACTCGTCTGTTGTACGCGTGTCTGTTTGAACAGGCCGGCTATGCCGTATACAGCGTCGCGAACGGCCTCGCCGCTGTCGGTGTCGCTCAACGACGCTTGCCGGACGCAGTGATCATGGAGGTAGCCGTGCCCGGCGCTGACGGATTCGAGATTCTCCGTCAGTTGCAGAGCGATTCGGGCACCGCCAGTATTCCCGTTGTCGTGGTGACATCGGTGCTCCACTTCGATGTTCCCACCCGCGCCCGTGCGTCAGGCGCGGTGATCGTGCTCGCGAAGCCGACAGAAGCGGATCTGTTGCTGGCGGCGGTGGATGATGCGATCATGGCTACGCCGCAGAATCGTTTGGTAGCGCGACAGCTGCGGCGTCCGCTGCTGGCACTGCGCGAGATAGCCAAGCGGTTCGAGCCAGATGCGAGCGCACAGGAGCGCATGCGCGTGCTCATCGACCGCCTGCAGGTAGCGGTCCTGGCACTAGACGAACACGGTCGCTATGTCGCCGTCAGCCCTGGGGCGTCAACGCTCATCGGCTACTCACGCTCTGAACTGCTGACGATGTCGATCTTCGATTCCGCGCTCGGCGTGGACCTACCCATTGCACGCCACTGGCAAGACTTTCTCACTGACCAGCCGAGCAGTCCCGAAATGACGATCCGGGATAGGCGTGGAAATCGTTTGAACATTCAAACCGCGTTCGAGACGATCCTGCCGGGCCTGCACGCGACTGCATTCGCGACATCGACAGAGAGGGATCGTATGACTGACGGCCACCGCGGACACGACGGTCGCCACTACTCGACGAACGATTGAACGCCCCGGCCTGAACATCTGCGTCCTTGGCGACCCGGACGCACGAGTTGTTCATTCTATTTTTCGCCGGGCTTCACGACCTCAAGCATCGAGTCGTGGACCCAGCCGTTACTTTCATTCTTGTACCAACGCATCACCATTCCGGTCTTCCTGAGCTCCGGCGAGAGACCCACCTGGACCCATTCCCCCCGGTGCGCGAGCACCGGCAGGACCGTGCCCTTCGCGGCGAGCACGAGCACTTCATTTCCCGAAGTCGGACCGGTGTGGACGTTGGCGTGGCCAGTCTTTACGCGCACGCGCTCGCCGGTCGGCTGAGGGGCCTGGGCCGCCACACCTTGGCCCTGACCTCGGCCCCGCTGTCCGTACGCGGCGAGGGGAACCATCAGGACGGCTACCAAGACCCACGAAGACGCCACGGCGCGAGTTGTCACCGTACTCATGACGGATAAGTCAACCGTCCCGCGGGCATCGTGTCAAGGAGGCTATCGCGTTGACACGAGAAGGGTGCAGGCGCACGATCACGCTTTCCAGGAGAGACAGGCATGCGCGCCACGGCAATCATCATCGCCACCTCGCTGGCTCTCGCGGCTCTCATTCCAATTGGCGGCTCCTCGAACGGTGGCCAAGTCGGCGCGCAGCAGACCGTCAAGAAGGTCGACATGGGCGACTACGAGCCCGTGGTCCCCTGGCCGAAGCCGTTGCCGGATACGGACCTCTCACACGCTGGTTGGACTTGGGGGTCCGGCGCCGGGGTCTGGGCCGAGACTCCGAACAAAGTGTGGGTGATGCAGCGAGGCGAAATCTCTCTGCCGCCCGGTGCTGAACCGTGGACGTGTGCCTGTCTGCTGAATCCACGCCGGACCAACACTGGCAGGCGCGACTACTCAGGAACGCCGTACCCCTATCAGATGCGACGGCATCATCTCGTGTTCGCCGTGGACGGCAACGGCAACACGATCGAGGAGTGGCTGCAGCACGACAAGTATCTTGCTCCCGACCGGGGCACCGGGCTCGGAGAGATGGGCCGCGGACCGCACAAGATTCTGATGAACCCCTACGATCCCGACAAACACATTTGGATCGTCGACGACGACATGCACGAGATCAACATCTTCACTCACGACGGCAAGCTGGTGAGGACGATGGGCGAACGCGGCGTGCCGGGACGCGGCCCGAACAATTTCAATCGACCCACAGACATCGCGTGGCTCCCTGATGGCACGTTCTTCGTCGCCGACGGATACGCCGGCACACGCGTCGCGAAGTTCGATCGCAGCGGAAAATTTCTGATGGATTGGGGACGCCCCCCCGTCGATCCGGACAATCCCAAGCCCTCCGAATTCTGGTCGGTGCACAGCATCGGGATCAGTCGCGACCGTCGGCTGTTCGTCGCGGACCGCGAGCATCACCGGATGCAAGTGTTCGATGAAAACGGGAAGTTCCTGACCATGTGGCCCACCGGTTACAACTCGGCGGTGCTCGCCCATACCGTGACGCAGGACGATTTCATCTGGGTCGCCGACTGGACGACGGACCGCCTCGTCAAGTACGACCTCGATGGGCACTACATTCTCGACATCGGCGGACACGGCGCGCTGCCGGGTCAGTTCGATGGCGTCCATCAGATCCACGTCGATTCAGCGAGAAACCTGTATGTGACGGAAGTCTCGAACGATCGTTCGCAGATGTTCCGACCGAAGCCGAATGCCGATCCGAACAGGATCATCGGACCGATGGCCATCGTGAATCCGGCGCCGTCACGGTAGCACCTGCCTGGCGGCGAGAGCTGAATCTCGGTCAACAGCAACTAGCCGCCAAAAACCCTCTCGAGTGGTTAGTGGGTGATCCACCCATAGCAACCCGTCCGCCTCGAAGGCATCGCGGTGTTCCATTTTGAACAGTGAGCGGCCGCTCAGGTCGATAGACTTCCTGCTTTCGCGCCCATGACCGTTCACCTAGTGAATCCGAGCCACCTCTCCTTCGGCATCGGCGTGATCACGCCGCGGTGGCTGTTCGTCCTCGCTGCCGCGACGCCGGCGACGTTTGGATGCCCACGGATCACGGACGAAACCCTCGAGCCCTTCGACGTGTACACGGTTCAACCGGGCGATGTCGTCGGAGTCGGCATTCACACCGGCAACGCCCTTCGCGGATACGAGCTCGGCAAGCTGGCGAGGGCCCGCGGGGCCACCGTGATCTTTGGCGGCGTTCACGCCACGCTCTATCCCGACGAGGCGCTCAGCCTCGGGGGAGCCCACGCTGTCGTCAAAGGCGACGGCGACATCGCCTGGCCACTCGTGCTCGGCGATGCGGCACGCGGTACTTTGCAGTCCGTCTATGAGGCGGGACGGGTCGACGCCGATCGATTCGTCTCCGCGCGCTGGGAACTGTTGCCGCCGGGACGTTACATGTGGGGCTCGGTGCAAACCGTGCGCGGCTGTCCGAAGCATTGCTCGTTCTGCTCGGTCTGGCGCACCGACGGCCAGGCACCCCGCCAACGTCGGACGGATGTCGTCGTGGAAGAAATCGTTGAACTCCGCCGACGAGGCTTTCGCTTCGTGGCGTTGGCCGATGACAACTTCTACCCGGTCACGTTGACCGATCTTGCCCTGGCGGAGCGTCAGCAGAACGTGTCGCGTCTCGAACAGCTGCGGGCGCTGCGCGCGGAGCGGTTCGAGCTGATGGACCGGCTCGCCCACCTGCCGCCCGACATGGTGTTCTTCACGCAAATCACGATGGAGGCCGCCGAAGATCCCGCGTTTCTAACCGCCATGCGGCGGGCGAACATCAAGGGGGCCCTGGTGGGCGTCGAGGCCGTCACGCCCGAAGGGCTGAAGGACGTGTTCAAAGGCTTCAACGACGTCGGCGAGGCGCTGGTTCGACGCTTGCGCACCTTTCGTGATCACGGCGTGCATGTCCTCGGCTCGTTCATCTTCGGGCTGCCGAGCGATCGTCCCTCCACCTTCGCCGCGACCGCCGACATCGCGGATCGCGCCGGGCTGGCCTTCGCGCAGTTCGTGATGCTCACGCCCTACCCCGGTACCGTCGACTTCGCCGCGTGGGAGAAACGCCTCGGTGCCGACGCGGCCCGCATTGCCGGCATACCGATCACGCGCCACTGGTTGATTCCACAGGCGCAACGGCCCAAGGTTTACGCGCCGCACCCGGTGATGTCGCCGGACGAGATTCGTGCCCGCACACAGGCCGTGTGGGACCAGTTCTACGGTCTTCGACGGATCTGGAGGCGATCGCAATGCACGCCGACGCTTCGCGCGAGGCTCGCTTTCGTGCTGCTCTCGAAGCTCTACCGCCAGATGTATGCGAACACCGGGATCGCGACCGACAGCGCGCGGGTGAGCCGCGCGACCCGCTGGGCACGGGTGATCGCCAGGCCGTGTCGGCTTCTGTTCACGGCCCGCCCGCTGCCTGACCTTCAGCGACCTCGAGCCGGTCCCTGGGTCCGCGATTTGCGCGGCCAATCGTAGTGGGCACCGGAGGGACGATGTTGTCCGAATTTATCGTCATGCATCGAGACGACATCGTGGCGCGGACGAGAGCCCGCGTACGCAGCCGGCCGCGGCCGTCGGTCTCGAGTCGCGAGATCGAGTTTGGCGTGCCGCTCTTTCTGACCCAGCTGTCAGAGACACTCCGGTTAGAGGCGACAACGACACCCTTCTCGACTGACGCGATCGGCTCCTCCGCCACGCGGCACGGCGCCGCGCTGTTGGCGGCGGGCTTCAACGTGGCACAGGTCGTTCACGATTACGGTGATATCTGCCAGGCGATTACCGAGATCGCGGTCGACCAGCACACGCCGATTACCGTCGAGGAATTTCATACATTGAACCGTTGTCTCGATATGGCGATCGCCGAGGCGGTTACCGAGCACGCGCGGGTCACGGCACAGCGGCGGTCCGAGGCGGAAATCGAGCGCCTCGCGCAGGCGGCGCACGAGCTTCGCGACCTCCTCAATGGTGCGCTGCTCGCCTTTCACGCGCTGAAGCGCGGCACGGTCGCCATCAACGGCAGTACCGGAGCAGTTCTGGGCCGCAGCTTGACGGGTCTGTGGGATCTCGTGGACAGGACGCTCTCGGAGGTCAGGCTTGCCGCCGGAAAGCAACAAAAGGAACGGCTGAACGTCACTACCTTGGTGGACGAAATCGCGGCGACGGGACTTCTCCACGCGGAGGATCGGGGCATCAAATTCATCGTCACGCCGGTCGATTCCGCGTTGGGCGTCGACGGCGATCCGCAGTTGCTGACGACGGCGGTGATGAACCTGTTGCACAACGCGTTCAAGAATACGCCCGCTGGCGGCACGGTGATCCTCCGGGCGCATGCGCAAGGGGAACGCCTGGTGGTCGATATCCAGGACACCTGCGGAGGCATTCCAGAGAGCAAAGGCGACCTGTTCCAGCCTTTCGGCGAGCGACGTGGCACCGACCGTTCTGGTCTCGGCCTGGGACTCTCGATCGCGCGACAGGCCGTGCGCGCGCACGGCGGTGACATTCGCATCCGAAATGCGCCAGGCGAGGGCTGCACCTTCACGATTGAGCTGCCCTTGCCTGCAGAAGACGCAATCGTCTAAAGCGTAACCGTCCTCACAACCGCGCCCACTGCACCGTTCGAACGTTCGATGGGCATTTCCGAACGTCATTGCCGCCATTTCAACAGACCGCTGCTCGTTGTCGACGCGTGGCGCGACGCCAGGACGTCGCGTATCTCCAGGCCGAGTGCATCAGGCATGCACGGCTTCAGCAGAAACCGGTCGCACCCGGCGTCATCGTAGGCCTGCGCAACCG
>JBKPSC010000010.1:0-10245 GCA_046734915.1 Acidobacteriota bacterium | reverse complement strand
CACCACAACCGTGCTGTGGCCGTCGTGCTGTCGGGCACCGGCGCGAACGGCTCGATGGGCATCAAGCGGATCAAGGAACTGGGCGGCATCGCGATCGTCCAGGATCCGGACGAAGCCCAGTACGGCGACATGCCGCGCAATTCGATCGCCACCAGGCTCGTCGACCATGTGCTGCCGGTAGTTGACATCCAGGGCCGCATTCTCGCCCACCGAGACACGTTCGGCGCGGTGCAGTTGCCCGAACGACCGCCGGCACACCCGCAGTCCGACGAGGACGCCCTGCGAGCCGTCTTCGCGCAGCTGCGCATTCGAACCGGCCACGACTTCTCGAACTACAAACGAGCAACCGTGGTCAGGCGAATCGCCCGGCGAATGAGCCTGAACGACTGACGGATATCGCGGCGTACGCGCAGTTCACGCACGATCAGCCCGCGGAATCACAAGCGCTGCTGAATGACCTGCTCATCAGCGTCACCAACTTCTTCAGAAATCGGGACGTGTTCGAGTCGCTGGAGAGACACATCGTGCCAAAGCTCTTCGAACGCAAGAGCGAGGACGATCATGTCCGGGTCTGGGTGCCGGGATGCGCGACCGGCGAGGAGGCGTACTCGATCGCCATGCTGCTCGCTGAGCATTCCGCGTCAGTGCCCGGGTCGCCGGCGATTCAGCTGTTCGCGACCGACATCGACGAGGCCGCCGTCGCCTTCGCCCGCGAGGGCCTGTACACGCTCAACGACGCGGCTGACGTGTCGCCGGAGCGGCTACGGCGATTCTTCGTCAAAGAGGGCAAGTCGTACCGGGTGCGGAAGGAGCTGCGCGAGATGATGCTGTTCGCGCATCACAACCTGATCAAGGATCCGCCGTTCTCGCACCTGGATCTGGCCTCGTGCCGCAACCTTCTCATCTACCTGAATCGCGCCGCGCAGAAGCGGGTGATCGAGATCATCCACTTCGCGCTGAACGCCGGCGGCTTCCTCCTGCTCGGGTCATCCGAATCTGTCGAAGGCTCGGGGGACCTGTTCGTCAGCTTCGACAAGGACGCCAGCCTCTTTCAGAGCCGCGCGATGGACACGCGCTTGGCGATGTCACTCCCGCATGCGTCGGTGTGGAGCACCCCGGGCTGGCGCCCGCACGAGGAACGAGCCTCGGAACAGCGCGCCAGGGAGCGCCTGTCCGCCGCGGATTTACACCTCAGGCTCCTCGAGCAGTATGCGCCGCCCTCCATCGTGGTCAATCAGGACCACGAGATCGTGCACCTGTCCGAGACTGCCGGGAGGTACATGCGGTACGGCGGCGGCGATCCGTCGCACAACCTGTTGAAGACGGTCAGGCCGGAGTTGAGAATCGAATTGCGGACGGCGCTCTACCAGGCCGCACAGCAGCGGACCAACGTCGAGGCACCGGGTCTCGTCGTTCACCTCGACGGTCGCACGGTGACGGTCAATCTGATTGTCCGGCCGGTGATTCGCGAAGACGACACCGCCCGGGGCTTCTTTCTCGTGATCTTCCGGGAGATGCCCGAAGGCCTCGTCGACACGGCGCGCGACCAGGCGACGCCGCTGTCGAGCGGCGATCCCGCTCGGCAGCTGGAAGAGGAGGTCGTGCGGGTCAAGGCACAGCTGCGGGCGACGATCGAACGCCACGAGACGCAGGCCGAGGAGCTCGAGGCTTCGAACGAAGAGCTCCAGGCGATGAACGAGGAGCTGCGATCCTCCGCTGAAGAGCTCGAGACCAGCAAGGAGGAGCTCCAGTCACTGAACGAGGAGCTGCGAACGGTCAATCAGGAGCTCAAGATCAAGATCGAGGAGCAGGCACAGGCGAACGACGATATCCAGAACCTGATCAACTCGACCGACATAGGGACGATTTTCCTGGACCGCGCCTCGCGCATCAAGCTGTTCACCCCGCGGGCCCGCGCCATCTTCACGCTCATTCCGGCCGACCGCGGCCGCCCGCTGTCCGACATCAGCACCACGCTGGTCGGTGACGATCTCCCTCGGGATATCGAGCGTGTGCTCGATCGCCTCGAGCGGGTCCAGCGCGAGGTTCGCACGCGCGACGATAGCTGGTGGCTGATGCGCGCACTGCCCTATCGGACCGCCGACGATCGCATCGATGGCGTCGTACTGACGTTCGTCGACATCACCGAGCACAAGCGAGTCGAGGAAGCGCTCCGTGCGTCGGAGGAGCGGCTCCGCCGCGCGATCGCCATCGAGACGGTTGGCGTGGTGTTTTTCAACGCCGACGGAGTCGTCACCGACGCGAATAATACGTTCCTGCGGATGAACGGGTACTCGCGCGACGATGTGAAGCTCGGCAGCGTGCGTCTGGACCAGATGACGCCACCCGCGTTCAGCGCCCAACTCAAGCTCGCCATCGACGAACTTCTGCAGACCGGAAAGACGGATACGCACGAACAGCAGTACGTCAGGAAGAACGGGTCACGGTGGTGGGGGATGTTCACCGCGACGAGGCTCGGCCCCGCCGAAGGCGCCGGATTTGTCGTCGACGTGAGTCGACGCAAGCGTATCGAGGACCAGCTGGGCGACAGCGAAGATCGGGTTCGGCTCATCATGGAGAGCGCCTCCGACTTCGCGATCTTCACGACCGATGCCACGGGGATCATCGACAGCTGGAACCAGGGCGCATCCCAGATGTTCGGATGGCAGGAGGATCGGGCGATAGGGCGCCCGGGTGGACCTCCTCTACACGCCAGAGGATCGCGAGGACGGAGCCCCTGAGGACGAGAGGTTGCGGGCCGAGCGAAAAGGCCGTGCCGCCGGCGAGCGATGGCACGTGAGGGAAGACGGAATCAGGTTCCTCGCGAGCGGCGTCCTCGCGCCTCTCCGCAATCGTGACGGTGCCACGATCGGGTTCGTCAAGATCGCCCGCGATCTGACTGAACGCAAACACTGGGAGGACACGCTGCAGCAGACGCAGGCGGCCCTCGAGGTCGGCGTCAAGACCCGCACGGCCGAACTGGCCGCCGCCAACGCCATTCTCGATGCGGAGCTACAGGAACGACGACAGTCCGAAGAACAGGTCAGAGGGCTGATGCGGCGACTGCTCACCGTGCAAGAGGACGAACGCGCCGGATCGCGCGCGATCTGCACGATTCTGTCGGCCAGCAGATCGCCGGGTTGCGGCTCAAGATCGATGCGATGACCGAAGCGGCGCGCGAGCATGCCGAGTTGAGGACGGTGGTCGAGGATGCGCAGCGCACCATTTCGAAGTTGGATCGCGAGCTCGATTTCTTCACCTGGGAGCTGCGGCCGGCAGCGCTCACACATCTCGGCCTCCCGACCACCCTCGGCAACTTCGTCCGCGAATGGTCAAAGGAGTTCGCGATTCCGGCCGAGTATCACACCCGTGGACTCGACAGCATCCGGCTCCCATTCGAAGTAGAAGCGAACGTCTATCGAATCGCGCAAGAAGCGCTGAACAACGTTTACAAGCACGCCAAAGCCAGCCGCGTCGGCGTCATCCTCGAGCGGCGCCGCCACGAGCTGGTCCTGCTCGTCGAAGATGATGGGAACGGATTCGACCCATCGGAGCACCCGCCGGGCGACGAGAACCGCGGTATCGGCCTCGCTGGCATAGGCGAGCGCGCCGCGCTGGCTGGCGGCCGCGTCGAGATCGAAAGCGAAAAAGGAAAGGGAACGACGGTGTTCGTCCAGCTGCCGCTGCAGGTGGACGAAGCCGGCCGTTGAGCAGTCAGGGGAACTGCTCAGCGAGACCTCGGCGTCGCCGACTCATCGCGGGCGACGCTTGATCCGTCCGTTCAACCGGAACCATTTCGACGCGTCGTCCTCCCAGCCTGGTGAACCGGGCGTGAGCGCCGCATCGTCGGGTGCAATGTCGTCCTCGGGGTCGACCACGACGATCTTGCCCTCGCGCCTGGCCTGGGCGATCTCGTCGTCGGTCAGCGAGCGAAACTCGGGGGTTTTGCCCGGTTGTCCCACGACACAACGGAGCATCAGAGGCCGAGAAACCACAGTGTTCTCCTCGCCGCTAGTATCGGCATTGCGGCCTTAGTTCTTTATCGGCGACAACGGCGACTCGGCCGGACCGGAGACGACCTCGCCTTGCGGCATAAATCGAGAGCCGTGGCAGGGACAGTCCCAGGTCCGCTCGGCGTCGTTCCACGCGACGACGCAGCCGAGGTGAGTGCAGATGGCATCCCGCACGCTGAGCCGTCCGCGATCGTCGCGAGAGGCGGCGACCCTCCTGCCGCGGAAATCGACGACCCGTCCCTCGCCGGGCTTGACGGCGCTCCAGGAGGTCTCTTCGGCCGAGGTAAAGCGGTCACGCACCAGATACCGCGGATAGTCGGCGTTCTCTTTGATGTAGGTCCACAGACCATGAATGGCCTGGCGACCTGGATCGAACAACTCGGCGGCGGGATGCGGGCGACCGAGTATCGCTCCAGTGATCAGAGTGGCCGCCGCCGTACCGAACGTCAGACCGTTGCCGGCGTACCCCGTGGCGACGTACTGATGCTCGATCATCGCGCCGATGTACGGCAATCCGTCCGGCGTGTCGATGACTTGACCTGACCAGCGGTGGCTCAAAGCCGCCGCCGGAATGCTCGCTCGAAGTGTTCGCTCGAGGCTCGTGTAGCGGGACTCGGTGTCGTCGACCTGTCCGGTCTTGTGATCCTCCCCGCCGAAAATCACCACATCGTGATCTCCGGTCGGATCAAGCCGCATGTACTGATACGGATCGCCGGTATCCCAAAACAGCGCGTCTGGTACGCTGCCTTTCGGCACCCGCCCGGCGATGACATAACTCGTGTAGAGCGCCAGCTTCGTCTGGAACAGACTGGCCCGCGTCAAACCGACGATGCCAACCAGTGGATTGTGCGTGGCGATCACGAGGTCTTTGCAGCGGATGGAGTGTTGACCGACCTTCACACCCAGGGGGTCGGCAACGAATTCGCCCGCCTCGCTGTTTTCGTAGATCTTTCCGCCTCGTGAAATGATCGCCCGCGCCAAGCCGGCGAGGTACTTGCCCGGATGGAGGCGCGCCTGGTTGTCGAACCGGACGCCCGGACCACCAACAACTGGAACCTCCTCGACAAAGGCGGCATCGAAGCCCATGTCGCCGGCGAACCACACCTCGTCAACGAAGATCTTGCGATCGGAGTCGGTGGCCAAGCCCCGCGGCGAGTGCAGGAATCCTGGGACGCGAGCGAACGAGCACTCGATTTCGCACTCGGCGCAGAGCGCTTCGACTTGATCGATCGCGGCAACACCCGCGTCCCAAACGGCACGAGCGGCTGTACGACCGAATCGCTGCACGAGCTCGCCCAATCGCGCGTCAGTCACCATCGTCAGGTGGGCGCTGGTGTGACCGGAGTCGATCTGCCCGAGTCGGCCCCGCTCGAACAGGGCGACCTTGGCGCCTTCTCGGGCCAGCAGATAGGCGCTCGTCAGCCCCGTGATCCCGCCGCCGACCACGACCACGTCGACCGCGATGTCCCGGTCGAGCTGCCCTGAGGCCGGCGGTTCGCCTGCTTCGGCCCAATACGGCATCGTTGCGGCATAGGAGCCAGTCCGGTTCGCCATGCCCTCACCAACAGCAAAGGCCAGGCCACGATGACACGACCGACGGCGAAAGGGTTGAGAAGCGGACAACCAATTTGGCTACCGGGGCGCGACCAGCGGGATGCGAAGTACCCGAAGCTGAACGGGACGCATGAAGCCGAAGTCGTCATCATCGGCGGCGGCGTCACCGGCGCACTGGTCGCACTGAAGTTCGCGACCGCAGGTGTCCGCGTCGTTCTCGTCGAAGGCGAAACCGTTGGCGGCGGCAGCACGGCGGCCAGCTCGGCGCTCATCCTTCCCGATCCCGATCAGGGCATCCACAGGCTGACCGAGCGCTACGGCCGCACCGCTGGCCGGCGCATCTGGCAACTCAGTCATGAGGCCGTGCGCGAGTTCATCGCCACGTTGCGCCAGCACCGGATCTCTTGCGAATTGGTCGAGCGGCAGGTCGTCCACTTCGCAACCGATCCAAACGCGGTGGATCGCCTCCGACTGGAGTACCTGCAACGGAAGGCCGCGGGTTTTGCCTGCGATTGGCTCACCCGAGACAGCCTGCGCGGTCGGACCGGAATTACCGGCGCCGGCGCGATCCGGTCGAGCGGGAGCGCACAGGTCAACCCCTATCGTGCGTGCGTCGGCGTCATGCGAGCGGCGGCTTCAGCCGGGGCCGGCATCTACGAACGATCGCCGGTCACACGGATCACATCGAGGGGCAATCAGGTCCGCGTGTCAACGTCGCGAGGGCGAATCGATGCAGCCCGAGTCATCGTCGCAACCGGCTACGCGACGGCGCGCTTTCGTCCGCTGGCCGGCCGCTTTCGGATGTACCGGACATATGTGCTCGCCACGCGACGGCTTACCCTGCGCCAGCGCCGCAAGCTGGGTCTCGGCCCGCTGCTAATCTGGGACACCGAGCGGCCCTACCACTACGCACGCTGGACTTCCGATCACCGCCTTCTGCTCGGCGGCGGCGATCGGCCGGTCCGCGCGGGTCACCGTCGCGCCGTGCAGTTCGCATCAGCGACGCGCGAGTTGCGCGGCGACTTCGAGCGTTTGCTTCCCTCTCTGGCGAACGTGTCCATTGACGCGGCCTGGGAAGGGCTGTTCGCATTGACGCCCGACAGCCTGCCGTACGTTGGCCCGCATCGGCGCTATCCGCGTCACCTGTTTGCCCTGGGTTATGGCGGCAACGGGATGACGTTCGCCAGCCTCGCGGCCCGTCTCCTGCTTGAGTACTGGACGGGCGCCTTGTCGGGCGACGAACGCCTGTTTCGGTTCGGTCGCCTCCGATAGGCGTTTCACCCGTGTTGCGAAAACCTCTAGACCGGCCGTCTCGTGAACATCAGGATCAACAAGATGAGCAATAGAAGACCCAGTCCGCTGCTCGGATAGTAGCCCCAGCCCGCGCTGTACGGCCAGGTTGGCAGCGAGATGACCACCAAAAGCAGCAGCAGCAGCAATAGCAGGTTCATAACATTCTCCAGCTTCCAACCTTGCAAGTCAGACGCCATGGCCTGCCAGAGTCGGGTTACGCGACACGTGCGGACTCGGCGAGCTGCCGACGCCAGTCGCGACCCGAGTCGAGCAGCGCGAGCACGACGGCCTCGTCGCGCGAGAGGCCGCGGCACGAGCGCCGGTTGGACGTGAAGGCCCGCCGCAATGTGCCATCGGTGAATGCTGTCAGTATCGTGGGGTGAATGTAGCCAGAGCGGCAGACAGCCGGCGTGTTACCCAGGTGATCGGCGACGCGTTGAATCGCCGCCACTTCGGCTTTCTTCGTCAGCGGACCGCGATGCGTCGAGAGCTCGATCGCGGCGCGAACCGTTCCGGCCCACGTGCGGAAGTCCTTGGCAGTGAACGCGGCGCCGCAGGTCTCGCGGAGGTAGGCGTTGACGTCCGATGACGAGATCGACCGGCGCCGGCCGCGATCGTCGAGATACTGAAACAGCTGCTGGCCTGGAAGGTCCTGGCAACGCTTGACCAGGCGCGCCAGCCGCCGGTCTGACATGCTCATCTGCCGCCTGATGCCGCTCTTGCCGACGAACTGAAATCGGATTTCGTCGCCGCGAACCTTCACGTGCCGATCCCGGAGAGTGGTCAGTCCGAACGACCGGTTGTCGCGCGCATATTCCTCGTTGCCGACGCGAATGAGCGTCCCCTCGAGGAGCCGCACGACCACCGCCACTACCTTGGCTTTGTTCAACTCCGGCCGGGACAGATCGCGAGCGACTCGCCGCCTGACGCGGTCGAGGACTCTGGCGAAGAGCACGAGACGATCGAACTTGTTCTGGCCGCGGACTTCGCGCCAGCGCGCGTGGTAGCGATACTGCTTTCGTCCGCGCGCGTCGCGTCCGGTCGCCTGAATGTGCGCCCGCGGATCGGTGGCAATCCAGACCTGCGTCCACGCCGGCGGTATCGCCAGCCTCTTGATCCGGCGCAACGTCGCCGGATCTCTAACGGCGGATCCCGACGGACTCACGTAACGAAAGCCCCTTCCCGCCCGGAGCCGGCCAAGTCCCGGCATCGCGTCGCTCGCGTAGCGCAGGCCCATCTCACGTGGCGAGGGTGCGCGGCTGGCCAGTGCAGCAGCCATGACCCTCAGAGTTGCGCACCGTCGACGGCGACATCGACGATGCGAATCGGCTGCGTTGGATCCGTAGCGGCGAGAAGCGGCAGCGACACGTTGTACACGGGGATGCCGTTCGACGTGGTGCCCTGGGCCGTCCCGTGATGCGCGTGGCCATGAAAGACCGCAGTGACGGGATATCGGGTCAGAGGTTCTTCGAGTCGGCCGCAGCCCAGATACGGGTAGATCTCTCGAGGCTCGCCCTCGACCGTCTGCGCGACGGGCGCGTAGTGCAGGATGGCCACCTTCGTGGCGGTTCTCAATCGGGCCAGCGCAGATTCCAGTTTGAGCACTTCATCCACCGCTTCACGGACGAAGCGCTTGATGGCGTCTTCGCCCCATGGACCCAGCACGCCGCGGCCAAAGCCCCCGGCAAAGCCCTTGACACCCGCAAACCCGATGCCGAGCAACTCGACCGTTTCGCCATCGAGGAGACGTACCCCGCCATCCGCGAAGATCCGGCGCACCTCGGCCACGGCACCTGACTCGTAGTCATGGTTTCCGAGGACGCCCACGATGGGTATTTTCACGGAGGCCGTGAGCTCGCGTGCCAGCTCGACTGCCTCATCCGGCAGTCCATAGTCAGTCAGATCGCCAGCGAGGACGAGGATGTCAGCTTCTAGAAGGGTCAGCGCGGTGCTAATCGGCTGCAGCATGCCGCGCGAACCCTTCGCGTAGTGGAGGTCCCCCACGGCCGCGAGACGGACCGCGTTCTTCCTTTTCATCATCATGTTACGTCCCGGCACCGGCTGGTACTGCGTTTGCGAGCGGCAAGGCGTGGCTCAAGCTGTCTCGCACGAATACAGCGATCCTCGTGCCGCCGATGTCTACCGCGAGATCTTGTGGCACCTGCGCGAGGCGGGCATCCCCTACCTGGTTGGCGGGACCTACGCGCTGGAGCATCACGCCGGGCTGGTGCGCGACACCAAGGATCTCGATCTGTTCGTGCGGCGCGCGGACTGGTCGCGGATCAGCGACGCGCTCGCGCCCGAACGTATCACCTGTGAGCTCGTGTTCTCGCACTGGCTGGGCAAGGCGCATCGGAACGGGCTCGTCGTCGACATGATCTTCGCCGGAGGAAACGGGCTCGTCGAAGTGAGTGACGACTGGTTCACGCATGCCGTGCCGTCGTTCGTGCTGGACGTGCCGGTCCATCTCGCCACCGCGGAAGACATGATCTGGTCGAAGGCGTTCGTGATGGAGCGGGAGCGGTTCGACGGCGCGGACGTGCTGCACATCATCCGCCATTCGGGAGCAACGCTCGACTGGTCGGCGCTGCTGCGCCGCTTCGGCGCGCACGCGGCGGTGCTGCTCGCGCACGTCGTGCTGTTTCTGTTCGTGTATCCGGGCCATCGCGGCGTGATACCTCAGGGGGTGCTGGAGGAGCTGTGGCGACGGGCGCGCGAGGGCGACACCGTTCACGCGAACGTCTGCCGCGGCACGCTGGTTTCGCGCGAACAATACCTGATCGACATCACCGAGTGGGGCTACCTGGACGCGCGGGAGCTGCCGATCGGCCGCATGACGCGGCAGCAGATTCACGACTGGACGAGGGCGATCGAAGACGACTGAGTGCGGCGTCATGACGGTTATGAAGTCGCCCGCCGACCAAGAGACTCGAGTCGGCGCACGACTTGACGCAGGTCGGCGACGAGTGCGGTCAGCGCCGCGTGACGCTCCTCGCGATCGGCGATTCGCAGCACCGACGATGGGTGGACGGTCACGAGCACCGGCGGGCCGAACGCCGAAGGCAACCACTGGCCGCGATCCTTCGTCACACGCGGGCCAGGTCCCAGCAGGGCGCGCACCGCCGTTGCACCGAGCGCGACGAGGACTCTCGGCCGTACCGCCGCGACCTCCCGTTCAAGCCAGTGCGAACAGGCGAGCAACTCGGTGGTGCTCGGCCGCACGTGGATGCGGCGCTTGCCGCGTGGCTCCCACTTGAAGTGCTTCACGGCGTTGGTCAGGTAATAGTGTGTGTCCGCCAGTCCTGCCTGAGTCAGAGCCTCGAGCAGAATCCGGCCGGCCGGGCCGACGAACGGATGCCCTTGAATATCCTCGGCATCTCCGGGC
>JBKPSC010000009.1:0-11401 GCA_046734915.1 Acidobacteriota bacterium | reverse complement strand
GTGCCGCAGCGCGCGCGGGCGCTGGCGCTGCCGCCGGAGCAGCTGAAGCAGGAGTGGGAGGCCTTCAAAACCCGCTGGCAGCGGTAGGGAGAGGCGCCACGATTCTTGGGCGCCGCGTCAGTTCCGAGTTGTGCGGTTCTGGGTCCTGGGTTCCCAGTTCCGTTGTTCTGGGTTTCCGTGGTTCTTGGTTCGGCGCGCTCGAACCACATCGCGTCCGGATCTCAGAACCGTGAACCTTGAACTCAGAACCACGGAACCTAGAACAACGGAACTGGGAACCTAGAATCCAGAACAGAGAACCCGGAACTAACGCGGCGCCCAAGAGTCGCGGCGCCTCTCCCTACCGCTGCCAGCGCGTTTTGAAGGCCTCCCACTCCTGCTGCAGCTGCTCCGGCGGCTGCGCCAGCGCCCGCGCGCGCTGCGGCACGATCAGCTTCTGGACGAGCGTGTCCAGCTCGGCACGCAATGCGACGCCCTGATCTTCGGCGAAGGCCGAACGGACCCAGCCGGCCATGGCGGCGTCCCACGCGGCTTCGTGGTCACCCTGCTCCGAGGCTGCGGCAGACAGCCAATATGAGGCGACGGCGCTGCCTGGATTCTGTGTGAGCTCGTCGCGCATCCGGTCGCGGATCTTCTGATAGAGGGGCTGGCGATCGATATCCGCTCGCGGCCGCGCCTCGCGGTCGAGCGCCGTCGCCCACCAGTCGAGCACGCGATCGCGCGCCGCCGCCGTCAACGGACCCGGCGATTCGAACAGGGTATCGAAGATGTTTGCCGCCGCACCGGAGGCCCCTTCGAGAAACAGGTCCTCGCCGAGTCCGACCAGATATTCGGTCCGCTCGCTCTCGTTCAGCCGCGCCGGATTGATGCGTCGCAGCCGCTCGCGCGCGGTCGTCAGATCGGTCTGCGAGGCGCTTTCGCGAAACCGCTCGAGGAACGCTCTCGCGATGATGAGGTCGACCGCGTCGGCGCGTTCAGGTGACCGAGCTTCCTCGGCGGCCAGCGCGGCCGCCTCGAAACGCCGGTCGTTGTAAAGCTGCCGGGCCCGGGCCAGCGGATCCTGGGCCTGGGCCACGAGGGGCCAGAGAATCAGGACGCCCACCAGTGCGAGCGCGCCGCGTCGCATAGCCGGGATGGTAGCACAGTGCTAAGTTGGCTCTAACCTGCTGACGAGCAAGGTGGTTAGTCGCGCTCGTCGGGCGATTTGGTACAATCCGAGCGCAATGACCGAGCCGCGCGTGATTCCACGCGCCGAGCACACGCTCTCGCGTCGTGATGTCGACCCGGACGCATTGAAGGTCTTGTACCGGCTGCGTCAGGCCGACCATGTCGCCTACCTCGTCGGTGGGAGCGTGCGCGACCTGCTGCTTGGGCGCAGGCCCAAGGACTTTGACATCGGGACGTCGGCACATCCCTACCAGGTCAAGAAGCTCTTTCGGAATTGTTGGATCATCGGCCGGCGGTTCAGGCTGGCCCACGTCAGGTTCGGCCAGAAGATCATCGAGGTCGCGACCTTCAGACGTCAGCTGCAACCCGGTGAGGAGATCGCCCAGGACGGCGTGCCCGCCCCCGTCCTGCACAGCGAGGAACAGGCGCCGGCAAGCGATGGGCTGCCGTCGATCGATCGACGCCGTCGCGACGAGCATCTCATCCACCGCGACAACACGTTCGGCACTCCTGAAGAAGACGCGTTTCGCCGCGACTTCACGATCAACGCCCTCTTTTACGACATCGCGACGTTCTCGATCATCGACTACACCGGCGGCCTTGACGATCTGCGTGCCGGCATCGTGCGGTGCATCGGCGATCCGCAGGTCCGCTTTCTCGAGGATCCGGTCCGGATGCTTCGCGCCGTCGCGCTGGCGGCGCGCCTCGACTTCGCGATCGACGCGCCGATCATGGAGGCGATCGCCACGCTGCGGCACGAGATGGTTCGCACCTCGCCGCCGCGCCTGCTCGAGGAGTATTACAAGATTCTCCGCGCCGGGTCGTCGGAGAAAACGTTCCGCCTGCTGGCGAGCGCCGGACTGTTGGAACCGGTGTCGGCCGAGCTTCACGCGGGTGCTTCTGACGCCCTCTGGCAATCGCTCGCTCGCGTAGACGCTTATCGCTCCCGCTTCGAGGCCACGCCCGACCGCTTTACGAACGCGATTCTCCTTGGCAGCCTGCTCGTCCCCCTGGGGCTCGCGCCGCAGCCAGGCCGACCGCCCTCGCCCGAGCGCGACCAGACGGGGGCGCGGCATCGGCCAGTAGGACCACGCCTCGGCGATCTACCGCTCGCGCGCCGCGACGTGGAGCACCTGCGCCACCTTCTGTCGCTGCAGCGGCGGCTGCACGATCTCAAGGCGAGCCTGCGGGCGCAGCAGGCACTGACAAGACGCACGATTTTTCCGGACGCGTTGACGTGGCTCGAAATCCACGGCGGATCACGAGAGCTCGTGGACCACTGGAACGCGCTTCGCGCCGAAACCGCGAATCGGCCGGCGGCGACGGAATCTGAGGACGGGCAGCCGCCGCGACGAAGACGACGGCGGCGACGGCGCCGCCGGTTTCGCCCGGCCACTGGTCAGTAGCCGCTCATCCGCGCGTTCGCTCGAACTCCTTCATGAAGGCAACGAGCGCTTCCACGCCAGCCTCGGGAAACGCGTTGTAGAGCGACGCCCGCATGCCGCCCACCGACCGATGGCCTTTCAAGCCGTCGAGACCCGCGGCGGTCGCTTCCTTGACGAACTGCTTCTCGAGATCCTCGGTCGCCAGCCGGAACGTGATGTTCATCAGCGAACGGCAGTCGTTTTGGGCCGTGCCGCGATAGAAGCCGGTGCGGTCGATCTCCGCGTAGAGTTTCGCCGCCTTGCGTTCGTTGGCGGCGAGCATCGCCGGCAGGCCGCCGTTGGCCAGCAGCCACTTCATGACCAGCCCGACGGCGTAGACGGCAAACGTCGGCGGCGTGTTGTACATCGATCCGTTTTCCGCATGCACCGCGTAGTTCATCATCGTCGGCAGGGAGGCCTTTTTCTCGACCGAGCGTTGCAGCAGGTCATCGCGGACGACCACGATCGTCACGCCCGCCGGCCCGAGATTCTTCTGGGCGCCGGCGTAGATGAGACCGTGCCGCGCGACGTCAATCGGCCGGCTGAACATGTCGGAAGACGTGTCGCTCACGAGCGGGGCGGGTCCGACGTCTGGCAGCGCCTTGTACTCAGTGCCCTCGATCGTGTTGTTCGAGGTCATGTGGACGTAGTCGGCGCCCGGCGTCAGCTGCAGCTCGTGCGGCAGCGGCAGCCGGCAGTAGTTCTCGCTCTTCGTCGTGGCCGCGAGCCTCGCGTTGCCGAGGCGCTTCGCCTCTTTGTAGGCTTTCTCGGCCCACGACCCCGCGTCGATGTAATCGGCCGTCCCGCCCGCGGTCATGAGATTCATCGGCACCATCGAGAACTGGGTGCTCGCGCCGCCCTGGAGGAAGAGCACCTTGTAGTTGGACGGCACCGACGCCAACGCCCGGATATCGGATTCGGTCTGCGCGAGAATCGCCTCGAAGGCCTTCGACCGGTGGCTGATCTCGAGAATCGACATGCCGATACCCGGCAGCCCGATGAGATCCCGCTGAATTTCTTCGAGCACGGGCAGCGGCATCACCGCCGGTCCGGCCGAGAAGTTGAAGACACGCTGAATAGTGGTCGTCATGAACATCTCCGCAGGCAGTAGGTCAGATCACGTGAATCAGCAGCCCGTCGCGCAGCTTGGGCTCGAACCACGTGCTCTTCGGCGGCATGATCTCACCCGCATCCGATACGGCCATCAGGTCAGCGACGCTGACGGCAAAGAGCGAGAAGGCGACGGCAGCTTGACCGCTCGTGACGAGGCGCTCGAGCGCCGCAGTGCCCCTGGCACCGCCGACGAAGTCGATCCGCTTGTCCGTCCGGACGTCGGCGATTCCTAGGATCGGCGCGAGCAGTTGCTGCTGCAGCACGCTCACGTCGAGTGATCCGATCGGATCCGCTGAGTCGGCCGCCGCACGCGGACGAAGGGTCCACCACTGACCGTTGAAGAACATCGACAGTTCACCGCGCCGGACCGGCGTCGCGGGTCCGGGAACGATGGAAAAGGAGGCGCCGAGCTTCGCCAGGAACGCGTCCGGGGTCAGTCCGCCGAGATCCTTCACGACACGGTTGTAAGGCAGGATCTGCGTCTGGTCGTGCGGAAATGCCACCGCCAAGACTGCGTTGACATCGGCGCCGTCGCCCAGCATCGTCGGCGAAACGCCGTTGGTCCGCATTTCATCTCGCGCGCGTGCGGCGCTGGCCGCGCGGTGGTGACCGTCGGCGATGTAGAGCGCCGGGATGCAGGCAAAGGCGTCGACGAGCGCGCCACGATCGCGACCCGTCACGACCCACAGCGTGTGTTGAACGTCATCGGGGGCGGTGAAGTCGAACAGCGCAGCACGCTGAACATTCCGCGCGGCGATCGCGTCAACGTCGGCGGATCCCCGGTACGTCAGGAAGACCGGACCCGTCTGAGCGCGCAGCGCCAGCATGTGTCGGGTGCGGTCGTCTTCCTTGTCGCGCCGGGTGCGCTCGTGTTTCCTGATGATGTTGCGGTCGTATTCATCGAGGGAGAAGCAGCCGGCCAGGCCGGTCTGCTCGTGATCGCCCATCCGAAGGCGATACAAATACAGTGCCGGCTCAGCCTCGAGCTCCATCGACGACGCCCTGAGCGCGGCGAAATTGGCCGCAGCGCGATCGTAAACCTCGGGCGTGTGAGGATCGGCGCCGACGGGGAACTCGATTTCTGCGCGCGACACCCGTAAGAAGCTCAAAGGATTGCCATCGGCCAGCGCCCGAGCTTCGTCGGTGCTGACAACGTCGTACGGAACGGCGGCGATGCGCACGGCATCAGCCGGCCGCGGGCGCAGCGCCCGGAATGAACGGAGTGTCGCCATGAACCTTTGATTATCGCACGCTGGGCAGGCTGGCCACGTCTTCGAGCATCAGGCGGCCCGATGCAACCGCCCATGCGCGCAGGCGGTCGCGCCGTTCGCGGACGTCGGCGACTTCGTCGAAGGCATCGACGGGCCACGGGAGCCGGTAGGTCCAGTTGCGGTCGTTGACCGTGGCCGGCACGTTGATCCGATCGCTCCAGCCGAACACGTCCTGAATGGGCATCAAGAGCAGATCGGATCCTGCCGCAAACAGTGACGCGATGAGGACGTCGCGCACGTCCGGAATGTAAGCGGCCTCGACGAGATCGTTGGCGCCACGCAGTGCGGCAACGGTGGGAACACGAGCCATCTGCTCCCGCTCCGCGACTGACGCCTCCGCCCACCATTCGACCAGCGTGTCTGTATCGTGTGTGCCTGAGGTGACGACGGACTGCGCGGGGAACGCGGCCGGATCCTTGAACGGCTCCCCTTCGACCTCCCACTCGCGCTCCCAGCGTGCGACGCGGTACCCGGGCACCCCCAGTCGCGCCATTGACGCCCGAACAAAATCAGGCACGACGCCCAGATCCTCCGCAATCAACTCGGCACCGGATGCGAGGAACACTTCGAGCACACGCTCGCCCAGCGCGATCTGATCGGGCTCATCGGCGGGCGAGAAGCCGGGCGGGCTGCCGTCACGTGGCCGCCCGTACGTGCGGTAGAAGCCGACAAGGTGATCCAGGCGGTAGCCGTCGAACAACTCCGCGCCTCGCCGCGCCCGTGCTCTGAGCCAGCCGAAATCCTCCGCGGCGATGACGTCCCATCGGTAGACCGGCATGCCCCAGTCCTGACCGGTCGCGCTGAACGCATCGGGAGGAACGCCCAGCGACATATCGAGGCGAAACAGACGTTGGTTCGCCCAGACGTCCGCACTGTCGCCATCGACCATGAACGGCAGATCGCCGAAGATGGCGACGCCGGCGGCATTGGCCGCCTTCTTCGAAGCACGCCATTGACCGTCGGCCAGCCATTGGAGGTACTGCCCGTGCAGAATCTCGGTCGCGAGCTCGTTCCGAGCATTCCTCAACGCCGCGGGTTCACGATCCCCCAGCGGCTCCGGCCAGTCGCTCCATGGACGCCACTGCTCACGCACTCGAATCGCCCGGTAGAGCGCGTAGTCGTCGAGCCACCACGCCTGCGCCTCGCAGTACTTCTGTAGTTCCCGCGCGCGAGGTGAGGCCGGCCGCCACTCCGCTTCCACGAAGTGCGCGAACGCGGCGTCGAGCGCGCGCGATTTCAAGTCTCGGACCGTCGCGTACTCCACGCTCGCCGCGGCCCTGACGGCGGCGAGCCGCTGTCGATCGTCGGCGTCGAGCGACCCTTCCCCGCCAATCGCGCGAAAGTCCGGGACAGCTGGAACGTGGATGTAAATCGGGTCGATCGCCATCGCCGTGATGGCCGAATACGGCGAGTGCTGTCCGGGCTCCATCTCGTTCAGCGGCAGCAGCTGAAACACGCGCTGACCGGCGGATGCCAGCCACGCCGACATGATGGCTACGTCACGGAAATCGCCGATGCCCCAGCTGCGCGAGCTCGGGCACGAGAACAAAGGGATGAGAAGACCTGCGCGCCGTGAGGTCATGTTCGCCCGGCCGTGCAATCGAGGTGCCGCAGGATCGCCTGCACGCCCTGGTCGAAATCAGCGGGAGGCGGCAGCAGACTGAGGACGAGAAACGACTCGCGAGGAAAGTCGAAGAAGAAACCGGGATGCACGAGCACACCTTCAGTTTCGAGAAGGCTGACGACGAAATCGTCTTCTGGCATCAAGGTTGGTACCTGAATCGTCCCGTACCACCCGCCCTCGACGTCGAGCAGCCGGCACGCTGGAATCGTTTCTACCACGCCGCGCAGTCGCTGATGGTTCGAACGGACCCTCTCATGCACGGCTGACCGGACTCCGGCACCTCGCGCGAACAGTTCGGCCGCGGCGGCTTGAACCGGCGTCGAAACCGACAAATATGTGTCGCAGACAAACTCGAGCTGGCGCATGGTCTCGATCACTAACTCCTCTGGACCGGCCGCCGCGATCCAGCCGAGCTTTGCCTGCGGCAGGCCAATCGATTTCGAGAAGCCTCCAAGTCCTAACGTCAATCCGTGGGTTTGCGTGAGAGGACTCGCCGGCGCCGCTTGATCAGACAGCGGGTAGTCGGCAAACACCTCGTCTACGACCAGCGGCAGTCTGCGCGCGCGAGAGACCGCCTCCACCTCAGCCAGTTCGTCCTGCTTCAAATACGAACCCGTGGGGTTGTTCGGGCTGACGGCCAGGATGATCCGTGTCTGCTCGGTTACTGCCCGCGCGAGACTGGCGACGTTGACGGACCAGACGCCGTGGTACTCGAGGTCGTACGGCACGGCCGTCACCGCGTCCAGGCGCGCGAGATGCTCGAAGAGTGGATAACTCGGACGAGGGACCAGGACTTCGGCGCCAGGTTCGCAGAACAGTTTGAACAGCACCGAGTAGGCTTCGCTGGTGCTGGCGCTCAAGGCAATGCGGTCCGGTGGAATACGAACACCGCGCCGGGCGTAATCGGCCGCGACGGCCTCGCGGGCCTCCGGAAGCCCGAGTGGCTGCGGTCGGTAAACCAGTCCGCGAGCGTGCGCCAGAGGCGCGAGGAGATCGGCGGGATAGTCGATTCCGGCCCGCGTGGGATTTGACAGCGTGAGATCGATCACCCGCTGATGCGCTTGTCGACGCCGCTCGAGGACCGCCGTCAAGCGGTTTGGCGTCAGGTCGGCCGGGAGACGAGAGGAGAACACCAGCGAGATCCTCGGTTCAGCGGTCTTCCCATCCTACCGTCCCGCCAGTATCTGAATCGACTCGATGACGTCGCCTTCGAGCACGCGGTCCGCGACCTCCGCGCCGGTGATGATCTGCCCAAACACCGTGTACTCATGATCCAGGCGCGGGTTGTCGACGAGATCGATGAAAAACTGCGCGTCGCCGGTATCGCGCCCGCGGGTGGAGATGCCGAGCGCCCCGCGAACATGCGGCCACAGACCCACTTCGTCGCGGATGTAGTCGGGGTGTCCGACATACTCGTTGGCCGCCGGGCTGCCTCCTTGCAGGACGAAATTCGGCACGACCCGGTGAATCGTCAGGCCGTTGTAATAACCGCGCTCGGCCAGCCTGGCGAACTGGAGTACCGTCGCCGGTGCCTCCCAGGTGAGCAGCGCCACATCGATGGCGCCAAGGCCACGCATCGTGATGCGGGCGCGAGGAGAGGCGAGCCGGCGCAGGTCGTCGAGATTCAACGCCGATGCTGTCGCCGGCTTCGCTGACCTCGGCTTGACCGGTGCGCCGAGCTTTTCGAGCGTCGCGATGATTGCGGTTCGCGCGTCGGTCGAATTGTCGTGGCCCTCTTCGATCAAGCGATCGAGCGCAGCGTTGAGAGCGCCGATTGTCTCCGGGCTCGGCTCGGCGACTTCGAGCGCCCGCGCGGCGGCGCGAATGGCCTGGTAGCCCCGGCGCTGCAAGGCCGCGGTGAACCGCGCCGTGGCCGCTCGGCCGGACACTTTGACCAGCCCGTCCACCGCGGCTTCGACGACGTTGTCGTCGGTATCGGCGGCGAGCCGATCCAACATCGCCCCGTCCTTGAGGCGCTCGGCGGCACGCGCCGCGTAAATGCGCACGAAAGGATTCGGCGAACCCACGAAGCTCGCCACGAGCGGCGTCGCTTTTTCGGGTGAGGCGGCTGCAAGCGACACGAGCGCGTGCGCCGGACGATGCCAGCCGCGCGGGTCACCGAGCGCGGTCCGGTCTGCGGCTGATTCAGCGAGGAACGTGACTGCAGTTTCGACCTCGGCGCACAGAGAGAGCTGATCTACTGCCTGAAGCACGACATGGATATCGTCATCGACGGTTGAACCCAGAGCCAGCGGACACGCGTCACGGCCCGCGGCGTCGGGCAGGCCGCGAATCCCTTCCAGTCGAACGATCGGGGACCGATCCTGCAGTCCGCGCATCAATGCAGGCAGCAGGTGCGCGCGTGCCGCGGCACGCGTCGCCAGCCGGCGTACTTGTGGATCGACGTCCCCTTGCGCGAGCTCGATCCGGGCCTCATCGAGAGCACCAGCCGTCGACAGCGCCTCGACCGCCAGCCTGCGTACGCGCGTATCACGGAGTGAGTCGGGCTTCGCCGTGGGTAGAGCGGCGCGAGGCGGGGCGTCGTTGGACTCCGCCGCCGGAGGAGCTTCGAGGCCGGCCAGCTGCATCAGCAGATCGGTTGCCGGTCCGGTCAACGTCATACCCTTGTTCGAACGGACCAGCGCTTCGAATCCCTTGGCCACACCGAGCCGATCGAGAACCGCCGTTTCGCTCCGGGCGAGATCGACCAGGGCCTCTTGCGCTGCGGCGACCGTCGCGGCATCCGCGTACGGCAACCGCCCGATGCTTTCGGCCATGGCGCTCCGGACCTCGCTGTCGTCTTCGTCTTCGATGGCTTCATCCAGCCTCGCCAGGATGGCCGCGGCACCGGGTCCACCGGGCGCACCACGACGGCTGCCGGCCGCCGCCTGGGCCACGGCGTGCGCGGCGTCGGTACGAACCTCGCTGTATCGACTCGTGAGCGCAGGGAGGATGTCGGGAATGAGCGCCGGGCGCTCGAGCCGGCCAAGCGCGCGGACTGCGACGCGCGCGGTCTGCGGATCGCCGCTGCGGATTCCGGCGCGGATGGTCGCCAGATCGGCCGCTGTCGCAGCGCGGCGGTCCTCGGCCTGCAGGATGGCGAAGCGCGCGGCGTTGATCGACTGTGCCGCCGCTGGAAGCGGCAGCGCCGTCAGAACGATCATGAGCCAGCGTGCTCGCCGCATGTCTGATCGGCTGCGCTACCGGCGCAGCTCGCGCGTCGCGGCGGAGTATTCGAGCGCCTGACGCGTGAAATCCTGCGGATACGAAATCGTGACGTCGACGATCTCGCCTGACGCGCTCTTGGCGGCCTCGAGCCTGGGCATCACGAACCCCGTGTACGAGGGCAGATGCAGGCGATCGACGCGCGCGACGACCTCATCTCTGAGCTTCGGATCGAAATGGACGCCGTGTGTTTCGAACAGGCTCTTCGCCGCTGGGTAGTCGCCCTCGGCCTTGATGCGCTGCACCTCGGCGAGCAGCTTGCCGACGCCGTCGTGAAATGCCTTGACGTCGGTCACGACGTAATAGGTCTTGCCGTCGCGGCTGCGCACGTCGATCGCCTTGGTATTGGCCATGAGCCACCGCACGATCATCTGACGATTGCGCATGTGGTCTTCTTCGATCTGCGTGCCCTCGCGAACCCGGCGCAGCTGAATGAGCGCGTTCTTGGCGTAGCCTTCGTACTCCGCGAGGACGACCGCGTCCTGATCCTCGCGCTTGATCAAACCAATCTCGACCAGCTTCGGGTCAGGGAGCAAATACAGAGCGACGAGATCTGCTCGTGCTTCCTCGAGCGCCGAGAACTGCTCCCTCAGGAAAGTCTGCGGGTTGCCATTGAGCCGTTCGGCGACTTTGCCAGACGCGTGACCAATGACCTCGTGCATGTTCGTGGTCAGATCCCCGGAGAACGCACTCCACTTGGTCGCCCGCTCTGCTTCCTCCGGCGTCCAGGCGAACTCGCTGCGCATAGCCGGCAGCGTGGACTTGTCGTAGGCCTCGGTGACGTTCGACAGCGACACCGACTTGCTGCCGTAGGTCTCGCGCACCGCCTGATCGTTCGGCAGGTTGATGCCGACTGGCGTAATCGGTCCAGAGTCGCCGGTTTCGATGACGACGTCGATGGCGTTGGCGGTGATGCCCTTCACGCCCTGCTTCTTGTACTTGGCGTCCCACGGCATGCGGTCTTCGAACCACTGCGCGTCGTCGGCGAGACGTTTGATTTCCTCGGTCTTCTCGCGGTTCACATAGAAGACGAGCGCCTCCCACGCACCCTTGACGCCGCGAGCGTCGAGATAGACTTCGATGAAACCATTGATGGTGTCGACCGGCGAAGCTTTGTCGGCGACCCACGCAATGTCGTAGGCGACGCGATCAGCCGTTTCACCCGTCTGATACCACTTGATGAGCGGGCGGAGCGCTTCCGACATCGGCTCGGAGGCGAACGGAATGGCCGCTTCGAGGTGCTGCACGATCGCCGCGATCTGCCTGCCGTATCGCCCGTTGATGCGATACACCTCCTCGGTCAGCGAGCCGTGCTCCTTCACCAGCCGGGCGTTGAGCGCGTACCGCTCGTTGAAGCTGTCGGCCTCCTTCAGCGTGACGCCTCTATAGAGGTTGTTGGCGCTGGCCGTCAGGATGTCCTTGCCAGGCGGCGGGGTTTTGGCCGTCACCATCGGATCGACATTCGGGTCGAAGAACATCGGCTGGAGGCGCGCCAGGAGCTGATCCAGCGTTTCGCCCGATTGCGTTGGAAACGTGGCCCCGGCGGCGGCCGCGGCCTTCGCCGCCGAAGCAAACGC
>JBKPSC010000008.1:0-8952 GCA_046734915.1 Acidobacteriota bacterium | reverse complement strand
GTACTTGCGAGCGGCAGCGGTCCGTCGGCTTGGAAGTCATCCAGCCAACGCATGAAGTATTGCGCGTTGACCGCAAGCCCGTTCCACTTGATGCCGCCGTCGGCCGCCCACATTCTGTACGTCGCCTGATCGATGGTCACACCTGGCGCAAACGCTCCGGTCGAGAAGAACAGCACGCCGTCGGAATTGTAGAGTGACGTGTTCTCGGGACTTGATTGATCGAGATTCGAAAAACGGTCCTCCCGGGATCTTGTCAACGCAGAACCGACTCGAATGCGAACGGTTTTCGAGGCGAAGTAGTCGTCGTACATGTTGCGTGATTTGCCGGGTTCCCCGTAGGCTCCCAGCGGTTCCCACCAGACACTGCCCGAAGACAGGAGATGCGTGTCGATCTTGTTTGCCGAGATATTCAGCGTATTCAGACCGTTGCCGACGAACGCCAGATAGTTCAGGCCGTTCCCGAGCTCTCCGTTCGCCCAGGCTCCTTGCGTGAACCCGGGGCGGAAGAAGTTGTCGGCCATGCTCCGATCCGTCGCCGTGAAGAACGGGAACGTGTTCACCAGGGATCGGCTGCCTGGCACGCCCGTGTAACCTGCCGTTACTGCAAGGGCCTTGTTGAACTGCCAGCCGATGTTGCTGGCGACGATAATCGATGCGGCGCCGGCGGACGTCCAGACGGTGAAGCTATATCGCAACCGCTCATCGAAGATGTAGCCGCCCAGGATGAACATCGCGCGGTTGACCGTGATGTCGTTGCGAGTGTGCACCTCGTGGGGATTGCCCAGATGGTCGGTGAACGTCTCGTCGCTGTCCTGGGTGTTGAGATACCGGAGCTGGGTATTGATGTTGAACTTCAGGAGGAAAGGCACCTGAGCGTCTGAGGCAGTTTCCCAAATGACGATTCCATCCCTATAACGATCGTTACTTGGCTGTGCTCCGGTGCTGGATGCCGGCTGTACGGAAGCACCTGCGGCGTTCTCCGTGGCACTGCCGGGTCTGGGTTCCGAAACGGCGACCGTGCTTTCTGGGTGGGCGGCAACGGTCTGAGCGGCGGCAGACGTCGTGAACGTCACCCCTGACGTCAACGCGATCGCGACCGCAGCCTTGATGAACGCGCGAGAGATCGAGGCTCCTCGCCAAACTCTCTGCCCGTCGAGTTTGCGCGAGGAGCCCATTCGATCAGCAGAGCACGACGGAGAGGGCGAGGCCAGCTTCGCTTGTTTCCTTGTACTTGCTGTTCATGTCTTTGGCGGTCTGGGCTAGTGCCAGCACGGTTGCGTCCAAATCAATGCGGTGCCTGGACGCGATCTCGTTGCTGGCGATCGCATAGGCCGTCCAGGCCTTGACGGCCCCGAACGCACAACGCTCGATGCACGGAACCTGCACGTAACCCGCGACCGGATCGCAGGTCATACCCAGGTGATGCTCCAGCGCCGATTCGGCAGCATTTTCGACCACGCGCGCCTCTGCGTCGAACGCCGTAGCCGTCAGTGCTGCAGCCATCGCCGATGCGACGCCGATTTCCGCCTGGCAACCGCCTTCGGCCGCCGACAGTGTCGCATGATGCTTGCAAAGGTAGCCGACTGCCGCCCCCGCGAGCATGCCCTCCCGGATCTTCTGCCGCGGGACCTTCCGGACCTCCGAGAGCCCGTAGACCAGCGCCGGCATCACGCCGGCGGAACCGCCCGTCGGAGCCGTGATCACCAGGTGGCCGCGCCCGTTTTCTTCAGAAGCGGCCAAGGCATACGCCGACAGCACACCGATGCCGCGGTCGGCTTGAAACTTGTCGTCCATGGCGCGCCTGTAGACGGTGGCGGCCTTGCTGTGCAGCTTGATCGGACCGGGCAACACGTCGTCCTCCGGCATCGACAGCCCCGACTTCACCGTCGCGATCATCGCGTTGATGACCTTGTCGACCCAGGCGTACACTTCCTCCTCGGACTTGCCCGTGATCGACATCTCGTTGGCCAGCACGATCTTGGCGATCGTCGTTTTGTTGTTCTCGGCGTGGGCCCGCAGCTCCTTCATCGTCGCGAAGGGGTACTTCGGTGCGTTTTTCTTCGGCGGTTCGTACCCCTTCCACTCGATGAATCCGCCGCCGACCGAGTAGTACTCCTGCTCGAGCAACACCTTGTCGCCAGCGAGGAGCTTGACGGTCATCGTGTTCGGGTGCTTGAAGTCGCCTTTAGTGGCGTCGTAGATGATGTCCTTGAGGCTTACGTCGATTGACTTGTTCCCGAGTTTCACCGGGAACACCTGGTCGGGCTTGTCGCGCAGGCCGTCCAGGAATTTCGGGTCGACGGTTGCCGGCTCGTTTCCGACCAGCCCGGCGAGGGCGGCCCGCTCCGTGCCGTGGCCCTTACCGGTCGCGCTCAGGCTGCCGAACAGGTTCACCTGGAGTTTCGTCGCCGTGCCGAGCTGGTCGGCCGCCAGCTTAGTGGCTCGCTGGTAGAAATCATAGGTAATGCGCATCGGGCCAATCGTGTGTGAGCTTGATGGGCCCGGGCCCACCTTGTAGAACTCGTCCACCGTCGTTAGGATCGGCCCCTTCTCTTTCATCACGACATGCAGGTCCGCAGCGAGCGGCGGCGTTGATGCGGCGGGGGCGTCAGGCTTCGCAGTTGCGGCGGCGGTGGCGGTTCTCTCTTCGGGCGTGGTGGTGCAGCCCGTCATCACGGCGGCTGCACCACCTACAGCGCTTCGTAACAGGAAACTCCGGCGATCCACGCCGCGCGGAGTCTCGTTCGAGATCAATCGGCGTGTGTCGGCTAACGGATCCTCTCGAGAGGCTTCACGATTCGTCGCTTTAGAACTGAGTGTGTCCGCTGATTTCTCAGCTTCCTTCTGTGACATATCAACCTGCTCCCTTTCGCCGAGATTCAGCTCGCCGGAATACGATGCCCACGCTGCAAGACCTACACTGCCTGGCTGCCAAGACCGTCGCCGTCCCTTCGGTGCATGAGACAGCACCCCTTCGCGCCGGGGCATGACAACAGCGCTGCGTATGCGATCCGCGCGAAACGCATGTCATGTGCCAGAGCTACGGTACCAGAATCGTAGATGTTTTCGGCTGCGTGGCCCCGGCAAGGGCGCACGTATCCGGCCTTTAGACGGAGCCCCTCCAAAATGCCGGAGGCGTCGTGCCCGTCGCGAGGCTGTGCTCGGCGCGTAGCTCCGCTTACCTCATCCGTCTTGAAGACTGAGAACGAGCAGGAACGTTCAGGAGTCCGAGAATGAAGATCGCCCAAGCTGGAAGTAATTGTAAACACAGGGGAAAGTCTGTGGTCGCAGCTCAGTCAACGATGCGGTCAGAGCGCGTCAGGATGACAACACGCCGGGAAGCATCCTCATGAAGAGGCGAATGTCGCCGAGCTGGGCGGTCGTTGAGATGAACTCGAACGCGGTCGGGCTGACGGACGTCGTGCGGCGTTCGAGTACGGCTGTCAGCGCCGCGGGCAGGATGGGACATTCGTCCAGCAATCCGAGCACGCTGATCCAGGCGGTCATATCGAGCATCGCGAGCACGTCGGCGGCGTCGCGCGCGAGCCACGGTGTGCCGGCCTCGCGCTGCTCCACGAGCTTGCGGCGCAGCGTGCGGAGCCCGCGGCGAGTATCGGCGTCGACACAATGAAGATCGGCCAACGTCGAAATGAGCTGATCCGCCACGAACAGGCTCACGTCCTTGTACAACACCGACCAGCCCAGTTCGAACGCCGTCAGGAGGTCGTGATCCACGAGGAGCGCGTCGGGAGGCACAGCCGTGTCGAGTTCTCGTTGCGACGATGCACCTTGCGAGATCGCGCCCGGCCAGCGCCCTGGCCAGCATTCGAGACCGAGGTTGCAGATGCACGCAGCCGCGTAAGACGCTTCCTCGGGCGTGAACGGCCGCGACTGAACGGATGATCCCGCGAGCAGCGTATTCGCGAGGAACGCAAGCTCACGACCGCGCGTGAGGTGGCGGCTCTCGTCGTGGTGCAGCACGAACTCCATCAGCCGCCTCAGGAGGGCGAGTCTCGCGGTGCCATCATCCCGGGGGTGCTCGTCTGCGGCTTCGAGCAGCGCCCGCGGCCGTTCCGGCATCACGCCTTGGCCGCCGTAGCCTTCGCGAAGGCGGGCAACGTCTGTCGCGTCGTGGTGTGGCGAACTCTCAGGCCCACCTGCAGACGTGTCGCGTGGGGTGGTGTCCGCTTCGTCTTCGGCCGCACGAAAGTAGGCCCTGGCGATGGGGTTGATCGCGATCGGGGGCGCCGACGCCGCCCGCGGCTGCCGCGCCATCTGAAGGAAGGCGCGCGCGTCGGCCGGTGTCGAATAGCCCTGCTGCGATCGCCGTCGCTCGCGTTGGAGCGCGACGTCGTGGAGGTGCTGTTCCGGTGCCATCAGCAGATCGTCGAGGCCGTCGATCTCCGGCCTGGAGTTGGACAGGCGCCGGCATCCCTGCATCACCGCGTGAAAGTAGTGGTTATGCTCGGTATCGAGCGTGACGAGGAGCGTGACGATCGCATCCCACGCATCCGTTCTCCGCGCCCGCACCAGATACCCGCCTACTTCACACTCGAGCACGTCACCGCTGGTCTCGCTGTTCATCATCTCGTTGCGATCCATCGGCTCGTCATCACTCGATGCTGTCGGTTCGAACGTGCCTGGGTCGAATACACGGAGGTAACGGCAGAGGCCGACGATCACCAGGTGCTTGTCGAGGGCAGCAACCGTGCGTGCTGCCACCGACTCTCCGGCGTCCACCAGCACTTCGAGCCATTCGCCGAAGCGGTCGACATCGAACTGGACATCGTCTCCCGGGCGGCCCGGCTGCGCGCGGCGCCACAGGTCGAGGTCGAGCAGAGAGGTGAGCTGCGCGGGCGTGGCAGACGTGACGAGCTCGCCGCACGCCTCGAGTCCGCGGTACTGAACGAGCTGATGCAGCGTCTCCGGCGCGAGGTGCGGGACGACCCGCGCGAGGAATGGCGTGTCCAGGAGACGCGCGAGCCGATGCTCCAGCGAGCCCCCCTCGCGGGGCGCTCTGTCACGATTCGTGGTTTTCGACATGGGCCGGCGATGATACCCGTCCGGCCGGCCAACAAACAGTCTTGAAGAGCGGGGTGGTGTGAGCGGATACTATTAGTGGGATTGACGTTCGTCATCCCATCCTGTCCGTCGGGGCCTCACCTTCCGACTGCGTCGCTCAGCCCCAAGGTTCCTCAGCCTCATCCCAGATTCGCGCATGTACCGCGGACCAAAGGACCGCCGCTCCTATTCCTGTCTCATCGCGACGAGAGGGTCGACTCTCGTGGCACGAGAGGCCGGCAGGTACAACGCACCGAACGAGGTGGTCGCCAGGAGTGCAGCCACACCCACGTACGTCAGCGGATCGGTCGGTTTGACCGAGAAGAGAAGACTAACAAGAGAACGTGTCGTCACGGCGGCACCGACGAAGCCGACAGTCAGGCCAATGCCAATCATCACGATCGCCCTTGCGAACAGCAACCACAGGATCTGGCCGGGCGTCGCGCCAAGTGCAATGCGCACGCCTATCTCCACCGTTCGCTGACTCACGGTGTAGGCCATGACGCCGAACACGCCGATGACGACCAGGGCGATGGCGACGGCGGCAAACGCACCAAGGAGGAGCGCCCTGAACCGAGGCTGGGCAACGTTCTGGGCGGTCAACGCGTCGAGCGTCGTGAACTTCACGGGCACCCCCGGTGCCAATTCTCTGGCTTTCCGACGGACCGTGTCCGCCAGCGACATCGGATCGGTCGCCGTGCGAATGACGACACTGAGCGTCGCGCCGTTGTAGAAATGCTGCAAATACGGCATGTAGCATTCCGGACGCGATTCATCGGCTGGACCGGATTGCCGCACATCGCCCACGACGCCGATGATCGTCATCGGCTCGAGCGTGTCGAACGTACAAACGATCGTGTGGCCGATGATGTCGTGACCCGGGAGTGCCCGGCGGGCTAGTGTTTCGTTGACGACGGCCGTCAGTGGCGCGTCGCGAACGTCGCGGTCGTCGAAATCACGGCCGCGCACGAGTGGAATTCCCAGTGCCGTGAATGTGCCCGGCGCCACGATTGAATTCACGTGGCTCGAGCCAGTCCTCATCTCGCTCGGCCGCGGGACGTGGTCGATCCAATACGCACCGGTCGAATCCACACGTCCGGGCGGGGCCATGGTCGCACCGGCGGCGACGACGCCGGGCACGCTGGAGATCGCTGTCAACAAATCTCGAAAAAACAGGGTGGCACCTTGGCGCGGATCCGGCGTGGCGACCGTGGCGTCGACGACCAGGACGCGTTCCGGTTGGAAACCCAGCGGGACGTTCTGAAGCGCGAGAAAACTTCGGATGAGCAGACCGCCAATCGCGAGGAGCACGACTGACAATCCGAGTTGGAGCACGACGAGACCTTCTCGCGTGCGGCGCATCCCCGCCCCGGCACCTGACCGCGTTCCACCTTGCCGCAGGCCGCTTTCGAGTTGAACGTGCGACGCCTGACATGCAGGTGCGAGCGCCAGCAGCAGGCTCGCGATTACGGATACGACCAACGTGAACAGAAGGACCCGCTGGTCTATCGCGACCTCATCAAGCCGGGGGACGGTGCCCGGAATCAAAGCGACCAGCGTCTTCATGCTGGCAAAGGCGAGGGCGAGCCCCACTGCGCCGGAGCAGAATCCCTGCGCCAGCCCCTCGACGATCATCTGACGCACGATCCGTGCGCGGCTTGCGCCAAGCGCCGCCCGGACGCTCATCTCCCGAGTGCGGGCCGTCGCGCGCGCCAGAAACAGCGTCGCCAGATTGGTGCAGGCGATGAGCAGGACCAGCACCACTGCGGCGAGCAGCACGTAGAGCATCAGGCGGACGTCGCCGACCACCTGGTCATGCAGGCGCGTGACGACGACGTACCTTCCCGTGTTGGTGTCCTGGTATTGCTGTTCCAGCCGCCCGCCGATCGTGGTCATTTCCGACTGCGCCTGTTCCAGGCGGATGCCATCCTTGAGGCGTGCCACGGCGCGAAAATTCATGCCGCCCCGTTCTTGAGGATTCCCTTGGTCCGGAAGCGGCATGGGAGTCCAGACCTCGGTGCGCTCTGGAAACGAGAATCCAGCGGGAATGACACCGACGATCGAGCACGGCCTGTTGTACAGGCGTATCGTGCGACCGATAGCCGAGCGACTGCCGCCGAAGTGAGCCTCCGCGAACGCTGCGCTGACAATCGCGGCAGCGGCTCGCCCGGCCGCGACCTCCTCGATGTCAAACATCCGGCCCACACTTGGCTGCAAGGCAAACACGCGAAAGAAGTCCGCAGATACGCGGGCCACGCGCGCGTACTCCGCCTGCTCCCCAACCATCACCGCCGTCGACCGCGCGGCGAAGTAGGCCAAGGCTTCGAAGGAGGTGGCCTGGATCTGCCAGTCCTCGAAATCGGCATTGGCAATCTGTCCTCCGATCGGACCCGTTTCACGACCCTTAACGAACGCGGAGAGCGTCACGATACGGTCAGGATCCTGATACGGAAGAGGCTTCAGCAGGACGGCATTGACGACGCTGAAGACTGCTGTGTTCGCGCCGATGCCCAGCGCCATGATCGCCACGGCAAGAAGCGAAAAGCCAGGACTCCGTCGTGCGGCGCGAAGCGCATACGCCGCATCGTGCCGGATGTCATCGATCCAGACGAACGAGCGAGCATCACGGTGGCGGTCCTTGGTACGCTCCATGCTGCCGAACGCTCGTTTCGCGGCACGCTTCGCGTCTTGCGGCGACAGGCCTCGGCGCTGGCAGTCGTCTTCGAGCAGGCTCAGGTGTGACGCCAACTCGCGGTCCATATCAGGTTCGGCGTGCCACGGACGGCACGCATTGACCAGTCTGAGAAAGAACCGTCGAAGGGAAGCCACGATCAGCCTTCGTTCAGCAGCAGCCTGTCGACCAAACCCGCCAGTCGGCGCCATCGTTCCGTCTGCTTTTCCAAGCCGCGCACGCCTGCCTTCGTGATCGTGTAGTACTTTGCCTCCCGATTGCTCTCCGTTCTCTGCCAAGTCCCCTTGATCCAGCCCTTCTGCTCGAGGCGCACAAGGGCGGGATAGAGCGTCCCTTGATTCAGCGTGAGGGACGGTTGGGCCGCTTGCTCGAGTCGAGCCGCCAGCCCGTACGCGTGCTGTGCGCCCATGGTATGCAGCGCCCGTAACACAATCAGATCCAAGGTGCCCTGGAGGAGTTCGACGCGTTCCCTCGATTCACTGGCCATCCAAGTGGTCTCCGAACGCGAAGCTTGGCGGGATTTCACTTGATTGTCAAGTGGACTTGAGAAACGGGTCGTCCGCGCTGTTTCCTTCGGTTCTTCACCTCCCCTGGCTTCGGTCTGCTTCGGTTTGCGGCCCCCGGTGCGCTGTTCCTCGACGGTTACGCACGTGACGAGGGCGACCTGCTCGTGAGCAGCTGGGTGTCGGGCAAGGTGTTCCGCATCGGCCGTTCCGGCACCGACCTGGCAACGATCGCCGAGTTCGTGTCGGCACTCGACTTTCCTGGCCTTCCCGATGGGCCGGCGGAGTTGGCCGTCGATCGGCAGCGCCATCGTCTGCTGATCCCGCTTTTCAATCGGATTGACTTGTCATCTTGAACCTGCGCGACTGACGCGACGGGACACCATCCGGGACCGGTCTGCTGGTAAACCGGTTCCGGAGCTGTCTCCCGCGCGCCGGCTCAGACTCATGTAAGCCGCTGTGTGGCAGGAGCCGGATCCTGGCCGGTTTTCTTGGAGAGTCCCAAACAGCCTGACTATCCAATAGTTTGGGTGTCCAGGTTTTGTTTCCATTTGGTGTGTTTTTGTAATGTTTCCATCGCGCAAATTGGCGTAAGATGCCCCCGCGTTTTTCCGTTCGCGCCATGGGAGGCACCTACCGTATGGCGTACCGGAGTGAGTTTCTTACCCGCGTAGTTCTTCCCGCCCCCAGCAATAG
>JBKPSC010000007.1:0-10466 GCA_046734915.1 Acidobacteriota bacterium | reverse complement strand
GCGTAGGTCGCATCGCTGACACTTTGGTTCATCTGCAGCTCCGTGCAGAAGTCGTAGACGATCGCTTCGTCTTCGGCCATCTGATCAGGCCGCCTTCCTTCGGTGATGGCGGTGATGATCTCGGGTTTCAAACCGGCCTTCAGCGCCGCCCCCGAGTGGGCATTGAACTCGAAGTTGTTCGTCCAGCGACGCGCCGCGAACAGTATCGCGAACTCCGTCAAACGCTGATCGAAGGTGCTGTCGTTCAGGTAATGCATCCTGATCTGCAGGGATGGCACAAGCAGGCTCGGCACCCGAAGAATGAGAGCCCAGGGTGGACCGTTCGGCTCGGTGCCGCGTATCGCCTTGTACTCGGCGTACGCCTTCTTCTGCGCTTCGGTCATCTTGTCCTGCGGAATCGCCGACATGCGATCCTGAGCCCGGACGAGCGGCGAAGTAGCGAGCAGCGCGGCTGTGGCAAGGACCGTCAGGCGCGGTAGGCAGTTGATCTCGAATCTCCTAGCCATTGGTCTCTCCTCCAATTCGGGGGAAACGCACCCGGCCGCACGTCACGAGGGGTTCACTGGAAGCCCCAGCAGCCGTGCCGGATTGTCCTTCAACATCAATTTGAGATCAGCTTCGCTGATGCCCTGCGCGTGCAGCCCTTCGGCGAACGCGGCCAGGCCGTCCGGGGGCAACGGAATCCCGACCTGCCCCATGTCGGTCGACAGAATGATCGAGCGTGGGCCGACAGATCGGACGACCGCTGCCACGTCCGCGAGGCTGTAAGCAGCCGTCCGCTTCAGCTCCGGAATCGTCAGCGAATGAACGTAAACGATTTCGATGAACGCGCCCAGCTTTGCGGCTTCCTGCATCTGCGGCACGGTCATCAGGATGGGACGGCTCATCGCATGAGTGATCACCATGTGTTGCACGCCCTGCCGCTGACCTTCGCGAACCAGCAGGAGATCCTCTTCAGCCGAGGAATGACCGGTAGCCAGCACCAGGTTGTGCTTCGCGATAACCCCGATGACGTCTTTTACCTCCGGCAACAGCGCCCCATCGCGGGCGATCGGAATGAACGGACGTCCGGACTGCCGCGCACCGTGCTCGGATTCGAGCGTCGGCATCCAGACGACCCGGCCAACCCCGCCGGTGACTCTCGCCATCTCGTCGACGGCCGCGGCGTTGACGCCGCCGGTCGCACGGCTCAGGCCGATGCCGCCAAAGACTTCGAACCCGGGCACCTCTTTGCGAACGATATAGGCGAGCATCGCCGTCGAGGTCCAATGGCTCTTGAGCACGAGGCCGCGCATCCCGCGCGCCTTGGCCAGCCTGGCAACGTCGAGTGAGTCGACCCGCCAGGTTTCGCTGTCTGGTATCGAGTGCACGTGGACGTCGATGGCTCCGGACAACCAATCGTCCGCGCGCGGCGCGTTCGCTTGCGCCGCCACGCGCCACTCACCGACTGAGCCCGGACTCGACGCGGCGGCACACAGCAGCACGGCTGTCAGCAGCCGGCGCACTTTGGTCACTGGCACCTCTGCGGTTTTCGCCCTAGATAATAGGCTCATATTCAACGCCTGCTCATCGGACGACGACCGCGATGGCATGCGGTGACTCGAGCAGGCCATCGCTCGCGATCGCTCTGACGACGTAGCTGCCAGGGGCACTGAATGTCGCGCCAGTCGTCGCCTCGACCGGCTGACCGTACTCGCCGGTCGTGACCGGATCGCTGAACGTCACCCGTCCCGGTCCCCGATACTGAATCCATCTGATGGTGAGGCCGCTGGCGCGGTTGCCGCCGCGCCGCCGCGGTTTCGGGATCCCGTCATCGGTCGCGCGTGCCGTCAGCGAAATCGCCTCGTCGGTTCGGGCCGTCAGAGCGGCAGAGCCGCTGATTTGAGGCCAGCCGTTCGGTGGGTCTGGTGGCGCGCCGCCGGGCCCCATGTTCATCTGAATCACCCCGTCGTCCATCTCCCATTCGGGCTGCAGCCACCCCTGAGCCCGCTCGGTCTTGCCATGGCCCGTGAGTGACCAGGTCAGCCGCCGCTCTTTCGGCCAGTCGCCGGGCAACGGCACCTTGAACACGAACCGTTGGCGGCGAGCGAGGAAATGCGTTGGTTGACCGCTATCGACCTCGGCATCGAAGCCGTTGTCGGATCCGATGGGGATGTCGACGATCTCCTCGAAGTTCCGGTTGAAATAGCCGAACCACATGTACGTCACGCCGTCCGGCATCCGCTGCCAGCCTTCGTAGACGGGTACTACGTTCTGACCGCTGAGCACGCCTCGGTTCTGTGCTCCGACGCCGAACGGGAACGCCATCAGCGCCAGAGCCAGCGTGATCAAGCATCGACGAATCAGCCGGACACGTTTCTGACCGCGTCCCGCGATGCACCGGACCATGAGGTTAGGGCTGCTGCGAAGACCGTTTACGGCCGGCCAGTCGCTCGCGCACCGCGGCCTGGTACTCGTCCTCCGTCATCGTGTTGACGGTGAGGAACGCGAAGCCCATTTCGTCGATGCTCCGCTGCCCGAACCCGATCCACGCGTTCGGGTCTGGATTCCCTTTGTTGCCCGGCGAATTGTCGTACCAGCTGGTCACGTGCAGCACGGTGCCCGCTGGCAGCAATGGCGCCTCGTCGTCCTCGTAGGTGTAGGAGAGATGCCAGTTGAACCGCCAGTCCGCGCAGCTGATGATTTCCGAACGCGCACGATCCGCCGACCGATGCACCGGCCAGACGTCGGTGGCCGATGGCGGATAGATCACCTCGAGGCATTGCCGCTTTCCGCGGTTGTGCATGTGCGGCTGAAACGCCGTTATTCGGATCGGGCTCTGCAGGATGTTGTAGCCGTCGACGCGCGCGTTAGGCTCACCGGGCGGGATGTCGATGTCCTCTGTGTTGCCCGCCATGCGCGACAGGTGAACGGTCTTGGGCTTGTACCCGGGCGGGTACAACTCGAATCCGACAGCGAGATTCGTCAGTGTCTCCTCGCCGTTCGAATGGACGTGAACGTTGATGACCATCTTGCCGTCGGCGGGCAGCACTTTCGCGCTCCCTTCCGGGTAGATCTCGCCGCCCTTGCCGACTGCATACTCGACGAGGCTGCCGGTGCTCGTGCCATCGGCCATCTCGGCATGCGCGTTCGCATGGTGGACGGTCGGGACGCCTTTGGTCGGCTTGATCTCAATCGCTTTGATGTACCGGTCTTCGGTGATGCCGGTCGGCTCCATCTCCAAGTCCCACCACTGGTCCGAGTCGTTGGCCTTGACGACGACATCTTTCTTCAGGTTCACGATCAGGTTGGGCTTGATGCTCCAGCGATCGCTCGGTCCCCAGTCGATCGGCGGAGGCATATCGACGGGATTCCCCTGTGGCGCACCGCCGTCGACCCAGCGCGTTATGACGGCGATCTCCGTGTCACTCAGCGATGGATCGTTCTTGAACTTGCGGATGCCGACGTTGCGGTCGATGAACCACGGCGGCATCTCGCGGCTCGTGACCTTCGCCCGGATCGAGCGCGCCCACGGCCGCGCCTGCTCGTAGGTCAGCAGCGGCATCGGCCCGATGCTGTTCGGCCGGTGACAGCGCTGACAGGACTTCTGGAAGATCGGTGCGACCTCGCGCGCGAAGGTTGGCGAGGCCGGCGCGGACTGCGCCTGGGCCGCGGCGGTGCCGACCGTGAGCGACGTCAGGCACACCACTGCCATGGTTGAAATCGTCGTCCTTCGTTGCCACCGCTGACTCATACCTCAACCTCCCGTCCCGGCCGGCTGCGGCCTCGCCAGGACAGCCTTGACCCGAGCCGATGTGAACGGAACCTGACGCACGCGTGCCGCGCACGCGTCGAAAATCGCATTGCCGATCGCCGCCGCTGTGGGACGGCTCGCTGCTTCGCCGGCGCCGGTCGGCGCAACGTCCGCGCGCGCGATCAACACGACATCGATCGCCGATGGGACGTCCCGCGCGCGCGCGACCGGATACGACAGCCAATCGGCACTCGTCGCCGTGCGCGTATCGAACGCCACTTCTTCTTTCATCGTTCGACCCAGCGATTGGACGAGGTTCGCGCTGATGGTCGCCTCCAGCGCTCGAGGGTTCACCACGAGTCCGCAGTCATGCGCACAGACGAGGCGCGCAACGCGCGTCGCCCCGCTCGACACGTCGACCTCGACTTCCGCGACGGTGGCCACATAAGTGCCGTTGCGCGCGCCGACGGCAATGCCCCGGCCTGTCGCCACCCCACGGGAGGCGGCCGGCCGTGTTCTCGGAGACGGACGCGCCTCCCACGCCGCGCGATCGGCTGCAGCCCGAAGCACGGCCCTGGCGCGATCGTCGGTCAGGTGCGCCAGGCGGAACGCGAGCGGATCCTGGTTCAGGGCCGCGGCTATCTCGTCGACGAACGATTCGACCGCGAAGGTCGCGGCCGGGCCATTCGGGTCCCGGAGGTGTGTCGTTCGCAGGGGCGACGCCACCTCGGTGAACGGAGGCAACACGTGAGCGACGGCATGCACGTTGGGAAACCCGTAAGCCATCGTCTGGACGCCCCAGATCGCGAACTCTTCACCGGGCCGCTCGTTGCGAATCCCCGTCAGGTGTGCGGCGAGAAAATTGCCGGCGGTGCCCGGCACCGGCACAATCTCGGTACCCGAGAGCGCACGCGACACGTAACGCAATGCCGTCACGGTGCCGCCATCCATGGCCGCTTCGAGATCGCAGACGACCGGCGGACCCTTGGCTCCCCATGCGGTCATGTCGGCCCGACTCCACTGGACGCGAACGGGCCGGCCGACGGCTTGAGACAGCAGCACCGCATCAGCAGCGGCATCTTCGAAACCCGGACGACCGTACGAACCGGCGTCTTCGACCCAGACGATCCGAACTGTGTCGGCAGGCCGGCCGAGCAGCGCGGCCAGACCACGCTGCAACGCATGTGGCTTCTGTGCGCCGCACCAGACGGTTGTGACGCCGTCGATGTGTACATCAGCGACCGCGCACCCTGGCCCCATCGTCGCGTGCGACTGAAACGGGAAATCGTAGCTGGCCTGCAGCCGTCTCGACGCACCGGCGAGCGCCGCAGCAACGTCGCCGGTCTTCACCGTTTCACGACTCGACTTCGGGGTCATCGCGCGAAGGCGGGCGTACAGATCTGTTTGCGGCGGAAACACGGGGTCGACAGCGCTCCACGTGACCTTCAACGCCTTCGCGGCGCGGATGGCACCCCATTCGGTTCGGGCGACGACGCCGATGAAATCTCCCTTGGCGACGACGCGGACGACGTCGCCGACGCCTTTCACAGATTGTTCATCGACGCTGATGACATGCGCCCCGGCCGCCGGCGGTCGCACCAGTCGCGCATGCAGCATCTGAGGCACGCGGACATCGCCGACGTATTGGAACTGTCCCAGGATTTTGGACGGCAGATCCTTGCGAGGCACCGATGTGCCCACGACGGTGTACGCCTTGGGGTCTTTGGGCCGGCCAATGCCCTCGACGTTGAGGCCGAAGCCCTGACCCGACACCTTCAATGCGTCGGCCAGGCGAACCTCCGCGGCCAGGTCCGCGTACGAGACGCGGCGCTGCCGTTGGTCGGTAACCATCACGAACCCGTCTCCGGTCACGAGCTGATCGGCGGCGACGCCAAGACGGTCTGCCGCCAGGCCGACGAGCAGCGCCCGCGCCGTGGCGGCCGCGTTTCGCAAAGGATGGGCGCCCTGGGCAATCGACGTGCTGCCGCCCACGCCGCCCTGATCCGGCGTGATCGACGTGTCGCCGAGCGTCAGATGGATCCGGTCGGTCGAGAGGTCCAGTTCTTCTGCGACGATCTGAGCAAGGGCGGTCTCCACGCCCATGCCGATTTCGGCCTTCCCGGTCAGGACGCGGACGGCGCCATCCGAACCGATCTGCAGCCACGAGTCGAGCCGTCCCGGCGACACCGGTTCGGCACCGGCGGCGCTCACGAGACGGGGGACGAACTCCGCGTCTGCGAGGCTGAATCCGATGAGCACGCCACCCGCACTCCGGACGAACTCGCGACGTGATAGCCGCGACGGCGCGTTTGCGCTCATGCGTCCTGGCGGGCGCCGGCGGCACGCCGCACCGCAGCGAAGATGCGGGGGTGGCTGCCGCAGCGGCAGATGAGAGGATCGAGCGCCTGGCGCAGCTCGATCTCGGATGGGTGGGGTCTGCGATCGAGAAGGGCGCGCGCAGTCAGAATCCAGCCGTTCAGACAATAGCCGCACTGGAATGCCTGCTCGTCGATGCACGCCGCCTGAATAGGATCGGGCCGGCCAGGTGCACCGAGTCCCTCGAGGGTCGTCACTTCCTTGCCGCTCACCCGCGAGACGGGCAGCGTGCACGATCGCACCGCCCGCCCGTCAACGATGACCGTGCACGCGCCGCATTGGCCGAGACCGCAGCCGAACCGTGGGTTGTTCAAGCCGAGTTCGTCGTGGAGCACGAAGAGGAGCGGGCAGTCCGGCTCCGCTTCGACGGTCCGCCGCTGCCCGTTCACGACCAGTGTCACGCTCACCGACCGACTCCTGCCTGACGCGTCATCAGAAGTCGAATTGCCCGCTGACCTTGATCAGACGTCCACCAACAATGAGCTGCGCCCACTGCCACTGCGGTCCGAAGGTGTTGTTGTATCGGATGGTCGTGCTCGCATTGAACACGTTGTAAAGGTCGAGATTCAGGCTCAGGCGCCTGGCGGAGAACGCAAACGCCTTCGAGAGCCGCCAATCGACCTGGTGCAGCGTGTCGCCGTACATCGTCCCTGGCTCGACCAGGTTCACCGTGACGGTTGCCACGTTCCCGGCGGGCGCGCGCCCGAGCGTCGAGTTCTGGGCGATGTACATGCTCGACAACGGCGCGTTCGCCGAAAGCTGCGGGCCGGGCACGCTACGATACGTTCCGCTCGTCCGGATTCCATACCAAGGCAGCGGATACACCCCGTATGCCTTGATCTGGGTCTGGAACGGCTGGTTATCGTCGCAATAGCCTTCGCTGTATGGGGCGTTCGTCGTGAAAACGTAGTCGGGGTGCCCGAGCTTGTAGCACTGGTTGATGTGGGTCCGCCCGGTGCTCGTGCCGCCGGAGAGCACCACGCCTCGTGGCAGGCGAGCGTTCAGATTGACGTCAAAGCCGTCATAGACCTCGCTCTGCTCGGGCGCCAGCTTGATCACGTTGTTCGTCTGGCCGAACTTGCCGCTGCTGGGTTTGATGTCGTAGAGCCCGCAGACCTGATACCCGCCGCCGTTCGGCAGGCCGGGGTTGGTCGGTGCGGTGAGGCAATACGAGTCGTAGTCGGCCGGCGTCACGGCGAGATTCTGGGTGTAGTTCAGATTCTGGTACGTGCGCCGGAAGTACGCCGCCGACAAGGCCACGCCCGAGACGAGCTCGTGTTGAAGGGCGGCGGACCCTTCCCAATTCGTGCCGCGGTTGCCGTCGATGACGCTCGGGTCATAGCGCGTGAGGACGTTCGGTTTGCCGAAGTTCACGTTGTTCAGCTGACCGCAGTCGCCATTGGCCTCGATCCGCGTGAAGTCGCAATTCGGCGTGAAGCTGCCGTTCAGGATTGGCCGCGTGGCGCTCGTGATCGTCGCCGCGACCGGGTTCGCCGCCCGTGTGAACACGATGATCTCGGGGCCGAACACGAACTTCCCGATGCTGCCCTTCAGCGCCGTCTTCCCGTTGCCGAACACGTCGTACGACACGCCGATGCGCGGCGTGAAGTTCTTCCAGACCGGCACGTCGTTCACGGCCTCGTAGTGCACGTTGCGGCTCGGGACGTTGGGGCCCGGACCGGCATCCTGCGGCGGCACGTACGAATTCCAGTAGTCGAAGCGGAAGCCGTAATTCAGCGTGAGCTGTTTGATGCGCCACTGATCCTGGACGAAGACGCCGACGGCGGCCTTCAGCACCTCGGTGTACCGCAGCGGTGTCGCAAACTGTGTCAGCGAAACTGGCACGCCGCGCAGCAGGTTCAGCCCGTAGGCGTTGGCACCAGTCGCCAGGCGGTCGGTCTCGTCATCGGCATGAATCCAGTTTGCGCCAACCTTGATCGTGTGCGACCCGGTGACGTACGACGTGCTGCCCGACAGCGACAGCATGTGGTTCATGTTGTTGCCGTACGGCCCCACGTAGTTGCGCCACGTGAATCCGGTCGAGGTTTCCGTCACGCTGACGGTCTCCGGCGGCACCTCGGGTTGCGGCGCCTGCGGGTAGTTGAAGTTCGTGTAGCTGGCCCCCGCGTCCACGAGCAGGCGGTTGCTCAACGTCGACGTCCACTTCGTCTGCCACATGTAATTCGGGTTCCAGTTGTAGTAGTAGCTCGCTTCGGGCGACGGCGGCGTCCCGGTGCTCGTGCCGATCTTGTAGGCATAACACTCGCAGTGGTGCTGGATGTCGTAGTACGCGGTGAACTTGTTCCGGGGCGTCGCCTGGTAGGTGAGCCGCAGGTTGGCGCTTCCGAGTTCGAGCGGTGAGTAGGCCGGCCGGCTGGTGTCTGGCGAATAGGTCCAGGCCGTTGGTGTCTGGTTGAAGTACACGCCGGTCACATACTGGTCGTACTGCTGCTTTCGCCAGGCGGTGTAGTACCACAGCTTGTCCTGCTTGATGGCACCGCCCACCGCTCCGACGACGTCATACACCACCTTGAGACCGTTGGCCTTGATGCCCTGCGCCGCCTGCGTTTCGTTGATGTTGTCGGCCTGCATCGAGTCGTTCGCGAAGCTGCCCTGGAACATGCCGCGGAAGATGTTGCCGCCCGACTTCGGGATGACGTTGGTGATGAGCGTGCCGTACGCGCTCTCGGCCAGCCCACTACCCACCTGGATGCTCATCTCCTCGACGGCGCCGTCGTTCACCAGAATCCCCGACCGATTGCCGCCGACGCCGCCACCGTGGTTGTACGGCATCCCGTCCATGAGCAGCTGCGTCTCCTGACTGCGGCTGTTGTGGATGGTGACGACGTCGGTCACGAGGGACACACCCCCGACATTGCTGAGATTGTTGCTGACAACCCCGGGCAGCAGGAATGCGAGCTGGCGGAAGTCGCGATTGCCGGTCGGCAGCGAGTCGATGACGTCGCGTTGGAGCACGCGCTCCTGCACGACCGTCTGCACATCGACCACCGGCGCCTGACCCGACACGGTCAGCGTCTCCTCGAGCGCTCCCACCCGCATCTCGATGTTCACCGACGCGGTGAACGAGCCGGCCAACGAGATGCCATCACGTTTCACCGTCGAAAAGCCGGTGAGCGTGAAGGTCACCGAATACTCACCGGGCCGGAGGTCGACGATCTTGTACACTCCTTCCCCGTCACTCGTGACCGTCCGGACCTTCTCGATGAGAGCGGGACTTGCGGCCTCGACGGTGACGCCCGGCAGCACGGCGCCGCTCGGGTCTTTCACGACCCCGCTGATCGCCGCCTGCGCGTGGGCCATCGGGGGAAGCGCTAGCAGCACACCAATCGTGAGGAGCGGTATGACCCGCACGGCGCATGTCCGGGCAGCCCGTACCCAAGTTGGGATTCCGCGACCCTGAGTCATGTTGACCATCTCCTCGAGGCGTTGCAGGGCAGGCCCACCTGATCGACAAGCCCATGTGATGAAAGCCGACAGCCGACACGGGCCCGTGTAGATACACCGAGCCCCTGAGCACGCGTGCACCCTAGCAGGCAGAATGGAGCCCGTCAGTACCCTGATTGGGTGATGTCAGCGCCGGTTCGGTGTAGACAATGATTCAGCGGTCCGGGCACGTCCTGGCGAAGGAGTCCTCACCATGCGCAGCGTCTCGCGGCACCTCTGGCTCGGCTGCCTCAGCGTTGTGACGCTCGTCCTCCTCGGCGCAGCGATCCTGCGTGCACAGCGTCCGCCTCGTGTCGAGTCGGTCCGCCTCTACATCTTCGACTGCGGGGTACTGGTCCGAGGTGAGCCAACGGCGTACAACCTGACGAAGGAGCAAGTCGGCGACACCAATTTCTCGGACGCGTGCTACCTGGTCGCGCATCCCAAAGGCACGCTGCTCTGGGATGTCGGCATCATCCCGGACCGCCAGATTACGCCCGGCGGCGTGGAGATCGCCGTGGGACGTGGCGGCAACAAGAACCGCGCGACAAAAACGCTGGTCGGCCAGCTTGCCGAGATTGGTTACCATCCCCCTGACATCACCTACATCGCCGTCTCGCACGGCCATGCGGATCACGTCGCCAACGCGAACGACTACGCCGCCTCGACCTGGCTCGTCCAGACGGCCGAACGTGAATCGATGTTCAGCGAGCAGGCGCGCAAAAGTCCGGCGTTTGCCACCTATAGCGCGCTCGAGCACAGCAAGGTCGTCGAGCTGACGGACGATCACGATGTATTCGGCGACGGGACTGTTGTTCTCGAATCCACCCCGGGTCACACGCCCGGTCACCAGTCGCTACTGGTCAAGCTGGCGCGGACGGGCCCAGTGTTGCTCACCGGAGACCTGTACCAC
>JBKPSC010000006.1:0-14502 GCA_046734915.1 Acidobacteriota bacterium | reverse complement strand
ATCAGGTGAAGGTCACCGTGCTATGACTGCCGATCGAGACACTGTTCGCGCTTGGATCGATGCATCCGTCCGCGTCGTCGTTCTGACCGGAGCCGGGATCTCGACCGAATCGGGCATCCCCGATTTCCGCGGGCCGAAAGGCGTGTGGACGCTCGATCCCAAGGCCGAGCGACTGTCGAACATTCACTACTACATGTCCGATCCGGAGGTCCGGCGACTGGCCTGGCAGCGCCGGCTCGAGCATCCGGCCTGGCATGCCGAGCCGAATGCTGGCCATCGCGCGCTCGTGGATCTGGAACGGCGCGGCAAGCTCCATGCGCTCATCACCCAGAACATCGACGGCTTGCATCAGCGGGCGGGCAACGCGCCAGATAAAGTGATTGAGGTGCACGGGACCGTGCACGAGGTGACGTGCATGCACTGCGGGTGGCGTGGCCCTATGTTGCCGGTACTCGATCGCCTTCGCGCCGGCGAAGAGGACCCACCCTGTCAAACATGCGGCGGCATCCTCAAGAGCGCGACGATTTCCTTCGGTCAGCCGTTGGCGCCCGAGGTGATCGGCCGTGCTTTACGCATGGCCGGCGAAGCCGACCTGCTGCTGACCGTCGGCACCAGCCTGCAGGTGTATCCCGTGGCGGGCATCGTACCTACCGCCATTGCCGCCGGTGTGCGCGTCGTCATCGTGAACGCCGAACCAACGCCGTTCGACAACGAGGTCGACATCGTCCTGCGCGGATCGATTGGGACGGTGTTGCCGGCGATTCTGAGCGAATCACCGCTCAGCGCATCTCCCGCGGGCCCAGACCGCCGCGTGTCTTAGGCGGCCGCGTTACTTCTCATCGGTCGGCACCGCGAAGGTCCATACGGCGCCGCCCGTTGGCACCTTGTCGGCGGCATAACGCCTGGCCAGGCTGCCGCCCAGTCCCGAGGCGACCGTCACGTATTGCCGCCCCTTGTAGGTGTACGTGATTGCCGTCGCGTTCACGCTCGAGCCGGTTTTGAACTGCCACTGCGTTTGACCGGACGCCTCATCAAGCGCGACGAACTCGCCCGTCAGCTTGCCGGTGAAGACCAGACCGCCGCCGGTCACCAGCATGCCCGCGGAGCTCGGCATATCCGTCAGAGGAATCTTCCATTTCGTCTCGCCGGTCAAGGGGTTCATGGCGATGAAGTGTCCGACCGGTTCGCCGGGTTTGGAGACCGGAGCGCGGCCCAGCACGCCGGTCGCGTTCGTGCCCATCACCAGGGGCTTCGGGGGCGCCAGCTTCTGGATTCGCGGCACGTCCCATGCGCTGACGTAGACCAGCCCGGTGTTGGGATTGAACGCAATCGGCACGGCATTCGTGCCGCGCTGCGGGAAGATCGACACTTCTTCGCCGGCGAGGAAGCGCTTGTACAGGTCCGTCAGCACCGGCCGTCCGGTCGCGAGATCGACGTGAGTCGCCCAGTTGACGGTGGTGTATGGATGCGCCGCGATGAGGGCGCAGGTGCTGCGGTCCAGCACGTAGAGGAACCCGTTCTTGTTGGCCTGGATCATCACCGGTCGGGTGCGGCCGGAGATCTGAAGGTCGGCCAGCACCGGCTCGTCGATGCCGTCCACATCGTAGACATCATTCGGCGTGAATTGATAATGACAGACGAGCTCGCCGGTCTTCGGCCTGATGGCGATGACGCTCGACGTGTAGAGGCTGTCCAACGCTCCACGAGGCCGCGGATCGTACGGCTCGGCGTTGCCAGTGCCCCAGTAGACCAGGTCGAGCTGAGGATCATACGAACCCGAACGCCACGTGGCCCCGCCGCCGATCATCCACGCGTCGCTGTCTCGCGGCCATGTTTCCGAGCCGGGCTCACCCGGCGCCGGAACGGTGTAGCGCCGCCAGAGCTTGTGGCCGGTCTCCGGATCCCACCCGTCGAGAAAACCGCGCGTCGTGAATTCGCCGCCGGCCATGCCGGAGATCACCACGCCGTTGGCGACAATCGGAGCGCCGGTCGCCGTGTAGCCGTCATGCCAATCGGCGAAGGCCTGATTCCAGACCTGCTTGCCGGTTTTCAGGTCCAGTGCGATGAGATGGTTGTCGAGGGCAATGCGATACAGCTTGCCGTCGTAGATCGCCGGCGCGCCCCGTGTGATCGCCCCGAAGGGCGCCACCTTCTGGACGCCCGGTTCCGTGTCGACCGGCGTCCGCCAAATCTGCCGGCCGGTCTCGACGTCGAGAGCAAAGGTCCATTTGCCGTTGATGATGTACATGACGCCGTTGTAGACGACGGGAGCGGCCAGCTCCCCCGCGTCGTTCATCAGGCTCGTGCTCCAGACCGGCACCAGCCGCTTCACGTTCGACGTGTTGATGTCTTTGAGCGGACTGTAGTTCTTCCGGTCGTAGCCGAGGCTTTGGACCAGAACGTTGTCGGTGTTCCGCTGCGCGTTCACGAGCTCGTCGGCTGTCTGCGCCCCGGCCACGCCAGACGACAGGCTGAATGCCGCCATCAACAACCAGGTCTTCTTCATGCCACGGATGCTAGGCTCCGCTCCTCGAGGTGTCAACGAGGCGAGCGCATAGCTTGAAATGATCCAACTCTGACAATTTGGTAAGACCAATTGACTCTCACAACACTTTTGATGGCTTCCCAACAAAGCTATTAAGGCGTTGTCATAGCTTTGTCATGGATCCGTCGTCAATCGCAGGCTACAGTTGCATTCTCGACGTTTGCTTTATTGCCGATAACGACTCGCAATCCTCTCGTCTCGCAGAAATCCGCAGTTCCCTTCACCAAAGCGAACTGGATTCTTCACTGCATTAATAGGGCGCAGATTCTGCGCTCAGAGGAATTTGAATGCCTCTACGCCGCGGCGATGATCGACCCGTTCGATGCCCCAATTGCGCATCGGCCCGTGTTCACCCTGCGCGTTCGAAGGACGAAGGCACCTGGTACTTCTGCACGCTCTGTCGTTCATTGTTCGCTCCTGATCAATTGGCTTGCGCCAATGACAAGGAATCGCAGCACTGAATGAACGCCGTCGCGTCCTGCAGCCACCTGCGCGAGACTCCGGGCCGTCGCGACACGGACTGATCTAATTCGAAGCGTCCCGCGCGTGTGCCGGGCCTGGACGACGCGTGATTCCGAGCGCTCCGTAGACTTGCATCAGACCGACGATGAACAGCACGAGGAAAAGCGGAATGGTGGCACCAACCGTCATGGCGAGAATAACGAGCCAATACGTCAGCGGATTCGGTGCGACCTCTCGGAAGTCGACGCTGACGACGGCGGATCCGTCCACGAAGACGCAGCGGCTCGAGTTATCGGCCCTCAGAAGACTCAGCGGATTTGCTGGGGGATACCGAAACGCGACGTAGGTCAGCTGACGCTCACGTCCATAGCCGTCGCAGAGCACACGCGCGTATCGACCCTCGGCGAAAATCGCGGCAGCGACGGCTGCGGCCAGCGCCAGGCCCAACACCAGCAGCAGGTGTTGGGCTCGCTGGCGGCGGGAGAGACTGACGTCGGCGCTCACCACTACAGGCTAGCGCAAGTGTGCCGCGCCTTACTCAGTGTGGGCGGCGAGTAGCTTCTCGATCGTCTGGGGATCGATAGAGGTAAATGCGACGCCAGCGCGGTAGGTCAGCACGCCAAGGCCCGCGCTAGGCGGCTCGAGGCGCGACCAGATGATGCGCCCCTTGGCCGTGGCCGTCAGCCCCAGGTTCGGGAAGCCGATCTTCAAGTGCCGTCCAGGCTTGAGCATCACCGACGTGACGATCTGCGCGCCGTGCTCGGACAGGTCGACGATCTGGACCGATTCCCCGTCAATTTGGGCGCGCACATCGCAGTGCGACAGGTTGTGCCTGACCGACCGGCGCGGATCCTCGAATGGCGTGGTTGGCGCCAACCGTGACGGCGCCGGGCCCGGTTGATCGATGGACGTCGTGCCAGCCGTCGGACGATCGCTGCCGGCCGGCTCGGTCGACCATGCGCGCAGCGCGTCCGCGACAGTTGGGAAAACCCCAGCCGCTGGCGGACCGGCGTCCTTGACCGCGGCAACCGCTTCAGCCACCGACGGACGCTCTGCCACAGGCGGCAGCTCCGATTCCTCGTCGCGCGATCGCTCTACAGGCTTTCGCGAGACTGGAGGCAGAGGCGGGCGTCGCGGCGCCTGGCTCGGCGCCTTCGACCCCGAGGCTTTCGCCGGGGCAGCGGCCTTCGTCGCCGGACTCGGCTTGGGTGCCGCGTTCTCAGAAGACTTCATGGTCGCGGCAGGCTTGGCGGCAGCAGTGGCCGCACGGGCCGCCTCCTCTGCGGCGCGGAGCTTCTGCTCGAGGCCGCGCACTTTCGCCGTCCAGTCCTGATCGCGTGTCTTGACCGCCCCCTGTAGCGCCTGAATCCGTCCCGTCAGATCATCGCGCTCGTCCTTCAACGCCTGAATCTGCGCCTCAGCCTCGCGCGCGGCATCGTCGGCCTGCCCTCGATGCGTGTCGGATGCCGATCGCCGCGACGACGCCTCGCGGTCGCGGACGGCGATGATCTGCTTCAGCGCCGACAGCTCGGCCGCCAGCGCGTCGCGTGACGCGTCGGTCGCCCTGCGCGCGGCATGGGCGGCCTCGAGCTCGGCTTGCATTGCCGCACTGGCAGCCTGTGCGGCGTCGCGTTCGCGAAGCGCCTCGTCTCGTGCGCTGCGAAGCGCATCGCCTTCGCTCGACGCGCGATCGCGGCCGGCCTGGAGCGCGTCGCGCTCGCGTACAGCTGTCTCGAGCGTCGACCGGGCCGCATCGCGTTCGGCAATGACCGCAACCGTCGCCGATCGGGCTGCGTCACGTTCGGCAGAGGCCGTGTCGCGCTCGGCTCGCGCCGCGTCTCGCTCGGCAGTCGTCGCTTCTCGAGCGCGAGTGGCGGCGTCCATTCCGGCGCGTGCCGCATCGCGCTCGCTACGGAGCGCATCACGCTCGGTCCGCGCCGCGTCTCGCTCGAAGACTGCCGCATCGCGGGCCGACTGAGCGGCGTCGCGTTCGGCGGCGGCGGCGCGACGGCCGTCGCTCGCGGCGGCAAGCGCGGACTCCCCGTCGCGCAACGCCTTCTCGGCACGCTGGCGAGTCGCCTGATGCTCGCGCACGCGCGTCTCGGCCTCCTGCTGAACCCGCGCGGCCTGCTCGCGTAGTGCCTCGGCTTTGACGGTCAGATCGCCGATCGTTGCCTTGGCCCGCTCGAGCTGTCCGACGACCTCTTTCTGCGCACCGAGCAACTCGCCCCGCTCCTGCTCCAGCTCGCGAATGCGATCGTCGGCTTCCGCCGCGCGGGCGTCGGCCTCGAACGCTCGAGTCTCGGCATCGTTGACGCGTGCCTCGGCGTCGCCAAGACGGGCCTGAAGGTCGGTCACCTGTGCATCGGCCGCGGCGATTTGGGCCTCGGCCTCACGGACGCGACCGTGACCGGCAGCAGCGTTCTGCTCCTCCGACTCCTCCAGTGCACGCTGCGCCGCGAGCAGGGCCTGACGCTCGCGCTCGGCATCGGCACGCGCCCCGTTCAGATCGATTTTTGCGCCGTCGAGGGCTTGCCGCAGCGAGGCAATCGTCTGCCGGTCCTGAGCGATCGTCGCCGCGGCCGATCGCTCCGCGTCGAGGTGGGCTTCAAGGCAAGCCTGCCGGGCGGCGGCATCCGCTTCTTCAGTCGCGACCCGTGCCAGATCGAGCACCAGATCGTTCAGACCACTGGCTTGTCGAGGATCGGCCAGCGCTTTCTCGAGTGCCGCGACGCTCTCGTCGAACGTCACACGGAGAGCGTCCAGACTCTCCTGGGCCGCAGCCGGCAGCTCGAACGCGTCGCTTTTGTCGCCTGGACGCACGCTGATGCACGTGCAATGTCGACGCCACAAGTGGCGCACGAACTGGCGTCCGAAACCGCGCACTTGCGATCCCCTGCCGCATCACAGTTTCGTCAGCGCAATCGCACTTCTGACGGATCGACCTCGTGCCAATGACCATCCTGAAACCGGCGTCCGGGCGTTTCCGCCCATCATCGCGCGCATCGGCGCACTCGCGCACAGCCCGAGGATGAGCCTGCACTTTGCACGGCGTCCAGCGTGACCGCGCCACACCCGGAGCTCGTGACCGCAGCCCGGACTCTCCTGCAGTGGGCGCAGGCGCGTCAGACCGTTTGGCGCGACCCGTCGACCGAGATCATCGCCGCTCTCGGCAATCGGTATCAGGCGTTCATGGACGAGGGACACAGCGAGCCGGGCCCGGTCCCGGTCCCGCCGCCGCCGTCCCCTCCGGCGCCGCTGCCGCCGTCTGCGGCATTCGTCGCCAGCGCACCGTCAGGGCCTGTCGCCACACACCCGACGCCTCCCGCACCGACGCCGATCATCCCGCTCGAGCCCGTGGTGCAGTCGCGGCCATCGATCATTCCGCCGAAGCCGCCCGCGCCCCGTCAGATGTGGCGGCCAATGCCGTCGGAAACGAGACGTTCCGACTTTCGGCGGCCAGCGCCGCAGCCGGCGGCGCGATCGAAGATTGGTTGGATGTGGGTCGCCATGGCGGCCGTCGCCATCGTCGTGGCCGTTGTCGCCGCGCCACGGTTCAAGGACCGCGAACCGTCGCGAACGGCCGTCACAACGCAGACGGGCACGCTCACCCTCGAGTCCACACCGCCCGGTTCGACGGTGCTCGTCGACGGCGCCGAACGCGGAACGACGCCGCTGACGATCGAAGTGGCGCCTGGAACACACAGCGTTCAGTTCCGCTATCGCAAAAACGTTCGGAGCGTAGGCGTCGCCGTCACGGCCGGGGAACCGACGACGCAGAGCGTAGATTGGACCAGGAAGCCACGCCCCCGGCCGGAGGCGAAAGAGCCCACGCCGGCGGCGGCCGCACCACTTGACGAACCGAAGGCCGAAGAACCCGCAGCCGCCGACGCACCGCAGCCGCCGCTTGGGAACTAGCGTCCCGCGTTATTCGATGCGGTATCTCGCTCGTAGACGCGAGTGACGGTTCGAACGGCCTTGCCGCCGTTCTGCCCGGAGGTGCCGGAGTTTTCCTGGTCGCCGCGCCCGCCCGATCTTGCTTCCATCTTGAGCACGATGCTCAGGCGGTTGTGCTCGACGTCTGGCGTGAACGTCTGCGTGATGGTTGCCGGGCCGAGCCCGGATATTTCCGAGACGAGCGAAGCGTCCAGCCATTTCGTTCGACGCTCACTCTTTGTGGACTCGTCCCTCACCTTGGTGCCATCGGTCAACAGGCGTGTCGTCCGCCCATCACCGCCGGTCACGATGACCATCGTATCGCTCTTGGTGATCGTCAACCGGTCTGGGGGATTCATGACGTCGCGCATCGCTTCGAGTCTGCGGCGGAGCTCGTCTTCGCCATCGCGCGAGCCGTTCTCCGGGCTTCGACTCCGGCCATAGGCGCCCCCGAATCCGCCGCGACCACCACGGCCACGACCAGAGCCGGATCGGCCGCGCCGGCCGGCGCCGTCGTCCGGAGACGGGGGTTTGTCGCTGAGATCGGGGTTGAGTTTCCAGGCGCCGACAATCGCCGCGTCAGCGGGTGAGGGCTTTGCGGTCTGCGCGCGAACGACGATCGCGCCTGCTGCGCACACGCAGGCAAATGATGCCAGCAGAATGAAGAGACGTCTCACGTCGCGATCCCTCGACTGAGGCAGGGTGGCTCATCGATTATCGCTGGCCGCGGTGGACAGAACCATGACAAGACTGTGAATCGAGGTAAGAGGCCCTCAATGGGTTCACAGGTTCACGGGTTCACAGGTTCACAGATTCACCGGTGCACAGGTTCAGAACTGGGGTCTATAAGCACTCCGTGAACCCGTGAACCTCGACTGGGCTCCCTAGTGAACCGTCCTCCCGCCACCTCCCGTGACCACCCGCCCGATCATCGCCTCGAGCTCGCGCTGACCTATGTCGAACGGGCCGGCGATGGCCGCACCCAGCGTGATTTCGATAGCAATCACGACCCCGCCATCCTCGAACGGGTTGACAATCCAGCTGAGACCTCTGAGCGCGATTGGAGCCGGCTCTTCACGAGGATGCTTGGCCCGATGCATGGCGGCGAGCATGCCCTCGAGAACGGCCTTTACGTCGTCGTCGGTCCAGGCACCCGGCTCGTGCGGGACCCCGCTGATTGATTGCGTCGTGGCCACGTTCTGACCGCGCAGCCACACATCGACGTCCACGTTCATTTCGCTCCTCTTTCGTCGCCCGCGAACTGGCGGGTTACCTCACCTCTTGGCGAGCTCTCGCTCGAGGACGTCGACGGCCGTCATGGGCGGCTGACAAGTAAAGTGGCGGCACAGGTAGGCCGTCGCACGGCCATCGACTGGCGCCATGTTTCCTATCAGCGGCAACTCTGCCGCCAGAGCCGCTTGCTGTGCCGGCGTCACGATGAGCGTCATCACGTGAGGCAGATAGCGAAGCGCCAACGACCGCTCCAGCTCTTTCGTGTCTGCGCCAACGACCACGACCTGCGCCGGGTCGGAGAGATGCGTCGACAGCGCCGCCGCCATCATTGGGACGGCCCGGCCCATCCGCTCGAGCTGAGTCGCAAAGAGTTTCAGCGTTGTCTCGAGCTTCTGTCGCCATTCGGGACGATCGACGAGCCTGGTGAGCGCGAGAAGATTGTGGGCGCCGACGGAGCTGGCCGTGGGCTCAGCACCGTCGTACGTCTCTTTCATCCGCAGCAGCACGCTTGGATCATGGCCAGTCGTGCTGAACCACCCGCCCGCCTCGCCATCCCAGAACAATTCGTCCTGGCGCTCTTGCAGCGTCAACGCCCACGTGAGCCATTCCGGATCCGCGTCGGCGGTGAACAGCTCCAGGAGGCCGAAGACCAGATATGCGTAATCCTCGGCATAGGCTTCGATCTCGGCATGACCGTCGCGGTAACGGCGAAGCAACATCCGCGTCTCGTCGACCCATAGGCGCTCGCGCAGAAACGTCGCCGCTTTCCGCGCCGCCTCGAGATATGGCCGGGCCGCCGTCTCGCCGTGCGCGTCCCTCCCGCGCACGAGGCGAGCCATCCGTGCGAAGGCGGCGATCATCAGACCGTTCCAGGCCGTCAGCACCTTGTCGTCGAGATGCGGCCGGGGCCGCTCCAGGCGGGCCTCGAACATCGCCGGCCGGGCACGGTTCAGAATCGACGTGACATCCTCGACAGTGTGCCCGGTCTCCTGCGCCAGAGTCTGCAGGCCTCGGGAGACGAAGAGAATGTTCTTGCCGCGAAACTCTCCCTGCGGATCGGTCGGCGCGTTGCCATTCCGCTCGATGCCGAAGTACTTCTGCACCACGACGGCGTCGTCGCCAAACAGCGTCTCAACCTCGTCGATCCGCCACAAGTAGAACGCCCCCTCCATCTTTCGGGCGCCGGGTTCGGCGGCGACCTCCGGTGGCAGACTGTCGGCGTCCTCGGCCGAGAAGAATGCTCCGCCGGCATCCGTCATCTCCCGCATCACGTAACGGAGCGTATCCTCAGCGACGTCGATGAAAAACGGGTCACCAGATACCTGCGCGCCTTCGAGATATGCGAGCACGAGCTGCGCCTGGTCGTACAGCATCTTTTCGAAGTGCGGCACCCGCCAGGCGCGATCCACCGAGTAGCGATGAAATCCGCCGCCGACGTGGTCCCGCATGCCCCCGAGCGCCATGGCGCCGAGCGTCTGCAGCACGATGTCGCGTAGGTCTGCCCTGCCCGTTCGAGCGTGCTCGCGGAGCAGGAACAGGAGCTCGGTCGGACGAGGGAATTTCGGCGCGTCTCCGAACCCGCCATGATGCTGATCAAACGCCTGGACGAACTGATCAGCCGTTCGCTCCAAGGCGGCGGCCGAGGGCACTTCGTCAGCTGGTGCATCGCGCTCGCGCAGCGTCATCTGGCGCGTTACGTCGTCGGCGGAGCCACGCACCTGCGCCTGCTCGGCGCGCCACACGCGCGCAATCTCCGTCAGGATTTCCGCGAAGCCCGGGCGGCCCCACTTGCCTTCGGGCGGAAAGTAGGTGCCGCCATAGAACGGCCTCAGCTCGGGGGTGAGCCAGACGCTCATCGGCCAGCCACCAGAACCGGTGGTGGCCTGAACGAACGCCATGTAGACGCGATCGACGTCGGGCCGCTCTTCGCGATCGACTTTCACCGCCACGAAGTGCTCGTTCAGCAACGCCGCGATGGCCGGCTGCTCGAACGACTCGTGCTCCATCACATGGCACCAGTGGCAGGTCGAGTAGCCGATGGAGAGGAAGATCGGCTTGTTCTCTGCCCGTGCCTTGGCGAAGGCGTCCTCGCCCCACGGGTACCAATCCACGGGATTCGCGGCGTGCTGCAGGAGGTAGGGGCTACGCTCGCGCCCGAGACGGTTCACAGCTTGATTATCACCGGCTTCGGGCTGATTTAGGCTCCAGGCTTCGGGCTTCAGGTACTTTCCTAATGCGGGTTCTTCCCCACGTCTGAAGTTCCATGTGAAAGCACCGCCGAGTCCGAAGCCTGAAGCCCGGAGTCCGGAGCCCGGTGAAGTAGAATCGCGGCCATGGGAGACGGCCAACTGACGGGCAAACGCGTGGCGATGCTCGTCGAAGACGAGTTCGAAGATCGTGAATTGACCGGACCGCTCGACGCGCTTCGCCGCGCGGGTGTCACGGTAGTCCTCGTGGGACCGTCAGCTGGCGGCACCTATCGCGGCAAACGCGGTGAAGCAACGGTCACCGCCGATATCGGTGCCGGCTCGGCCAGAATCGCGGACTTCGACGCGGTCGTCATCCCCGGCGGCCATGCACCGGACAAGATGCGGATGCGCCATGCCATGGTGGATCTCGCGAGAGATGCGATGGAGGCGGGCAAGCCCGTCGCCGCGATCTGTCACGGGCCTCAACTGCTCATCTCGGCGAACACCCTGCGTGGCCGCACGCTCACGTGCTGGCCGTCGATTGCCGTGGACGTCAAGAACGCCGGCGGGCTCTACGTCGACAAACCGGTCGTCCAGGACGGCAATCTCATCACCTCTCGAAAGCCAGACGATGTGCCGGTATTCAACGAGGCCATCCTGCGGGCACTAGGGAGCTGACGTCATCCCAGCTCGTGCACCGCTTCCTTACGCAGGCGCGCGTACGCGGCGGTGAACTCCGCCCCGTAGAGCAGGATGACCGCCTGCAGATACACCCAGATTAGAAACACCACCGTGACCGCAATCGACCCGTTGACCTGGTTGAATCGAGTCATGTCGCGGACGTACCACGAGAAGCCTTCCAACGCCATCTTCCAGAGCAGCCCGGTCAGCAGCGCGCCGATCCAGACGTCGCGAAACCGCACCTTGGTGTTCGGCACGAAGTAGTAGACGAAGCCCACCACGACGATGAAGAGGACGGTCGTCGCGTGGCGGATCGCGAACCCACGCAACATCAGCAGGCCGGGAAACCGCTCGAGGACCATGGCGAACCAGCTGGCGCCCACCAACTGCGACACCGAGACCAGGAGCAGCGCAATCAGGAGAATCAGGCCGGCCACGAGCATCATGACGAACGAGAAGAGCTTGTGCGTCCAGAAGTTCCGCTGCTTCTCGACGTCCCACGCATGGTTGATCGCGGTGCTGACGGCGCCAAAGACGCCAAGCGCCCCCCAGATGAGGGCTGCAGTGCCGGCGACGCCGAACGTCACCTGGTTCGCTCGGAAGGCGTCGAGCTGTCGGGTGATGAAATCGAACTGCCGCGGGAAGAATCGCAGGACGAAATCGAGCACTGTCGTCCGGTTTTGCTCGTCGCCGGCCACGCTGCCGAGGACGACCAAGCCGAGCATGGCCGACGGAAAAAGCGAGAGCAGCGCGTAGTACGCCACCGAGGCCGCGTACGTGAGGTTGTCGCTGTTGTAAAAGCCGACGAAGCCGCGCCAGGCCGCGCGGCCGGTCAGCGCGCCGATCGTCCGTGCGCGCCGGCCGAGGGAAGGTCCGGTGCCCACGTCACCGGCGAGCCGTCTCGAAGGTCAAACCTTGCGGCATGTGACACGGCACCCCTACGAAGTGGATGGCGATGTCGACGGACCCGTTGCGCCTGCCGCAGCGGCCGCGCTTGATGACGCCCGCTTCCCGCCATCGCGGATGTCGTGCTTCTTCATCTTGCTGTAGAGCGTCGGTCGATAGAGACCGAGAATCTGTGCCGCCTCCTGCTTGTTCCAGTTCGTCCGCTGCAGCGTCTGCAGGATGGCCATCTTCTCGATTTCGGCCAGCGTGCGGTGTGGCGGGATGACGAAGTCGGTCGACGCCGCGGATTCCTCGCGAATCGACTCCGGCAGATCGGCGACGAGGATCTCGGTGCCCTTGGCCACCAGCACCGCTCGCTCGATCGCGTTCTCCAGTTCGCGCACGTTGCCAGGCCAGCGGTTCCTGATGAGCAGGTGGTAGACCGACGGCGCCAGCGTCTTCACGTTCTTCGCGTAGCGCTGCCGGAACTTGTCCAGGAAGTAGTCGCACAGCAGCGGGATGTCTTCGGTGCGCTCGCGCAGCGGCGGCACGCGCAGTGTGATGGTGTTGATGCGGAAGTACAAGTCTTCCCGCAGCCGGCCCTCGCGTAGCGCGGTGTCGAGGTCGATATTGGTCGCGCAGATCAGCCGGAAGTCGACGTGGACGATGCGGTCGCTGCCGATGGGCCGGTACTCGCGCTCCTGCAGCACCCGCAGCAGCTTGGTCTGCAGGTACGGCGGCATCTCGCCGATCTCGTCGAGCAGCAGCGACCCGCCCTCGGCCATCTCGAAGAGACCTTCCTTGTCCATCGTCGCGCCGGTGAAGGCGCCCTTCTTGTAGCCGAAGAGCTCCGACTCGATCAGATCCTTGGGGATGGCGGCGCAGTTGATCTTGATGAACGGCCCTTTCGACCGCTTGCTGTTGTAGTGAATGGCGTTGGCGATGAGCTCCTTGCCGGTGCCGTTCTCACCCTGGATGAGAATGTTCGCCTCGCTCGCCGCGACGCTCTCGATCAGCTCGAAGAGTTCCTGCATCTTCTTGCTCTTGCCGATCACGTTCTGGAACTTATAGCGGTCCTGGAGCTTCTGCTTGAGGGCCTCGTTTTCGTCCATCAGCGACTTCTGCTTGATGGCCTTCTCGAGCTTGTCGAGCAGCCGCTCGGCGTCAATTGGCTTCTCGAGGAAGTCGAACGCCCCCGCCTTGACGGCCTCGACCGATCGCGGAATGTTGCCCTGCCCGGTTACGACGATGACCTCGGCTTCGGGCTCGAGCTGTTTGAATTTCCGGACCAGCTCGATGCCGTCGACGTCGGGCAGCATCATGTCGGTGACGACGACGTCAGGCCGCCAGGTCCGGAACAGCTCTTCACCGCGGGTGCCGATGAGCGCGGTCCGGACGTCGTAGCCCGCATGCTCGAGCAGAATCTTCAGCCACTCCGTCATCGACGGCTCGTCGTCGATGGCGAGGACACGTCGCCTGCGCTTCGAGTTCATCTGGACAACAATGCCGAATCCGACCGCATCATGTCAATACACAACTGTGTTTCTTGTCTCTAGTCGCTACACTTTGTGGGAAACCTGTACTCGTGGCCGCTATGCGATAATTCCGGGCCGTGCTCGAGGCCGACGCCGCCCGCGGTATTCGCCGCCGTGAAACTGCGCTTCAAAATGGGCAGTTCCGAGAAGACCGCCGAGGCCGACGGCCGAGTCCGGCGACCCCGCGCGCATGAACGTCCTGCCCACGCACGTAGACACGGCCGATCCGACGTTCCAGGCCAACCGCACACGCATGCAGCAGCTCGTCGACGAGCTGCGCGCCCATCTCTCGCGCGCGCGTGAAGGGGGCGGGGCCAAGTATCTTCAGCGGCATCGGGACCAGGGCAAGCTGCCGGTCCGCGAGCGCATCGATCGTCTGCTCGATCCTCAATCGCCGTTTCTCGAGCTGTCGCCGTTGGCCGCGCTCGAACTGTACGACGACGAAGCCCCGGCCGCCGGTCTGATCGCGGGCGTCGGCCGCGTGTCGGGCCGCGAAGTGCTGATAGTCGCCAACGACGCAACCGTCAAAGGCGGCACTTACTACCCGGTCACGGTCAAAAAGCATCTGCGGGCGCAGCAAATTGCCTTGGAGAACCGCCTGCCCTGCATTTACCTCGTGGATTCGGGCGGCGCTTTCCTGCCTCTGCAGGCAGAGGTCTTCCCCGACCGCGAGCACTTCGGCCGCATTTTCTACAACCAGGCGCGCATGTCGGCGGAGCGCATCCCGCAGGTTGCCGTCGTGATGGGTTCCTGCACGGCCGGTGGAGCTTACGTGCCGGCCATGTCCGATGAGACGATCATCGTCAGAGGCACTGGAACGATCTTCCTGGGTGGTCCGCCCTTGGTTAAAGCCGCGACCGGCGAAGAAGTGACTGCCGAAGAGCTGGGCGGTGCAGACGTGCACACTCGACTGTCGGGCGTCGCCGACTACTTTGCAGAAGACGACGCCCACGCGCTCGAGCTGTGCCGCACGATCGTGTCCGGGCTGACGGGTGTGAAGGCCCTGCCGCCTGACCTGGCTGCACCCGAGGAGCCG
>JBKPSC010000005.1:0-22388 GCA_046734915.1 Acidobacteriota bacterium | reverse complement strand
GGGGCTGTCGGCGCAGACCCCGGCTCAAGGCCAGTCCACGCCGTCGCAGCAGGGCAGCCCGGTGTTCCGCGTGCAGGTCGACGCGGTCACGACCGATGTCATCGTCAGGGACGAGCGCGGCCAGTTCGTCTCGGACCTCAGAAAGGACGAATTCGAAGTCTTCGAAGACGGCGTTAAGCAGGAGCTGGCGTCGATGACGATGAGCCACGGTGGTCGTGTGACCAACGTGCTCGAGGCACCGCCACCATCCGCTCCCGAAGGCATCATTCTTCCGCCGGTGCGTAGAGTCAACGACACGTCGGGCCGAATCTTCCTCTTCTTCGTCGACGACTTGCACCTGCAATTCCAGGCGACCGGCCGCGTTCGTGAGCTTTTCAAGAAAGTCGGTCGCACGCTCCTCCACGACGGCGATCTCTTTGGCATTGTCTCGAGCGGCCCTTCGTCGATTGCCATCGATATGACCTACGACCGGAATCGTCTCGACGAGGCAATCAAGAAGATGACCGGCGACGGTCTCAAGCCGAGTGAGATCATCAACGGCGGCACCGGTGCCGAGGGTCCGACGGAGCTGCGCCATCGCGCGCACGTCGCGTTCTCGACGATGAACGAAGCGTTGATCAACCTCGAGAAGGTGCACAACCGCCGGAAGGCGCTCGTGTGGGTGAGCGAAGGCTACGATTTCAATCCGTTCCAGGACTCTCGTCTGGGCCTTCGCGATGCCGGATCGCCGTTCTTGCAGAACCAGTCCAACGTCCTCTCTCACAGCAACGACGATGGCACCAATTCGGCAGCGAGCGATCCCTTCACCAACCAGCAGAAGCAGGCCGAGACGTTCAGCGACGCGGATCTGGCGCGAGAGCTGGGCGACTTGACGCGCTCCGCGAACCGCGCCAACACGACGATCTACACGATCGATCCACGTGGTCTCGTCGCCGGTTCGGACATCGACGAGCAGGTGGATCCCAGCGAGTGGAACTCGTTCGTGCGCAAGACGCAGGACAGCATGCGCGTGCTGGCCGAGGAGACCGGCGGCATCGCGGTCGTCAACATGAACGACTTCGACAAGGCGTTGAAGCGCATCGATGCCGAGTCCAGCGACTACTACGTGCTGGGCTACTACTCGAGCAATCCCGATCCGACCAAGCGTCGCCGGCAGATTGAGGTGAAGGTGAAGCGCGAGAAAATGAACGTGACCGCGCGAACCGAGTACGTCCTCAAGCCGCTGCCGCGCCCGACGGTCACCGAGAACCGCTAGTCGAACCCGCGAGGATTATCCGTTCGACGTTCTGCGAAGGCGGCGCTCGGTGAGCGTCGCCTTCTTCATCTGGGCGGCGCCTCGCTCGGGCAGTGCGACCACCGTCACTTGTCGCGTCCGCTCCACGGCCATCGTGAGATAGCTCTCGTCCAGATCCGACCCGATACAGTCGATTCCCAGGCGAGCGCAGGCGACCGCTGTGCTGCCAAGGCCCATGAACGGGTCCATGGCGATCTCGACGCGCTCGAGTCCGTGCAGGCGAAGACACTGCTCCGGTAGCCGCGAAGGGAAGCTGGCCGGGTGCGGGCGATCGCGATCGCGGCGCTGAATGGTCTCGTACGGGATGAACCAGGTGTTCCCGCGGCAGCGCACGCCATCGGTACCGGCCTTCCAGCGGCTCGTGTTCGACTGATCCTGATAAGGCACGCCGAGCGCGAGGCGGTCGAGTCGAGATTCACCCGCCGGCGTCAGATGGAATACGAACTCGTGACAGTCGTTCAGAAAGCGATCGCTGTTGATCGGCTTATAGTGGCCAACGGCCAGATCGCGGGTCAGCCCAGCTCCGACACCGGTCGAATCGCGGTCAATCGCAATCGATTTGACCCAGTGGATGATGTTCTGGAGGCGCAGGTGCGGGCGGGCGGCCTGCACGACGTCGAGGGCCGTCCAGGGATCTGAGGGCTTGGCCCCGACGTTCAGGAAGAGCGAGCCGTCCGGCCGGAGCACTCTGGCGGCGGCCGCGATCCAGCGGTCTGTCCACTCGAGGTACTCGGCCGGTGACAGGGTGTCCTGATAGCTGTTGTAGCGGATGCCGAGGTTGTACGGCGGCGACGTCACGATGACGTCGACGCTCTTGGGCGCCAGATCGCCAAGGATCTGTAGGCAGTCCGCCAGGTAGAAGGTGGCGTGGCTCCCCCGGCGTCCGGGCACGACAGCGAAAGGCTTGGCAACCGCGGGCATGACTGAGAGTATTTCGGCCGAACCGACAGTGTACTTTAATGAGCCACGGGGGATCGGAATCGGGACACGGGCGGTCGAGCGACCGCCCGGAGGGATGACGCGGGGACCGTTCAGGAGGCCCTGGAGGTCAGGGCCGCAGCTCCGGCAGACGCGAGCGGGTCGGCCGAGACGGTGTGATTGCGCCGGTGATGATGGCTCGAGCAGGCCTTGCCCTTTTCCTCGATGTAGCGCACCTCACGGCTGGTCGCGACCTCGCGATAGCGGCCGATCACACATCCGCAATTCAGCGTCGTGAACCCCAGAAGTCGCACGAGACTCATACGTACCCTCTCGGTGGCCTGGTGAGAGCGTCGCTCGTGGCGTTTCACCCGGCTACGCTGGTCAACCAACTCAGCAAGCCGTGTACCGCTCGATGCAACGATTCACCTGCCTTCGATCGTAGGTTGCACTGCACTCGAATGCGCGACGAATTTCGTCAGCGATCAAAAAAAACATCGACGCAACTTCTGAGTTTTGGATCGGCGCGCTGCATCGCTTGTGACGAGAGTGCAACACGCCGCCGCGGCCAGGATGCGTCTCTCACAAAAGGAGTGGTTCATCCTCCATGTTCCCGCGGTGCTCTCCGATGTCGAGCGACTGATGCAGGCTGACGGGTATCTCGCCGCCGGCTTTCTTACTTACGAAGCCGGCGCCGCCTTCGGATTGCGAACGCTCGCCGGCTGCACCGTTGTGCCGCTCGTGTGGTTTGCTGCCTTCCCTCAAACGCGTGAGACGGGGTCCGCTAACAACCCGCCCGGCGCCGTATACGGTGGGCTCGCTCCAGCCTTCGTGGGCGCCGGCCACATTCGATCGCGGCTTTGGCGTGGTCAAGGCCGAGCTCTCTGCCGGCACACTTATCAAGTCAATCTCACGTTCAGGCTTCAAGGCACCTTTTCCGGCGATCCGGCGGCATTGTTCTCGGATTTGGTAGACAACCAGCAGGGGCTACAAGGCGTGCATCCGATGCCGGACCCTGAGTTATCTGCTTCGCGTCGCCAGAACTGCTCTCTTCCATGGAGCCGGGCCGGATTACGGCCCGACCTATGAAAGGCACGGCGGCACGGGGCAGGACGGTTGCGGAGGATGTCCTGCAACGAGACGCGCTTCGCGCGTCGCCCAAGCAGCGTGCGGAAAAACGTGATGGTTGAGGCTCAATACTTCGCGTATCGGTTCGACCGAGCACGCGCGCTCGACGAGCTGACAAAATTGTCGGCGACCTGGATCGACGCGGCGGAGGATCGTCGCGTACGGCTCCTGGTCTCGCACCTCTTCCACAAGACAACACACCGGGCCATCTACAATCGTGCGACCATAACCACAACTTGCAACGTCGTCGTCGAGACCGATCGAGGACGCGTGACGCCGGTCGAGTGCGGTCTGCGCACGGGTGGTGTTGCGTCGTGAATTCAAAGCACGGTTGGCGCTGCGCCGACCTGGAGAGCGCGTGATGCCGGGGTGCCGCGGGTGCGCGGTCGCGCTGGGTCTCATCGTCTCTGTGGCGATCCGGTCGGCTTCGGCACAGACCGTGTCGATTGACTCGCTGCTGGCCGATGCCAGGGTGAAGGCGGCGATCGCCGGAGCGCGGGCCGGCGAACCCCGGACGATCGACGACCAGGTGCGATTCTGTGAGGTTCCTGCGCCGCCGTTCAAGGAAGCCGCGCGCGGAGAGGTTCTGAAGCGATCGTTTCAGGAGCTCGGCCTGCAGAACATTCGGGTCGACCGGGTTGGCAACGTCCTCGGCGATCGCCCTGGGACCGCGGCGCGACCCCGGCTGGTCGTGGCTGCACACCTTGATACGGTCTTCCCCGAGGGCACACCAGTCAGAGTCACCCGCGACCGCGGCACGCTGCGCGGGCCGGGCATCGGCGACAACTGCCGCGGTTTGGCGGTGCTGGTCTCAGTGGTTCGTGCCCTCAACGACGCCGGCGTGCAGACACCGGGGTCGATCACCTTCGTTGCCAACGTCGGTGAAGAGGGTCTCGGTGACCTGCGAGGGATGAAGACGCTGTTCAACGAGACTCTTAAAGGACAGGTCGACCGTTTCGTCTCAATCGACGGCGCCGGTCTGCACGTCACGTATGTTGCGGTCGGCAGCCATCGCTATCGAATCACCTTCAAGGGCCCGGGCGGCCACAGCTTCGGAGCGTTCGGTCTGCCGAATCCAGCGAACGCCCTCGGCCGCGCGGTGGCGAAAATCGCCGAGATCCAGGTGCCGGCAACGCCGCGCACCACGTTCAACGTCGGGCGCATCGGCGGCGGTACTTCAGTGAACGCGATCCCCGCTGAGGCGTGGATGGAGATTGACGTGCGGTCGGCCGATCCCGAAGCGCTCGCGGCGGTCGACGCCCGGATTCAGGCCGCGGTCGATGCCGGCGTCGCCGAAGAAAACCGTCGATGGAGCTCCACCGCGCGCGTGACCGCGACCAAGGAACTGGTCGGCGACCGGCCAGCCGGATCGTTGGCGCCGAACTCGGCGATCGTCCAGACGGTACAGGCTGCGGGCCACGCGCTGCTCGGCTCGAGCATCCCGCTCAGCGAGGGCTCGACCGATGCAAACCTACCGCTGAGCCTCAACATTCCGGCCGTCGCTATCGGCGGCGGCGGGGAGGGCGACGACGTGCATGCGACCACCGAGTCGTTCAACACGGCCGACTCGTGGAAGGGCACTCAGAACGCGGTTCTCGTTACGATTGCGCTGGCCCAGAAGTAGAGGCGCCTTGAGCTTTCAATCTCTTGAAGCGGTCTTGATCGAGCGCCCGTTGGCCCCCGGCTCGGCGGCGGGCGACCAAAATGCGGGCGGCGACGATAGCGTGCCCGGCGCCGACCACGGCCCATTCGATGGCCGCCGGTCTGGCAATGGCCGCCGGAATGAGATTCAACACGACCGCCGCCCAGAAGCACGTGGAGAAGAGTGGGTCGGGTCCGCTGCCCGGGAATTGCCGGCCGAACGCCATGGCCTGGTGCTCCCAGCCGCGATCGGCGGCCTCGTCTTCGAAAAAGACCTGAAGGTACCGCCCGACGCGTTCAACGCCGGTGTGCAGGGCAAAGACAATCTCGAACGTGAGCGCCAGCACGAGGAGGGGCAGAAGAGTGGCAATCGGAAGCTCCGCTAACGCGCCTGAGGTAACCGTGAGCGCCGCCCAGGCTGTCAGGCCGACGAGCGCGATCCATACGCGCGTCGTCGAGCGCTCACGAATGGTATCCCGGAGCGCGCGATACTCTTCGATTTCTCGTGGGTTCATGCGTCGTGACCCTCTAATTTCCGGTCGAAAAGCCGATAGATCAAGTGAGTCTGGAAGAGACGGAATGCAGGCGCCTCATTGTGGCACAGCGCTGCGCGAATCTTGGCGACAGGTGGTTGCGTCGAGCGGATTGTCTGTTACAATTCCGGCCGGCCCCTCGGTCCTCTCATCATTGGGCGGTTGCGTGAATAGAGCTGAAACACGACGTATTTCAGTGGGCTTGTGCGCGCTCGTTCTGTTCATGGGCTGCGCTGTCGCGACACCGGTTGACGCGGCCCAGAAAAAAGCACCCGCCAAGACCACTGCTCGCAGGGCGTCGGGCTCCAGCACGAAGCTCTACTCCACGAACCGCACCCGTCGCGCCGCGCTCTCCCGAGCACGGGCCGCCGCGATGGCGCGCGAAATCGCCGACACGGTGGTCCCGCGCTACAAGGTCGACGCCAGCGGTGACCTGGTTCCCGACCTGCGCGCCGCTGCCGCGATCGTCTACAACCCTGAGACGAATGAGATCCTGTGGGAGCAGAACGCCCAGGATCAGCGGTCCATTGCCAGCATCACCAAAGTGATGACGGCGACTGTCTTCCTCGAGAACAACCCCGACCTCAGCCAGCAGGTCACCGTCGCCCGTTCGGATGTGTTGCGCGCTTCGACCACGTATCTGCGGGCGAACGACAAGCTGACGACCGGCGACCTCCTGCACCTGCTGCTCATCGCTTCAGACAACGCCGCGGCCCGCGCCCTGGCTCGGGTGTCGCCGTTGGGCTCGGACAGCTTCATCGACCGGATGAACGACAAGGCGCTTGAGCTGGGCCTGCAAAGCACGCACTACGCCGATCCGTCCGGCTTGCTTTCCGAGAACGTCTCGTCGGCGTACGACATGGCGCGCCTGATCACTCTCGCGTCGGAAGACGAGCGCATTTCGTCGGTAATGCAGACGTCGAGCTACACTGTGCACGCGCAGCGGCGCGACATCACCTTCCGCAGTACGAACCACTTGCTGGGCCGTGACGATCTGAGCGTCAAAGCCGCGAAGACCGGATTCATCTCGAAATCCGGCTATTGCCTGGCGACTCTGCTCCGGCTGCCTGAGAGCGACCAGGAAGTGGCAGTCGTCGTGTTGGGGGCGCGCTCGAACGCCGGCCGCTTCCTCGAGACGCAGAACCTCCTCAACTGGTTTGCCGCCAAGGCGTCGACGATCTTCGCGACCGCCACCCCGGCTGCTCAACAGAACTAACGTTCGGAACTAACCCGAATAGCCACGCTGAATGGCTGCCGCGTCGAGCGGCAGCGTTGCGATGGCGTCGACGCCCACGAGAACCGGACGGCTGGCGCTGCGGCTGTCATACGCCTTCAGATACCGCTTGCACGCGTCGCAGGCGTACACGCGATACTGGCCGTCCCGTGTGGCGAACGACGTGATCTGCTGGCGATCGTCGTTGGCGCAGAACGGGCACGTGTAGGCACCGAACGTCCATTGCGCCGCGCAGCGCCCGCAAATGAGCCGACGGTCACCGCTCGAGGTGATCGTCGCGAAATCCGGTTCCCAGCCGCAGAACGGACAGTGTCCGAAGTGCCAGCCCGATAGATCGACACCCTGCACGAGCGCTTCTGCCGATCGCGACAGAAACGGGCGGATGGCCAGGGCCAGGACGTGATTGAGATTGGGAGCCGACGGCCGCGCCGGCGCGCTGGCCGTATCTGCGGCGCCGGACGTGGCGTCGTACCACGCGGCGACGAGCGCCGGAAGGCCGTCTCCGTCGTGCGCGAGCTTGAGCACCTGCTGGTGCTCTTCGCGATCGATGACCTCGTAGCGGTGGAGGATGTCGGCCGTCTGACGCAGTGAGAGCCTGAAGTCGGTCCAATCAATCGGAATATCGGCAAAGCGGACCACTGCGCGACCGGCAACCTGTTGCGAGGTCAGCCATGCGGCGTCGGGTCGCATCCATGGCAGCGGCACGCGGGCCTGGACGCGGCGTTGCGCGTCGAGCAGATCGATCTGCATGTCGACCGCGGATGCGAGCTCGGGTTGAGCGGCTTTCAGCTGTCGGAGTTCCTGGATCTCACGAGGCTCCGCGCGAGGCGGACGCTGAGGGCGGTCTGGCACGAGGCGATTGTACTGTGAGCCGTCGAGCTTCGCGAGCGCGCGGGTAGAATGAATTGGCGTCATGGCGTCGCGCGCTCCGCAATCCTCAATGTCTCGATCGGCGCTCCTCATCGGGTCCGAAGCGCTTCCGTTCTCGAAGACCGGCGGATTGGCTGACGTCTTGGGCGCGTTGCCTTCAGCGCTCGCACGTCTGGGCTGGCGGGTCACGGTCGTCACGCCGCGCTATCGCGGAGTCACCGACGGCGCACTCGTGGAGCGCAGCCCCGTCAGCGTGGGCGCGCAGACTTTCAGCGTCGGTTACTTCGACGCGCCGCTTGCCGACGGTGCCCGCGCGCTGCTCGTAGACGTGCCCGATCTGTACGATCGGGATCAGCTCTACAACGTCGGCACCACTGACTATGCCGACAATCCGCGGCGGTTCGCGTTGCTCGCTCGCGCCGCGCTCGAGTGGGTCGCGCGCCGCGGTGAACGGGTCGATGTGATCCATGCACACGACTGGCAGGCCGGCCTCGCGCCGGTTTACCTCGAAACCTCCTACGCCGGTCATCCTGTTCTGGGCGGAACCGCGTCGATCTTCACGATTCACAATCTGGCGTATCAAGGCCTCTTCGCCCCAGACTGGCTGCCTCGCCTCGACCTGCCCTGGGATCTGTTCTCGGTCGACCGCATGGAGTACTGGGGACACATCAGCTTCATGAAGGGTGGCATCAACGCAGCCACGATGCTGACGACGGTGAGCCGCACCTACGCCCGTGAGATCCAGACGCCCGAGTTCGGCTATGGCTTCGAAGGCATCCTGCGGCGTCGCGCCGCCGATCTCGCGGGCATCCTGAACGGCATCGACACGGTGACGTGGGACCCGGAGCACGATCCGCATATCCCGGCGCCCTACAGCATCGAAGGGCTGTCTGGGAAGCGCGAAGCCAAGGCGGCCGTGCTCTCGCGGTATGGAATCGCGGCTACCGATGACGCGTTGGCCAGGCCGCTCATCGGGATGATTTCGCGGATGGTCGACCAGAAGGGCCTGGACCTCATCTCGACCCTATCGGAAACGCTGCCCAGCCTGGGCGCGTCATTCGTGGTGCTGGGGACGGGTGAGGAGCGGTACCAGAACATGTGGCGTGGGTTGGCGGCGCGCCACCCGGACCTTATCGGGGTTTACGTCGGATTCGACGAGGTGCTCGCCCATCTCATCGAGGCCGGAGCCGACGCGTTTCTCATGCCCTCACGATTCGAACCCTGCGGGCTGAACCAGATGTACAGCCTCCGGTATGGGACGGTGCCAATCGTACGAGCGGTGGGCGGCCTGGCCGACACCGTGGCCGATTACGTCCCTGGGAAGCGGGGCGCGACGGGTATCGTGTTCACGGATTACACGCCTGAGGCGCTCCTGGATGCCCTGAAGCGGGCTATCACACTGTTCCAGGATCGGGTCAAGTGGCGGGCCCTGCAGCGCGCCGGGATGAAACTGGACTATTCGTGGGACCGTTCAGCCCAAGAGTACGTCAAAATATATGATCGGGCGATTGCTCAAGCCGCGAGCCGCGCGAGTGCCGCCCCTTGAAACCTGGAGAAAGCGAGAATTCATGGCAGCCGACAACGTGCAGACCTTTACGGACACCAACTTCGAGACGACGGTGCTCAATGCCGGGGAACCGGTGCTCGTGGATTTCTGGGCGGAGTGGTGCGGCCCCTGTAAGCGCCTCGGACCGACGATTGATGCGTTGGCCGGCGAATACGCCGGCAAGGTGACGGTTGGCAAACTGAACGTCGACGACAACCCAAACACCGCATTCAAATTCAACATCCGCGGGATCCCCGCCGTCCTGCTGTTCAAGGGCGGTCAGGTGGTCGAGCAGGTCGTCGGCCTCGCACCGAAGGAAGATTTCAAGCAGATTCTCGACAAGCACGTCTAACAATTCCGGGAATGAAGCAATGAGGGAACGGCGGAATGAGGGAGTGGAGAATGAGGGAATCCTTGATTCCCTGATTCCCTGATTCTTGATTCCCTCATTCCGCCGTTCCCTCATTCCCCATTCTCAAATCGCATGTCTAATCGTAACGTTGTCATCATCGGGTCTGGCCCGGCGGGTCTGACGGCGGCGATCTACGCCGCTCGTGCCAATCTGGCCCCATTGCTCATTGAGGGGATCGAGGCGGGCGGGCAGCTGATGATCACGACCATGGTCGAGAACTGGCCCGGGTACCGCGACGGCATCATGGGACCCGATCTGATGGCAGAGTTGCGGGCCCAGTCACAGCGGTTCGGGACGGAGATTCTTCAAAGTCACGTGACCGAAGTCGATTTGAGGGTCCGGCCCTTCACCGTCAAAACGGCCGACCAGGTGTTCACCGCCAACGCCCTCATCATCGCCACCGGGGCGTCGGCGCGCCTTCTTGGTTTGCCGTCCGAACGCGCCCTCATCGGCCACGGCGTGTCGACGTGCGCCACCTGCGATGGCTTCTTCTTCCGGGGGCAGGAAATCGCGGTGGTCGGCGGCGGCGACTCCGCGATGGAGGAAGCGATCTTCCTGACAAAGTTCGCGAGCAAGGTGACCGTCGTGCACCGGCGCGACGTCCTGCGAGCATCGAAAATCATGCAGGACAAGGCGCGTGCGAACCCGAAGATCGCGTGGCTGCTGAACCACGAGGTCGACGACATCCGTGACTCGGGCAAGGGCGAGGTGACCTCGATGGTCGTGCGGCACGCCGTCACCGGCGCGCGGACCGAGGTGCCGGTGAGTGGCGTTTTCGTGGCCATCGGCCACACACCGAACACGGCGCTCTTCAAGGGCCAGCTCGATCTCGACGCCAACGGCTACATCGTCACGCACGACGGAGCCAAGACGAGCGTTCCTGGTGTCTTCGCGTGCGGCGACGTGCAGGATCACATTTATCGGCAGGCCATCACCGCCGCGGGCTCGGGCTGCATGGCCGCGATCGATGCCGAGCACTTCCTCGATCGCGAGCCTGAGGATGTGCAGACTGAGGTGAGCGGCGCCACGCAGTAATGGGGCGGTGCCGCCGACCGTCAGTCTATCCACCCTCCTCCGACGACGACGTCACCGTCATAGAAGACCACGGCCTGGCCGGGGGTGACGGCGATCTGCGGTTCGTCGAACACGACCTCGGCCCCTTCAGGGCCGACCGCGGTCACAGCCGCCGGAGCCGCCGCATGGCGGTGCCTAATCTGCGCGGTGACTCGGCGCGCGGTCTCAGGACGTTCGAGAATCCAGTTCACGCCGGAGGCCCTCAAGGCCCTCTTTTCCAGCGCCTGCTTCGGGCCGACGATGACCTGCTGATCAGACGGCCTGAGCTCGAGGACGTAGACGGGCGCACCAGTCGATGAGGAGGCCAGGCCGAGGCCCTTGCGCTGGCCGACGGTGAAGCGGTGGATGCCGTCGTGCCTTCCGAGCACATGGCCGCGCTCGTCGGTGATGACGCCGGGAGCCGGCAGGTGCGGCGCGTGCGAGCTCACGAACCCTGCGTAATCGTGGTCCGGAATGAAGCAGATCTCCTGGCTGTCAGGCTTGTCGGCGACGGGCAATCCGCGGGCCCTGGCGTAGTGGCGAACGGCACTCTTGTCACGATCCCCGATCGGAAAGCGCGCCGCCGCGAGCTGCTCCTGCGTCAGCGAGAACAGAAAATACGCCTGATCCTTTGCCGCGTCGGTGCCGCGGCGAAGCAGATACCGTCCGGTCGCGGTGTCTTGTTCGACTCGCGCGTAGTGTCCGGTGGCGACGGCGTCTGCGCCAAATCCGCGCGCGCGCTCGGCGAGCGTTGCGAACTTCAGGTCACTGTTGCAGTGCGCGCACGGCAGCGGTGTGCGGCCGATCGTGTACTCGCGCACGAAGTTCGACACGACGTGCTCGTCGAATTGCCGCTCGAGATTGATGACGTAATGCGGGATGTCGAGAGCCGAGGCCACCCGCCTGGCGTCGTTCAAGTCGCTCAGCGAGCAACAGCTGCCGAACGCCTCGGCGCCGTCGGCCAGCGTCTGATCGTAAAGCTGCATCGACACGCCGATCACCTCGTGACCTTGTTCGACGAGCAGGGCCGCGGCCACTGACGAATCGACACCGCCGGACATGGCGACAACGATGCGCATGGTCGTCAGGGGCGTGAGCCGACCGCGCCGGGATGGCGGCTGAGCGTACGGAGTTTGTCGACCAGGCGAGGCAGGATGTCGAGGACCTGCTCGACTTCCGCCTTGGTCGAGAACTGGCCGAGGCTGAATCGCAGCGAATTCTGCGTCCGATGCGCGGGGAGTCCCATCGCTTTCAGGACATGTGACGGCTCCAACGTGCCCGACGAGCACGCCGATCCGGTCGACACGGCCACGCCCTCGAGATCGAGGGCGATGAGCAAGCTCTCGGCCTCGACGCGATCGAAGCTGATGTTCGTCGTATTGGGGACCCGCTGATCGCGGGCTCCGTTGACCACGGTGCCGGGTACCCGGCCGAGGACCCCAGCTTCGAGCTCGTCTCGGAGGGCGGCAACCCGGGTGGCCTCGCCGGCGAGCTTCTCGACCGCCGCCCGGGCGGCGGCGCCCATGCCCACCAGGCCCGCCACATTTTCGGTTCCGGCCCGCCGGTTGCGCTCATGCTTGCCGCCGGTCAACACCGGCAGCATGCGCGTCCCGCGCTTGATCCAGAGCGCACCGACCCCCTTGGGCCCGCCGAACTTATGAGCCGATACAGCCAGGAGGTCCACGCCCAACAGCTTGATATCCGTTGGGATCTTGCCGGCGGACTGTACGGCGTCGGTGTGAAAAAGGGCGCCCCGCGCATGGGCCAGGTCGGCCAGTTCCTTGATTGGTTGAATCGTCCCGATTTCGTTGTTGGCGTGCATGACCGAGACGAGCGCCGTGTCGTCAGACAGAACCGCTTCGAGCGCCTCTCGGGCGACCACGCCCGAGGCGTCGACCGGAATCAGGGAGGTCCGCCAGCCGCGGCGTCCGAGTGCCTTCAGGGTGTTCAGGACGGCCTCATGCTCGATTGCGCTGGCGACGAGATGCCGCCGGCCCGAGGGCTCGAGGGCCTCCGCCAGGCCGCGAATCGCCAGGTTATCGGCCTCGGTTCCGCCGCTCGTAAAGACGATTTCCGTCGGCTCGGCGCCGATAAGAAAAGCGACGGACGACCTGGCGTCGTCCAACGCAGCTTTCGCCTGCTGACCGAAGTGATGAACTGACGATGGATTGCCGAAAAGATCACGGGTGGCGCGCGCAATGGCGTCGGCGACGTCCGCGGATACGGGGGCCGTGGCGTTGTAGTCGAAGTAGACACGCATGGTGAAAGCTTCATTCTAACATTGCCGCTAACCCTAGGTAACGAAAGGACTAGACACGAAATGCCGTGTTCCCTATACTGGCAGGGCTCTTGTAACCCCCGACAGGTTTTGCAGCAGACCCCCCACAGCCAGAGTCACGGGACAGGCGGAGGCTTACATGTGGAAACGCGATGAAGCGGTCCGACCCGCGAGCGGACAACCGGCTGCACCGCAGCCGCCGGCACCGGTAGCGGCGGGGACTCCGAGTCCTCGTCCTGATGCTGTTCACAGCGCAGAAAGGGATATCGTGAACATCGGAAAATCTGTTGTCATCAAGGGCGAACTGAACGGCAGTGAGGACCTGACGATCGAGGGGCAGGTCGAGGGCACCATTCAACTGCGTGACCACGTGCTCACCATCGGGCCGAACGGTCGCATCAAGGCCCAGGTGTTCGCCAAGGCCGTCATTGTCCTGGGCGAGGTCGTAGGAAACGTCACCGCGAGCGACAAGGTCGACATCCGGGATAACGGCTCGGTGGACGGCGACATCGTCTCGCCGCGCGTGGCGATCGCCGAGGGCGCGCACTTCCGGGGCAGCGTCGACATGCAGCGCAAGGCCGCTGCCGGTCCGGCGGCCAAGGAGAGCAAGCCCGAAAGCAAGTCGGGGACGGCGACGCCGCCGGCTCCTCCCGTTCCGCAGGCCGCAGCGGCGGGTCAGCGGGCCTAGACGCGGCTGACGATCGAGGCGTAGCGCGCGGATCCGGGCCTTCGGGCCCGGGCGTGCTGCGCCCCCAGTCGTCGCGGCCGCTTGAATCATCGGACACTCTTTCAGTAACCTCGCGATTCGTGGGCCTGCTCAATCGACTCAGTACCCGAAAGACCGACGACGAGGCGCCCGTCTCGCGAGGGGCCTCGCCTGCCCAGGTCTTCCCGACGAAGGCACTCCGCAAGTTTCTGACTTCGCTGACCCAACACGAGTCGCCGGTGCTCCTGGACCTCGGTCCGGTCGTCGGCGGCAACGTCAGTTTCTTCGGTGAGCAGCTGGGGTGCAAGATCTTCGTGGAAGACATCTACGCGGAGATCGACCGGCACACGCGCGAGGACAAGCTCGATGCGCTGCCGGACTATCTGGCCCGACGCCTGCCGCAGGCCGAGGGCAGCGTCGATGGCATCCTGTGCTGGGACGTCATGGACTACCTTGCCCGTCCGGCGGCCCAGGCCCTGGCGAAGGAGCTGATGCGGGTTCTGCGACCCGACGGCACCCTGCTCGCCTTCTTCGGGTCGGCGCAGTCGCACGACGCGCCCTTCTACACGAAGTACATTGTCGTCGACGAGACCAGCCTGATGTACCGCCGCTACGCGGCGACCCGCGGACGGCAGGCCATCCTGCTGAATCGCGACATCATCCGGCTGTTCGAAGGCCTCCGCGTCGCCGATCAGTTCCTGCTGCAGAACAACGTCCGGGAGATCCTGTTTCGCAAGCCGGCTTGAGCCGCCGGGCGATGACACTACGACCCGTTGTAGCCCTCCTCACTGACTTCGGGCTGAAGGATCACTACGTCGGCGTGCTGAAGGGCGTCGTCGCTGGCATCTGCCCGGAAGCGGCGCTCATCGACATCACGCATGACATCCCCGCTCAGGACGTTCGAACGGCGGCCTTCGAGCTCGAGTCGTCATGGCGCTACTTCCCGCCGGGCACGGTGATTCTCGCCGTGGTCGATCCGGGCGTCGGCACAGAGCGGCGGGCCATTGGTGCGCGGATCGGCGAGCGTTTCTTCGTGGGCCCCGACAACGGGCTGTTCGACCTGATCGTTCAGGTCCAGACGCCGGCGGAGGCCGTCGAGCTCGGTAACCCGCGGTACGCGCGGGCGATGGTCAGCCGCACCTTCGAGGGGCGCGACCGCTTCGCGCCGGCCGCCGCATGGCTCGCTCGCGGCACGCCGCTCGCCGAATTTGGGGCCGCGATCGACCTGTCCCCGCGCCTGGTATGGCCAGCTCCCACCGTCGTTGACGCGTGCGTCTCCGGCGAAGTCTCGCACGTGGATCGATTCGGTAATCTCGTCACCAACATCAGCCGGCGCGTCTGGCCGGCAGTGCTCGACGTTCTGGAGATCCGCGTCGGCGATCACGGTCCGGCCCGCCTCGTCCGCACCTATGCCGAAGCACACGAAGGCGAGCTGGTGGCGCTTTTCGGCAGCACCGAGCGGCTCGAGATCGCTGTCACGGGCGGAAGCGCGTCAGCCCGCCTGGGCGTCGGGAGTGGCGCCCCGGTACGCGTCTCGCGGCGCGCGTGATACGATGCGCCGTTTGCCCGCTGGGCGACCGTAGACATGCTTGATTTCGAGCTGACCGAGGAGCAGCAGCTCCTGCAGCAAACCGTCCATGAGTGGGCCGCCCGCGAGATCGCTCCGCGCATCAAAGAGCTCGATCGGCAACATTGCTTCGACCGCGACCGGGTGCTCGGCGGCATGGCGGAGCTCGGACTCCTCGGCATCTCCGTGCCGCAGGCGTACGGCGGCGCCGGCATGGATTACATATGCCTGGGCCTTGCGAGTGAGGAGCTCGAGTACGTCGACACCTCGCTGCGGGTCATCATGTCCGTGCATGCCGGGCTGAACTGTCTGACGCTGCTGACGTGGGGCTCCGAGGCGCAGAAGCAGGCCTATCTCGTCCCGCAGGCGCGTGGCGAGAAGATCGCCGGCTACGGACTGACCGAGCCCGGGGCCGGCAGCGACGTGCGGGCGCTGCAGGCGACGGCCGTCAAACGCGATGGCCACTACGTGCTGAACGGCGAGAAGTCGTGGATTTCGCTGGCCGATGTGGCCGATCACTTCCTCGTCTTCGCGTGGACCGATCTCGAAAAGAAGAAGGCGCGAGATACCTCGGGTCTGAGCGCCTTCATCGTCGAACGCACGCGCCGCGGGTTTTCGAGCGGGCCGATGAAAGAGAAGTGGGGGATTCTCGCCGGCAATACCGGTTGGTTCAAGCTCGATGACGTCGAAGTCCCCGAAGAGAACCTGGTCGGACGTCCGGGCGAAGGGTTCAAGATCGCGATGTTCGCCCTCGATCAGGGCCGCTATACCGTGGCGTCGGGCGCCACCGGCCTCATCCGCGCCTGCCGGGACGCCAGCGTGAAGTACGCGCTCGAACGCCGCACGTTTGGCGTGGAGATCGGCCAGCACCAGCTCGTGAAGGAAATGATCGCGCAGATGGAATCCGACTATCAGGCGTCGCGACTCCTGTGGATGCGCGCCGGGTGGCTGAAAAATCAGGGCCGCCGGAACACCCGGGAGACCGGGTTGGCCAAGTGGTTCTCGACCGTCGCTTCCGAGCGTGCTGCGGCCGACGCGGTCCAGATTCATGGTGCCAACGGCTATTCGGACGAGTACCCGGTCGGACGGTTCTTCAGGAACTGCAAGGGCGCAGTGATCTACGAGGGCACGCGCGAAATCCACAAACTGATGCAGGCTGACTACCTGCTCGGCTATCGCACCGACCGTCCGACCCGGTGCGAGCTGCCGCCATACCGGACCAACTAGAGCGACTATGGATCCTGATCTCTCACTGGAGTTCCTTCGCGTCGTCGAGCAAGCGGCCATCGCCTGCGCGCACACCATGGGGCAGGGCGATCGGCACGGTTCGGATCGCGTGGCAGTCGAAGCCATGCGACGCGTAATGGATACGGTGCCCATCGATGGCACGATCGTCATCGGCGAAGGTGAGCGGGACGAAGCGCCGATGCTCTACATCGGCGAGAAGGTCGGCGCGGCGCATTCGCTGCGCGGCGCCGGTTCGGCCGCGGGATTCACGCCGGTGGACATCGCCGTCGATCCACTCGAAGGCACGAACCTGTGTGCGACTGGCGCCCCCAACGCGATTGCGGTGCTTGCAGCCGCCAACCGCGGTGGGTTGCTGCATGCGCCCGACCTGTACATGGAGAAGCTGGTCGTCGGACCGAGCTCGAAAGATCATGTGAGCCTGGACGCGCCGGTCCACGAGAATCTCAAGGCAATCGCCGGCTGCCTCGGCCGGCGCGTCGAAGACCTGGTCGTCACCGTGCTTGACCGGCCCAGACACGAGCAGCTCATCGACGACATCCGCGCAACGGGCGCGCGCATTCGGCTCATCGGCGACGGCGACCTCTCGGCCGGGATTGCCGCAGCCGTCGTTGGCAGCAGCGTCCACGCCGTCATGGGCACGGGCGGTGCGCCCGAGGGCGTGCTCACCGCCGCGGCGATGCGCTGCCTGAATGGCGAGATCTTCGCGCGCCTCGTGGTCAACAAGCCGGAGCACGAAGACCGGTGCCGGGCGATGGGCATCACCGACTTCAAGCGGGTCTATCGATCGAAGGATCTCGCCCCAGGCTCGCGCATCATTTTCGCCGCGACCGGCGTCACCGACGGTACGCTCATGCGCGGCGTGAGATTCTTCGGAGACGGCGTGCGGACCAGCTCGGTCATCATGCAGAACGAGCCGCATCTCGTCCGGTTCATCGACAGCATCCACGTCGCGCCAAACGTCGATGTGAAGATCCGGTTCTGACGGATGTCCCGCTCGCCGGGCCCATGCGCCGCCTGACCACCGATGCCGTCGTCCCGCAGGCGGCCGTGATTGCCCGCGTGGCCGACGCGCTGCACAACGGCGGCATTGCCGCCATTCCGACGGACACGCTCTACGGCCTGGCCGCCGACCCATTCAACTCGGTAGCCGTCGCGCGGCTATTCAGGCTCAAGGGCCGGATGGCGAATCAGCCGATCCCGCTCATCGCCGCGAGCCGCGATCAAGTGACGACGCAACTCGGTCGGCTCAGTTCCGCGGCGGCCCGTCTGGCCGCCCGCTACTGGCCAGGACCGTTGACGATCCTGTTGCCCGCGCCGACCCACCTTGCATCAGAAGTGTCGGCTGGTACGGGCCGGGTGGGAGTCCGCGTGCCAGCGCACTCAGTCGCGCGCGCGCTTTGCGATGCGTGCGGAACGCCGTTGACCGCGACGAGCGCAAACCTGAGCGGCCGGCCGCCATCGAACGATCCGGAGGAAGTGGTGCGCGAGCTGAACGGTCGCGTGGACATCGTGCTCGATGCCGGTCTGTCGCCTGGCGGGCCGCCGTCGACGATTGTCGACCTGACCGAGACCGAACCGGTCCTCGTGCGACTCGGTGCGATCACCTGGGAGGAGGTACTGCAATGCCTCGCGGCCGGGTAGCCGCCAGAGAACGAGCCGCCCTGGTCGGTCTGGTCTCCGGGCGCGCCCGACGTCCGGATGCCGAGCGGTCGATGGACGAGCTCGCAGGGCTCGCAGAAGCCGCTGGCGCGGATGTCGTCCTCCGCGTCCTTCAGGAACGTCCGAAACCCGATCCGGCGACGTTCCTGGGCGCGGGCAAGGTGGCGATGCTCGCCACGTCTTCGAGCGAGATGGGCGTCGATGTGGTCATCTTCGACAACGAGCTCACGCCTGCGCAGCTTCGCCAGGTGGAGCAGACTGTCGACCGCAAGATTATCGACAGGACGCAGCTCATCCTGGACATCTTCGCCAGGCGGGCGCGAACACGTGAAGGAAAGCTGCAGGTGGAACTCGCGCAGCTGCACTATCTGCTGCCGCGCCTGGTCGGCGCCGGCGCGGCTCTCTCGAGGCTGGGCGGCGGCATCGGCACACGGGGTCCTGGCGAAACGAAGCTCGAAACCGACCGCCGGCGGATCCGCGCGCGCATCCACGCGATCTCGGCCGACATCGAGCGCGTGCGCCAGCGGCGCGCGCAGCTGCGCGAGCGCCGTCAGAAGACATCGGTGCCGACGGTTGTCCTCGTGGGCTATACCAACGCCGGAAAGACGACGCTCTTCAATGTGCTGACGCGGGCAGCATCCGAGGCGTCCGACGCGCTGTTCGTGACGCTGGATCCGCTGATCCGCCAGGTGCGGTTGCCCGATCGCCGTGAACTGCTGCTGTCAGACACTGTTGGATTCATCGACCGGCTTCCGCACGCGCTGGTGGCGGCCTTCAGGGCGACGCTCGAGGAAGTAGCCGAAGCCGACCTCGTGCTCCATGTCATCGATGCGTCGGCGCCCGATCGCGATCGCCGCATGGCCGCCGTGCGCAGCGTGCTCGATGAGGTCGAGGCGACCGACGTGCCGCTGATCGAGGTTTACAACAAGTGCGATCAGATCGGGCCTGAGGAGCAGCGGCGGATCCGCGACACCGATCCGGCAGCGCTCTGCATCTCGGCGTTGCGCGGGCAAGGCTTGGACGAGCTCATCGACACCGTCGCGTCGCATCTCGCGCTCGACGTTACGCGCGTGACGCTGTCGTTCAACCTGGACAAGCCCGCCGACCGCGAGCAAATCGCTCGTCTTTACAGGCATGCCCGCGTGCTGGAGCACGAGACGCGTGACGGTCGTGTGGCGATTGTGGCCGATGTTCCGCGACGTCTCGTCGCGCAACTCCAGGCCTCGCCGAGGTAAAATCCGAGAGGTGCGCCTGCGCACGTCCGCCCTCATCGTGCTCCTGGCCTGCGTATGGTCGGCCTGCGCGCCAAAGACGATTCCGGCGCCCGTCGTCTCATCCCCGAAGTATCCCGACTTCTTGCGGCCCGTCGTGCCGCCGACGCTGGCGGGCACCAGTCAGGCCATGTCCTACGACCGCGCGTGGCGGTTTTTGCAGGCCGGTGATCTCAAGAACGCGGATCGCGAGGCAACCGCCGCGCTTCAAGCCTCGCCCGGGTTCTTTCCGGCCGAAGCGGCGTCGGGATACATCGCGCTGGCCCGGCAGGATCCCAAGGCCGCGCTGAGCCATTTCGATCGAACGCTCGAACGCCAGCCGGGTTACCTCTCCGCGCTGGTCGGCCGCGGCCGTGCCTTGCAAGAGCTGGAACGTGACGAAGAAGCGATCGCCGCCTTCGATGCCGCGCTCGCGCTCGACCGGTCACTCACCGACCTGCCGCGGCAGATCGACGTCCTGCGTTTTCGCCTTGCCGAACGAGAGATTGCGGCGGCGCGTCAGGCCGCGCGCGCGAACGACGTTGCCGAGGCTCGACGCAGCTACGGTCGCGCGATCGCCAACTCTCCGGACAGCGCCTTCCTGTACCGCGAGCTGGCCACGCTCGAGCGGCAGGCGGGAGAGGCGGACGCGTCGCTCGAGCACTTCAGGAAGGCCCTGGAGCTCGACGCGTTCGACGCCGCGTCGCTCGGCCAGATCGGCGAGATCCTCGAGGAGCGCGGCGATCTCGACGGCGCACTGAAAGCCTATTCCGACGCGCTCGCGCTCGAGCCGAACCAGCGGCTGACCGCTCGGCGCGACGCAGTGAGCGCGCGAATCGAGCTCTCGAGGCTTCCAGAGGAATATCGCACGCTGGACACGGCGCCCCAGGTGACGCGCGCACAGCTTGCCGCGCTCATCGGCGTTCGCCTTGGCACGGAGATCGACCGATTTCCAAAGACGGAGCCCGGCGTCATCACCGACATCCGCGGTAACTGGGCGGAGAGCTGGATCATGGCCGTCGCCCGGGCCGGCGTCATGGAGCCGTTTGCCAATCACACCTTCCAGCCGCGCAGCGTGATGCGGCGCGTCGACATCGCGCCGATCGTCGGCCGACTGATCGTGCGCCTCTCTCCTCAGCAGGCGCGCGCCTGGCAATCCGAGAAGACGTCGTTCACCGATCTCTTCCCGAGCCACCTGGCGTATCCGGCGGCGTCGACGGCGGTGGCCTCCGGCATCATGACCAGGACCGCGGACGGCGCGTTCCAGCCGTTACAGCCGGTGACGGGCGCGGAGGCCATTGCGATGGTCGAGCGGATCCAGCGGCTGGCGAGCGCCGCGGTTCCCACTGTCCGCACGCGATGACCGCTCTCACGCCGGCGAACCAGCTGACGCTTCTGCGGATGCTGCTGATCCCCGCGTTCGTCATTCTCGTCGTCTACGGATACCTGGGCTGGGCGCTGACAGTGTTCGTGACGGCGGGCATCACGGACGGCCTCGACGGCCTGATCGCGCGCCGCTCCGGCCAGAAGACGAGTCTCGGCGCCTGGCTCGACCCGGCGGCCGACAAGCTCCTGCTGGTGACGACGTTCATCGTGCTCACCTTGCCCGGTCTGGGCCTGGCCAACCGGCTGCCGATCTGGTTGACGGTGCTCATCATCAGCCGCGACGTCGTCATCGTGCTGACGGTGGCCGTGGTCAACCTGGCGATCGGCCCGCGGACGTTCCGCCCGTCGGTCTTTGGCAAGGTCGCCACTGCCGTCTACATCGTGACGGCCGTCGCTGCGATGTTTTACAACTACCGCGGATTCGCCTCGCCGGTCGTCACCGGCTTCGTCTACGCGTCGCTCGCAATCACGTTGATTTCGAGCTTCCACTACATTTTTCATGCATCGCGCATCGTGAACACGTGAGGACGCCCATGCGCATCACGACTGCCACCGCGATCGGATTCTTGTTAGCCGTGGCGCCTGTCGCGGCCCAGACCGCGCCCAAGCAGGCAGTCGTCGAGACCGCCGCGGGCACGTTCATCGTCGACCTCACACCCGAGACGGCACCTAATCAGGTCGCCTACTTCATAGCGCAGGCGCAGTCGGGAGCGTACGACGGGACCACGTTTCATCGGGTGGTGAAGTACGGAATGATTCAGGGCGGCGATCCGTTGTCCAAAGATCCGTCGAAGCGCGCCGCGTATGGCACCGGCGGGCAGAACGCCGTCAAAGCCGAGCCCCGGGCGCCGAAGCTGCTCAAAGGCGCGGTCGCCGCGGTCCTCGTGCCGGGCCGGCCCGATAGCGCAGGCTCGCAGTTCTTCGTCTTCATCGCCGATCAGCCAACGCTCGACAACCAGCTGACCGTGTTTGGCAAAGTGAACGACGGTATGGAGGTCGTTCAGAAAGTCTCCGAGGCGGCGATCGATGCGGAAGGGAGGACCGTCGATCGGATCGAGATCAAGAAGATCACGATTCGCGATACGCCCCCACCCGAGCCCGAGCCGTTCTCGACCGAAACGGTGGCGCAACTCGCGACCTACCGGGCGGTCCTCGAGACTGCGTCGGGTCCAATCACGATTGAGTTTTTTCCCGATAAGGCACCGGCCCACGTCCGTCAGTTTCTGAAGCTGGCTCAGGCCGGCGTGTACGACGGTATGGCCTTCCATCGCGTGGCTCCAGGATTCGTCATCCAGACCGGGGCGCTCAACACCCGCCAGAGCCCGCTGACGGAGAAGCAACAAGCCCTCGTCCACAACATGCAGCCGGAGTTCAACGACACCAAGCACGTGAAGGGCATCGTGTCGCTGGCGCGCGGAGACGATCCTGCAAGTGGCCAGACCTCGTTTTTCATCTGTACGGGGACTTCGACAGCGCTGGACGGCGTGTACACGGCCTTTGGCCGCGTCGTAGATGGAATGGCGATCGTCGAATCGATTGAGGCCGTGCCGCGAACCGGCGAGACGCCGAATGCCCGCGTGGACCTGAAGACGATTCGAGCGGTGAAGCCGTGAATGAAGGCGGACGGCGTCCTTAGACGACGCGCTCGACTTTGACCGGGACGCC
>JBKPSC010000004.1:0-6049 GCA_046734915.1 Acidobacteriota bacterium | reverse complement strand
GAGGATCGCCGCCTTGATCTTGGGCACGTCGGCCGCCGGTGGTGCGCCGCCGTAGAACGGCGCGGCTGCCGCCAAATCGGCGCCGAGGATGACCGCGAGCGTGTTGCAGATGCCGCCGCCGTAGCAGAAGCCGGTGACGCCGATTCTCCCGGTGCAGTCGGGCCGTGACTTCAACCACAGCGCGGCCGCCACGAAGTCTGCCGTCTTCTTCGCCGTGTCGACCTTGCCGAACAGCTCCCCGCCTTTCGCATCGTCGCCTGGATAGCCGCCGACCGAGGTCAGGGCATCAGGCGCGAAGGCCATGAAGTTGGCGAGGGCGAGGCGCCGGGCAATGTCCTCGATATGCGGGTTGAGACCGCGGTTCTCATGGACGACGAGGATGCCCGGCAGCTTGGTGCCGGTCTTCTCGCGCGTGTCCGCGCTAAAGGGCCGGACCAGATAGCCTTTGATGCTGCCATTCCCCTGCGGCGACGGCACCGTCTCGTAGCTGGCCTTGATGCGGTCGTCGGTCTTCGACACCTGCTGTGCCGCCGCATAGTTCGGCATCAGCGCGTCGACGATGGTGCCGACGGTCAGACCAGCGACGGCAAAGCGCGAGATGCCGTTCAGGAAGTCGCGGCGGTTGATCTCGCCGTGAATGTAGCTGTTGTACAGCTCGATGGCCTCGTTGGGCAGCTTCGGTCGTTCTGCGCTCATCGCCGCTCTCCTGACATCACTTGGCCTGTTTTTCCGTGTAACGCGCGCCGCTCAGCACGTTGGCCAGCGCGTGGTTGCCTTCGTGGCAGGCGTACTCATAGATGTTGTCCTGCGTGGCGCGCCAGGTGTATTCGCCGCTCCACGGCCGCTCCCACGTGTTCGGGTCTTCCACCGTGAACCGATAGAGGATCGACTCCGCGTCCACGCGCGTGAATCGCTCGACGACGTGCAGATCGCGGCTGGCGCCCTGAAACTGAGTCTTGTCGGTGAAGTTGGTCGTGTCGACGACCAGCGTGTCGCCTTCCCAGCGGCCGATCGAATCGCCCATCCACTTGCGCACGCTCGGCGCCAGATGCGTGGCGTTCATGCGGACGATGCGCGCGTCGTGGACCATCTCCACGAGGATCAGGATGGTGTCGCGCGTTTGTACGATCTGTTTGAGGTTGTTGTAGAAGTAGTTCGGCAGCGTCGGCGGGCCTGAGGTCGATCCGAATCCCAGCAGGCAGCGCTCGGCCAGTGGCCGCTGCTCGGGGTTCTCGAATGCGCTCATCGGTCCAGCCGCTGCCCCGCCTTCGGCTGCGCTCGGATCGACCGCGCGGGCCCGCAGAGCAGCCACGCGCTGCTTCGCCTCGGGCTTCATCGTTGGAATCCGGCCGTCTGGCGGATCCACAATGATCGACGTGCGCTTCTGGCCGTCGACTGTGACGACCTGCGTGCCAGGAGCGAGCCAGAAATTGTTGTAGCCGCCGACCGCGCCGCCGCCGGCGCGGAACAGGATTTCGAGGTACGACTTCGGCGTCGATGTCTCGCCGCCAACGGGAGGAGCGCCCCGGTCGGCGCTGCTGGGCTCGGCGCTCTTCTCGTTGCGTTGTATCTCGTACTGTTCCAGCGCATCGGCCTCGGCCTGTGTGAACGTCAGACGAGTGCCCAGTTCCACCGGCCGTTCGAGCGGCGTGATGAACGAGATGTCGAACGTCCCTTGCAAGTCGGGTTTTCCGTCGGGCAATCGGGGAATAGACGAGGGACGGCGGGCAGCCGAACTACTCTGTGCGGCGACGGGCTCTAACGTCAGCCAGGCCCCGCCGGCGACACAGAGCGACGTGAGGAACGCGAGCGCCAGCCGGACCTGCATGGAACACCTCATCGAATAGCCACCGACGCGGATCTGTAATCTAGCACGGACATGACTCTACAATTCGCTTCATGACCGGCGGGTTTACCACTCGGTTGGCGACTGCGGACGACGCCGCGGCGCTCGTGGCGCTCGTCAACTCGGCTTATCGCGGCCACAGCAGCCGCGCCGGATGGACGACGGAAGCCGACCTCCTCGGCGGGCAGCGGGTCGACGTCGAGGGGTTGACGCAGCTCATCACCGCGCCCGGTAGTGTCGTTCTGGTTCACGAACGCGACGCCGCCCTGCTCGCCTGCGTGCATCTCGAGCGCACCGGTCAGGATTCTTATCTCGGCTTGCTGACGATCCAGCCAACGGCGCAAAGTGCCGGCCTCGGCCGCCAGATGCTCGAAGCCGCGGAGCGGTGGGCCATTGACGAATGGTCGTCACAAACGATGCACATGACCGTCATAGTTCAGCGGACCGAGCTCATCGCGTGGTACGAGCGGCGGGGTTATGCGCGAACGGGCATCCGCAAGCCGTTCCCGTACGGGGACGAACGCTTCGGCCTGCCGAAACGTGACGACCTCGAGTTCGAAGTGCTAAGGAAGAACTTGTGAGAAAAATGCAACCACGAAGACACGAAGGCACGAAGAACTCTCTTCATGTCTGAAGAAAGCCCTTCGTGTCTTTGTGTCTTCGTGGCTGAGTAGAGGGTCGAACTACTGACCGTTCGTGCGGGCGGCGCCAGTCACCGTCACCTTCATCATGACCGTCGTCCAGCAACAGCCGGATCCGCCGCCGCCGTTGCCCGAGAAGTCGCCGCCGTTGACGTGCAGGATGTAGTCGCCCGGCTCACTGAAGGTCGCCGTGGTCGACGCCTTACCAGAGTAGGGCTCCATCGCCTTGCCGCCCTTGGTGTTGGCGAACTTGATCGGGGCCACGGTGACGTTGCCCGGACCGCGGTACTTCGTCACCGCCACGGTGACGGGCGCACGCTCGCCGGTCATCGGCGCGTTGCCGCCCGTGCTGTACAGCGCGTCGTCGTCGGCAAAGATGTCGATCGGCATCGGCGTGCCGACCGCTGCGGTCTTGGCAATCGCGCTCGCGACGCTCCCGAGCGGTCCCGCGAATTTCGGTCCGGCCTCCGCGAAGCGAAGCACTGGAGGCGTGTTGAACTCGCGGTTCGGACTCTCTTCCGACGACTTCAACGGCGTAATGTTGTAGTCGGTGTGCATGTAGAACGGAATGCTGGTGCTATTGCCGTTCACCGACAGCACCCAATTGAGCTTCTGTGTCTTGCCGAATTCTTTGGGCATTGTCACGACGAACATGCCGAATCGCCGCCGGGTAAGGAAGTGCGTCGGCTGCCCCATGTCTGGGTTGCCAGGCTCGAAATGATTATTGGGACCGAGGGGGACGTCGACTTCCGCCTGAGTGTTGCGATTGTAGTAGCCGATGAGGAAGCTGTGCGTCCCGTCCGGGTTATCGAACCACCCTTCGTACGCGGGCGTGACACTGGCCCCGAACTGTCGCGCCGGATTCGACGGCAGTTGAATTCCCTGTGCCGACAGCAGCACGCCGCTCGCCAGCAGCGCCATGACGGTGCACAGCCGGAAAACCGTTCTCTGTCTCATTGAAAGGCCCCTTGGCTTTGCGCCCGCAGGCGCGCCCGCGGGTGCGGTCAGCCGGGCAATGTGGGTTGAGAGCGACGCGGGGAGGCGCCACGCCTCCCCGCGGGACGAGTCGCGCTTACTGCTGGTTCTGGCTGTTGTTCGTCGGCTTCTTGTGGTCCGCCACCCACTGCTGGTAGTCGGCGTCCGACAGATAGACGACGTTCATCCACGCGTGGGCCATTTCGTCCACGGTGCGATCGCCATAACCCACCCACTGGTTCGGATCGGGGTTGTTCTTGTTGTTCGCCGTGTTGTCGTAGAACGCGATCACATGAATGATCGTTCCCTTCGGGAACGCCGGAATCGCGTCCTCGGCGTAGATGTAGTTGGTCATCCAGTTGAAGTTGAAGTTGTCCACGTAGCTGATGACCTGATTGGTGCCGTCGGGCAGAATCGCTTCGACCTGCATCGCCTTGCCGCGCAGATGGAAATGCGGCTGGAAGTTGGTGATGAGCGTATTCTCCTTCAGCACGGTGAAGCCTTCGGTGTGCGCGACCGTATTCGGCGGAATGTCGAGGCCGGCCGAGCCTTCCTTCAATCCGGTGAAGCCAATCAGGTAGCTGCGGTGCTTCGGCTCCTGGCCTTTCGCATAGAGCCAGATGCCGAGCTCGGAACCGGCCTTGACTTCTTCGCCGACCGCGTGGACGTGCTGATCCCAGGCAATCTTTTGGCCCGGCTTGATCAACTTGCCGGTGCCGTCCATGTAGCGGTCGTAGCCCTTGCCGATCGCCCACTCCATCAGGGACGGACGGGCGTTGACCAGGTTCGCCGGATCGTCGTCGGGATTGCGGTCGCGACGGCCGCTGGCCACGCCGCTGAAGACCGAATCGCCGTCCACATCATCAGGGTTCTGGACGATGTGCGCGATCGAGTGATGGAGGATCTTCCGGCCCTGAATGTTCGACGGGCGGATTTCGACCATGCGCACCCAGCGCGGCTCAGTGAGGCCGGGGATGTCGGCCAGCGGACGCCACCACTGATCCTGGCTCACGGCCGGCATCACGTACTCCGGCGACTTCACGACGATGTCGGGAGGTCCGTACCCATCGCGCTCACCCTGCCAGTAGAGGGTCGTCGCAATCGGCTTGAGCGGCGGCATGTCTTTCGGGTCGCCCTGCGGCGCGCCCTGATCCACCCAGGCGACGATCGTTTCGATCTGCTCGTCGCTCAGGGAGATGTCGTTCTTGAATTTCTGCACGCCGACGCTCTTGTCGATATGCCACGGCGGCATCTGACGCGTCTGCACGCGCTGTTTAATCGAGCGCGCCCAGGGACGTGCCTCTTCGAACGTCCTGAGCGACATCGGGGCAATGGACCCCGGCTCGTGGCAGTTCTGACACTTGGCCTGGAAAATCGGCGCGACGTCCTTCGAGAACGTCACTTTCCTGGCCGCGTCGGCCGCATTGGCCGAACCGGGAAGGGCGAGCAACGCACCGACTGCGAGGGCCCCGACTCCACCACGGAGTGTGGTTCCGAACATCACCGGCTCCTTTCTCAAACGGCACCGGTCGTCGCCGAGTCGCGACCGACAGCCGCGCGGACGAACCCAACTGGAGAGGAGCGAATCTTAGCAGACCTGGACCCCGGAATCGACCTAAAAACCGCTAAGATTTCGGCTATCTGATGCGTCCGTCCCCTCCGGAGATCCAATCGGCCGAGACCCTCATTCGCCCATACATTCGCCGCACGCCGGTGCTCACTCTCGCATGGTCCGAACTGAGCCTCGACGGCGCCACCCCGGCTGGCGCGCTCTCCCTGAAGCTCGAATCGATGCAACATTCAGGCTCGTTCAAGGCTCGGGGCGCCTTCGCGAACCTGCTGATGCGCGACGTGCCGGCCGCCGGCATTGTCGCCGCCTCGGGTGGAAACCACGGTGCTGCAGTCGCTTACGCGGCGATGCGGCTGCGCCGTCCGGCGACGATTTTCGTCCCGTCGGTCGCCTCCCCAGCCAAGCTCGCCCGTATCCGGGGCTACGGCGCGCGCCTCGTGATTTCCGGGGAGCGCTACGCCGATTCGCTCGAGGCGAGCGAGGCGTTCGTGGCTGAGACTGGAGCCCTGCCGATCCACGCCTACGACGCGGTCGAGACGCTGCTCGGCACCGCCACGGTGGGGCTGGAATACGAACAGCAGCAGCCCGACCTCGACGCCGTGCTCATCGCCGTCGGCGGCGGCGGCCTCATCGGCGGCGTCGCGGCGTGGTACCGCGGCCGCGTGCGGGTCATCGGCGTGGAGCCCACGGCCGCGCCAACGCTGACCTACGCGCGCCGTGCCGGCAAGCCCGTCGATGCGCCGGCCGGCGGTCTGGCCGCCGACTCGCTCGCGCCGCGGCAGGTCGGCGAGCTCATGTTTCCGATCGCGCAACAGTTCGTCGAGGACGTCATCCTCGTCGAGGACGACGACATTCGCGCGGCGCAGCGCCTGCTCTGGGACACACTGCGGATCGTCGCCGAACCCGGCGGCGCGGCGGCGTTCGCGGCGATCACCTCAGGTCGCTATCGTCCGGCACCAGGCGAGCGCACCGGCGTGGTGGTGTGCGGCGCAAACGCCGACCCCTCGACGGTTACCT
>JBKPSC010000003.1:0-10076 GCA_046734915.1 Acidobacteriota bacterium | reverse complement strand
GCCTGAGGCCGCGACGGTTGCCATCGAAGTGGAATCAGCAACCGAAGCGGAGTCGACTGTGGCCGCGGCGCCTGCGGTTGTCGCCGCCGAGCCGCCGACTTGGGCCAAGACGGTCGTCGTCCTTGTGAGGGCATCCGAGGTCGAGCCGATTGCGGATGCCGAGGCCACCGAAGGGGACGTCTCACCGGAAGGGTCGACGGTGGAGACAGTGTCGGAATACGCGGCAACGCCCGAATCCGTCGCCGCCGAAGTCGAGCCCGTCACGGAAATACCGGTGGTGGCCGAGGCCGTATTCCCGCCCGAACCGACACCGATGCCGGAATCCGTTCCGGAACCGGAATTCTCAACCCCGCTGGCGGCACTTTCGGAAGCGTATGCCGCCGCACAACTGAGTGAAGCCGTCATGTCCACTTTGCCCTCCGGCTATCCAAACTTCATTGGTTCGTCGGCACCCGCTCAGCCGGGAAGCCCGGTCGAGTCGCCCGTGGCCTCGCGCGGCGGCGTACCGCCGGAGCCCTCGATGGCCGACGTCCAGGTTGCGGGCCCAGCGTTCGCCCCGTTCCCGCCACTTGCGGAACCGTCGCATTCGGCCGTGGTGCTGCCGATCGGACGCGGCAACGCGCGCGACGTGTCGCCGTCTGCTACGGAGGCAGGGGCTGGCGCGCTCGAGCGGCTGGTGCGGATGGCCGCCTCGCGTGGCGCGTCCGCGCTCTTCCTGGCGTCGAACTCGCGCCCGGCCATGCGGCTCGACGGCGACATCCAGACGCTCGAAGGCGCGCCGCTCCAGTCGGCGCAGGACATAGAGACGCTGTTGACGGATCCCAGCGTGGACCGCGGCGAGGCATTTCGCGTTGGCGTTCCGGGCGAGTGGGTCTGGGATCTGTCTGACGTTGGCCGCGTGCGCTGCACCAGCTTCCGCGATCATCGCGGACCGGGGGCGGTCTTCCGCATCGTAGCGGCGCGCCCCCAGTCTGTCAGCCAGCTCGGTCTCTCCCGCGAGATTCAGGCGCTCGCGAGCGAGAACGAAGGCCTCATCCTCGTGTCTGGCCCGCGCGCGAACGGCAAGAGCACGTTGATCTCATCCTTCGTCGATCTGATCAACCGCACCCGACGCGACTACGTGATCGCGATCGAGAGCGAAATCAATATTGTCCACGAGCGGCAGGGGGCCTTCATCAGCCAGCGCGAAGTCCGTGGCGGCAGCGACGAGCTGCTGGCGGCGGCACGCGCGGCACTTCGCGAAGAGCCCGACGTGCTGGTTCTCGAAGACTTACGCACACCGGCGCTCATGAGCCTCGCGCTCGACGCCGCGGCCGCTGGCCAGCTGATCATCGGCGGCGTGCGGGCCAATCACGCCAGCGGCGCCATCGACCGGCTGATCGATCTCTATCAGCCCGATCAGCGCCGTGAGGCGCAGCTGTCGCTCTCGCGGAATCTTCGCGGTCTGGTCACCCAGGTGCTTCTGCGCAAGTCGGGCGGCGGCCGGGTCGCGGCCCGCGAGGTGCTTCTGAACACGCCGCTAGTGGCCAGTCTGCTCGCCGAGGGTCGTACCTCGCAGCTCGCCGTCGCCATCGAGGGCGGCCGGAAACACGGAATGGTCCCGTTGAATGACGCGCTGGTGGGTTTCGTTCAGAGTGGAGCGGTAGACGTGCGCGAAGCGTACCGCCGCGCCTCGGATCGCGCCGGGCTTCTCGACCTGCTCAAGCGCCAGGGGATCGATACGTCATTCGTCGAACGCCTCGCCTAGCGCTCGACGAACGGCTCCAACTCCTTCAACAGAAACGACAGCACATCGTCCTCGGTGATGTCCCGCACGGGACATCGCCGGACGGGACGCTCCGACTCGACGACCCGCCGGCCCCACGTGCGTCTCGAGCGGCCGACGACCCACGGATCCTCTCCTTCGGTGTCGAGCGATAGCTCGATGTGGTCGTCGGATCGCTCTGAGGCCAGTCGGACGGCACCTCCAGGCGTGTTGACCACGAACGGGTAGCCGGCCGCCTTCAGCGCTTGGGCCACCTGTCGGCACAGCGGGATGCCGATGCGTTCGAGGAATGTCGCGAACTCCCCTGTTGCCAGATCGATCTTCCCGCGTCGATCGCGAGCCGTGCGTCGGCTCCGCTCGATGGTTTCGAGCACACGCTTGCGGACGTCGCCGGTCTCCATCTAGACGACCCTCTTTGCCTGCAAGGCGTCGATCTCGGCGGGCGAGAGCCGCAGGTCGTCGGCCAGGATCGCGGCAGTATGCTGGCCCAGCGTGGGCGGCGCCATGCGCACAGTCGCCGGTGTATCGGACAACTTCAACGGCGTCCCCAACACGCGAACCGGCCCCAGTGTGGCATGAGCCACGTCCTCCACCATGCGGCGCGCCGAAATTTGTGGGTCAGCGAAAAGCTCCGCGAGATCTCTGACTGATCCGCAAGGAACGCCGGCCGCGCTCAGCTCCGCAATCCACTGTGCGCGAGATCGGGTTCGAAGCCGCTCGGCGAGTACCGGCCGCAGCTCGGCGTACGCGGCCACGCGCTGGCGGTTTGTCGCAAAGCGGTCGCCGAGGTCGAGTTCCGCGACGCCGCAGAATCGCCGCCAGAGCTCGTCGTTGCCGACGGCAAGCACGAAGTCCCCGTCGGATGCTGCGAACGTCTCATACGGCACGATGGTCGGGTGACGGTTGCCGAGGCGGGGCGGCGCGATGTTGGTCGCGAAGTAGATGCCCGCCTGATAGGTGAGCAGGGCGGCCACAGAGTCCAGCATGCCGATGTCCACGTGTTGTCCGCGGCCGGTGCGCTCGCGCGCCAGCAGGGCTGCCGTCACGCCCTGAGCCGCGAACATGCCGGTGACGATGTCGGCGATCGCCACGCCGAGGCGAACTGACGGACCCTCACTCGCACCCGTGATGCTCATGAGGCCGCCCTCGCCCTGCATCACCGCGTCATAGCCCGGCTCGCGTGTCCGCGGCCCTGTCTGACCGTAGCCCGATATCGAGCAGTACACGAGGCGCGGATGCTTCTCCGCGAGCGTTCCGGCGTCCAGCCCCACTTTCGCCAGCGTGCCCGGCCGAAAGTTCTCGACCAGCACATCGGCCCTGGCGACGAGGCGATCCAGCAGCGACCGGCCCTCTGGGTGTTTGAAGTCCAGCGTGAGGCTTTCCTTGTTCCGGTTGACGCTCAGGAAGTAGGCGCTCTCATTCTCGAGAAAGGGAGGTCCCCACGCCCGCGTATCGTCGCCTTTGCCCGGCTGCTCGACTTTTACGACGCGCGCGCCGAGATCGGCCAGCAACATCGTGCAGTAGGGACCCGACAGCACGCGCGTGAGATCCAGGACGAAGATGCCCTGAAGCGGAGTCATTATCTAAACTATACTCGGCCTCCAACGGCGCCCTCGTGGCGGCTCACCTCCGCGCCGCGTCGCGCCGACACATGAACGCAGGCGTCCCAGAGCTCGCGCGCATTCCCGCAGGCGATTTCCTGATGGGGACATCCGACGACGCCGGTGATCAGCGGCCGGTGCATCGAGTCCACGTCAGCGAATTCTTCATCGGCCGTTTTCCCGTTACACACGATCAGTACGCCCGCTTCGTCCGCGAGGCCGGCCGCGCCGCCCCCGGTGTCCGGACGGTCCCGCTTGTAGCGACCGGCGAGCGCGATGAGACGTTCCGGACGATGGCGGCGCCTTACGCGTGGATCGACAACCAGCCTCCCCCGGGACTGGGCGCGCATCCGGTCGTTCTCGTCACCCGCGAGGACGCCATTGCGTACTGTGACTGGCTCTCCTTCGAGCTTCGACGTCCGTTCCGCTTACCGACTGAAGCGGAATGGGAGCGGGCAGCCCGCGGCGGCGTCGACGGTCAGCGTTATCCCTGGGGTGAAGCGCTCGACGCCCACTACTGCAACTTTCTCGCGGAGCCGGCTACCAAGATGCATCGAGGCACGCGGCCGACCGGCACCTATCCGCCGAATGGCTTCGGGCTCTACGACATGATTGGCAACGTCTGGGAATGGGTGTCAGACTGGTACAGCGCTGACTACTACGCCTCCGGGGCGGCGCGTGATCCGCGCGGTCCGCAAAGCGGCACACTGCGGCTCGTGCGCGGTGGGGCCTGGGTGAACGATGACCCGGATATGCTGTCCACGGCCTATCGCCACGCGGTGCCGCCCGACACGTACGCGTACAGCATAGGGTTCAGAATCGCATGCTCAGGATAGCCATGATTGCCATGCTGGCAGCCGGGCCGGCGTCGTCCATGGCGCAGGAACCGACCGTGCCGGCCGTTCCTTCCATCGTGACCAGCGGCGAGGCGATCCTGTACCGCGCTGCCGATCAGGCGCTCGTGACGGCAGCCGTCGAAACCCGTGCGCGCAATCCGCGTGATGCGCAACAGCAGAATGCCGCGTCGATGACGACGGTGCTCCAGCGCCTCGCGGCCGCTGGCCTGCCGAAAGACGCGATCCGCACCCTCGGTTACACCGTGCACCAGGACGCTGATTTCGTCAACGGGCGGCGGGTACCGAAAGACTTCGTCGCGCACAACGCGGTCGAGGTGCGCGTGGATGCTGTTGAACGCACTGGTGAGATCATCGATGCGCTGGTGCAAGCCGGCGCGACGAGTGTCGATCGCGTGCGATTCGACGTGAAGGATCGGGCCGCCCTGGAGCGCGAGGCCCTTCGTCTAGCCGTCGTGGATGCGCGAGCGCGGGCCGACGCTGCTGCCGCCGGTGCCGGCCGCACCGTCGACCGCGTCCTGCGCATCGACGACAGCCGCCAGCCCGAGTACCCGCGACCGATGATGATGGCGGCCCGGACGGCCGCCGACGCCGCGACCACGCCGGTCGAGGCCGGATCCATCGAGATTAGAGCGACCGTCGTCCTGACGGTCACCATCAAATAGCGCCGTGAACACCCGCTCGCTGACGCCAGACGACTATCGCCGCGCTCGCCGCCACTTGATGCGCGTCGATCCGGTCCTTGGCGCGCTCGTCAAGAAGATTGGTCCCTGCGGTCTCGCGGATCGTCAGCGGAAGGATCACCTGAGCGTCCTGGTGCAGGCCATTGTCAGCCAGCAACTGTCGACCAAGGCCGCGGCGACGATTTTCGGCCGGTTCGTCGCGTTGTTCCCGGACGGAACGATTCCGAGCGCCGCGGCGATCGCCGTTCAGGACGATCAGACGCTCCGCTCGGTCGGCTTGAGTGGGCAGAAGGTGAGCTATCTCCGCGACCTGTGCGCGCACATCGCCGACGGGCGCTTGCGCCTCGAGGACCTCCAAACGCTTCCCGACGAGGAAGTGATCGCCGAATTGACGGCGGTCAAGGGATTCGGGCGATGGACTGCCGAAATGTTCCTCATGTTTCGGCTGCATCGGCCGGACGTCTTTCCGGTCGACGACCTCGGGATCGTCAAGGCGATTGCGCAGCTGTATCGCCTCCGGAAGCGGCCTGACGCGAAGCGGATGATGAAAATCGGCGAGGCCTGGCGCCCGTATCGATCCGTGGCGAGCTGGTATCTCTGGCAAAGTCTCAGGATGGACGTCTGACATTTGGGGTCATAAGTCTTACGTCTTAGGACTTAAGTCTGAGGCCGGACGCCCTAGGAGCCCGAAGCCTAGACTAAGGGCCCAAAGCCCGGGAATCCCCAGCTTCTAGCTCCCAGTGCCGAGCTTTATCCACAAGACCAGATACCCCAATCCGATCGCCAGCAGCGTGCTGCGTTCGCTGTAAAGGGTGTCGCGCCATGAGGATCCGGCCGCTTGCCGCTCGCGCGCCACGCTCCGGAGCGTTGGGATCCAGCGGGGCACTTGCGCGAGATACGACTGATACTCGCTACCCATTCGCGCGGAGAGCAACTCCTCCTCCCAACGCACGATCGCGTGATATTCCGCGGCCAGGAGGACGAGGACAATCGGCGCAAGCCAGACGAGCCCCGCAGTCAACGTGAAGCCGAACCAGAGCCCGAGGTTACCCAAATACAAGGGGTTCCGCACGTGCCCGAACGGTCCTGTCGCGATAAGCGGACCCAGGCGCTGGCTTCTGGTTCTAGAGACGACGCCGATGTGGTGAACCGCCCACAACCGCAGGGCTTCGCCGGCAGCAGCCATCGAGACTCCAGCCACCTTGACGGCCGAGGGACCACTCGAGGACGGCAGAATGATCAGGGCGAGCGCGATCGGAACCGGCAGCCAGCTGCGCTGCTTGAAGAGCCAACCGCCTAGCCGGACCATCATATCCGGCGGCGTCCCGGGCACTTCGACGCGCGTCGTCGAGTCGATTCCCATTTTTCGCTCGCGAGTATATCAATCGCCTTTCGCACATCCCTGGGGCCCTCGCAGTTGTGGGTGCGTCTAACCGGTTGATATAATCCCGGACTGCTCCGGTCGCATATTTATGTCCTCCTCGTCGTTCTCCGAGACAGTTCGTACAGCCTCGTCCGTCGTCGACCTCATCGGTCGCACGCCGCTCGTCAGGCTACGGCACTTCGAGCGCGAGACCCCAGGCGTCGAGCTTTATGCGAAGGCAGAATGGCAGAATCCGGGCGGTTCGGTGAAGGATCGCGCCGCGTCCCGGATGATCGCCGACGGTGAAGCCTCGGGACGGCTTCGACCTGGGCTGACAATCGTCGATGCGACCTCAGGCAACACGGGCATTGCCTACGCTATGGTCGGAGCGGCGAAGGGTTACAAGGTCAAGCTGTGCCTGCCCGAGAATGCGAGCCCCGAACGAAAACTGATCTTACGCGCGTTCGGCGTCGAGCTCGTGCTGACGGACCCTCTCGAAGGAACCGACGGTGCAATCCGTGAGGTCCGGCGTATGGTCGCGGCGGACCCGCATCTTTATTTCTACCCCGATCAGTACAGCAACGACTCGAACTGGCGGGCGCACTTCGATACGACCGGGCCCGAAATCATCGAGCAGACTGGCCGACGAATTACGCATTTCGTCGCCGGGCTGGGCACGAGTGGGACGTTCGTTGGCACCGGGCGCGCACTCCGCCGCTTCAATTCGAACGTCAAGTTGATTTCGTTCCAGCCCGATTCGCCGTTTCATGGCCTGGAAGGGCTCAAGCACATGGCCAGCGCGATGGTGCCGAAGATTTACGACGCCGGGCTCGCCGATGAAGACCTTGGCGTCGGCAGCGAGGAATCGTATGCGTTGGTGCGGCGTCTCGCGAGGGAAGAAGGACTGCTCGTCGGCATCAGCTCGGGCGCAGCACTGGCCGCCACGCTCACGGTCGCGAAGCGGCTGCGCGAAGGCGTCGTCGTGACGGTGTTTCCCGACGGGGCGGAAAAGTACTTGAGCGAATCGTTCTGGACGTCCGATGAGTAGTCAGCGCGCGACGTTACAGGCCGGCGTCGCCGCCGCGATTCGCCTGCACGGTGAGCAGACGTTTCCACACGAGTGCTGCGGCGCGCTGGTCGGCGGCAACGGGCGAGTCACGGCGGCCGTGGCGCTGCCGAACACCACTGAGGAGGGCCCGCGCCGGCGGTTTCTGGTCAGGCCGTCGGACTATCAGTTGGCCGAGCGTCGGGCGTCGGAGCTCGAGGGGGAGCTTCTGGGGTTTTATCACTCCCATCCGGATCACCCGGCGAGGCCGTCACAGTTCGATCTGGATCACGCCTGGCCGAACTTCGCGTACGTGATTGTTTCCGTCATGAGCGGCTCTGCCACTGACATGACGGTGTGGTTTCTGAAAGAAGACCGTTCCAGTTTTGACGAGGGCGAGCTGCATGGCGACGAAAATTCTGATTCCAACACCGCTCAGGCCGTACACGGATAAGCGAGACGCCGTCGAGGCCGAAGGGGCGACGATTGGTGAGCTACTGGCCGATCTGACGAAGCGGCACGCGGGCCTCAAGGCTCACTTGTACAACGAGCAAGGCAAGCTGCGCAGCTTCGTGAACGTTTACTTGAACGACGAAGATATTCGCTATCTGCAGAAAGAGCAGACGCCAGTCTCCGCGGGCGACACAATCAGCATCATTCCATCGGTCGCCGGCGGTTCCCGGAGCTGAGCATCCGAGTGAAGAGGCCATGACCACCCAGGTTTTGCCAGAACTGTCAAACGACGAGATCAAGCGCTACAGCCGTCACCTCATCATGCCGGAGGTCGGCGTCGATGGGCAGCGCCGGCTGAAGGCAGGCAGTGTGCTCTGCATCGGTGCCGGCGGTCTCGGCTCACCAGCGGCGATGTATTTGGCTGCCGCGGGGGTGGGCCGGATCGGCATCGTCGATTTCGACGTCGTCGACTTCAGCAATCTGCAGCGGCAGATCATCCACGGGACTCCGGATGTCGGCCGGCCCAAGCTGGCGTCGGCGAAGGATCGCCTGCTGGCGCTGAACCCCCACATTCAGGTCGACACCTACGAGGAGGCGCTGTCGTCGGAGAACGCGTTTCGGCTCTTCGAACCGTACGACGTCATCCTCGATGGTACGGACAATTTTCCGACGCGGTATCTCGTCAATGACGCCTGCGTCATCCTCGGCAAACCGAACACCTACGGCAGCATCTTCCGGTTCGAGGGGCAGGCGTCGGTCTTCGGCATGAAGAACGGCCCGTGCTATCGCTGCCTTTACCCGGAGCCCCCGCCGCCAGGGCTGGTCCCAAGCTGCGCCGAGGGCGGTGTTCTCGGAGTGCTGCCGGGCATCATCGGCGTGATTCAGGCGACCGAGGCGATCAAGCTGCTGACCGGAGTCGGTGAGCCACTTGTCGGACGGTTCCTTCTTTATGACGCGCTAAAAATGCGTTTTCGCGAGCTGAAGGTGCCGAAGGATCCCGATTGCCCGGTCTGCGGAACGCACCCGACTGTGACCAAGCTGATCGATTACCAACAGTTCTGCGGGATTCATCCCGCCACCCAGGAGCCGACTGCCGTGAACGCTGTTTCGAATGGGATCGATATCACCGCCGTCGAGCTGAAGCAGCGGCTCGACCGCGGCGAGAAACTCCGGATCATCGACGTGCGCGAGCCGAACGAATACCAGATCAATCGGATCCCGGGGTCAGAGCTCATTCCGCTCGGCGAGCTGCCGCGCCGGTATGCGGAACTGGACCCCGACGATGAGCTGGTGATGCACTGCAAGATGGGCGGCCGAAGCGCCAAAGCGGTGGATTTCCTGCGGTCCGTGGGGTTCAAGCACGTCCAGAACCTCAAGGGCGGGATTCTGGAATGGGTCGACAAAGTCGACCCGTCACAGCCCAGGTACTAAGGTTGGCCTGGTCAATCCGGTGTAGTAGTGTAATATAGGACTGAGCCGGTCGGATTTTCCTAAGCGTCCGGTCAACAGCATGTTGAGACTGTCGAAGAAAGCTGACTACGCCTTGATGGCGATGAAGCACCTGGCCGTCCGGGGCGATCGGGGGTCGTCGAGCGCCCGCGAGATCGCCGAGCAATACGACATTCCCATCGAGCTGCTAGCGAAGGTTCTCCAGCGCCTGGTTCGCCGCGGTTTGCTCGCGTCGCACCAGGGCACACGCGGCGGCTACCAGCTCGCCCGGACTCCGGCACAGATCTCAGTCGCCGATGTGATTCAGGCGATTGACGGACCAGTTACGGTGACGGCGTGCTCGACCGAGAGCAGCACCTGCGACCAATACGCGAAGTGCAACGTGCGCGATCCGCTCTGGCGGGTCCGTGAACGCATTCTGGCGGCACTCGGCGAATGCACGATTGCCGAACTGGCGGCCGACGCGACGACAGCACCCACGACGTACGCCGCGGTGCTTCACACGCACGCATGACTCGACTTCAGTGAGAGCGAACATGGCCATCAAGCTTCCGATTTACATGGACTACCACGCCACGACGCCGGTCGACCCCCGCGTCGTCGAGGCGATGTTGCCTTATTTCACCAAGCAGTTCGGCAACGCCGCGAGCCGGAACCATCCGTTCGGATGGGAGGCTGAAGAGGCCGTCGACCAGGCGCGAAGGCAGGTTGCCGAGCTGATCGGCGCCGGCGCCAAGGAGATGGTCTTCACCAGCGGCGCGACCGAATCGAACAACCTCGCGATTAAGGGCGTCGCCGAGATGTACCGCGAAAAGGGCAACCACATCATCACCGCGGTCACCGAGCACAAGGCGGTTATCGAC
>JBKPSC010000002.1:0-4965 GCA_046734915.1 Acidobacteriota bacterium | reverse complement strand
CTCTCACGCTTTCAACCGGTAGGACCGGCAACAAGGCGAGCTCGAGGTCATCCAACGCCTGACCTTCCTTGAGCGCCATCTGGAACGCTTCGTTGGTTTCGGTGACCTGCGCCACGGCCTCGAGAGCCGCCCTGTCCACCTGCTGGAGCAGCGCCCGACAGACCCACATATGCGGGGTCACCATCCGCAGGACGTTGCTGCACCATTGCACGGACATCTTCGACGCATTCAAGCCACTGTCGGTCTGAAGAATTCCTCGGAACCAATTCAGAACGCTGTTCTCTTCATAGACGGTTCGATGGTAGTCATCGGCGTGATCGAACAATGGCTGCCATGTGCACTGGCTGTGCCATGCCTGCAGCACAGAGTGTCGAGCCGCGAAATCATCGAGGCGAGCCTTCATGTCGCCAATCGATGTGCTCAAATACCTGTAGCAATCCGCGTGATTGAGGACCCAATTGAACACGTGAATCGTGTTGACGACGGGGGCCGTGTCAAACGGCCGGCCACGCATTTTGCTCAACGTGGCGGCCAGTTGCTGCTCGTAGTGCACTCGCCATTCGTCCGGATATTGCTCCAGGCCGACCTGCAGGCCGACGCCCGCGATCGGATACTCGGCGCCATTTGGAAATACGGTGGCCAGAACGGTCTGATAGTTACTGGCACTGTCGAACAGCTTGTGCCACGTCTTGTCACGCTGAAAGGCTGACATCGGCAGCGTCTTTCGTGTTTTGCCAACGTACGCCCGCTGGGTCATGCGTTTCTCGGCGTGTATCCTGACTTCCCCGCTCTGTTCTGCGAGAGGCCGCAAGTACGCCTCGAGAAAGGAACGACAGGCGTCCAGCGTGGCCTGACCCTCGCCAGGGACGATGGCCACGTTCGCCGCGATCGCGAAATGATTGAGCGTTCGGTCCACGAGTATGGCCGCTTGCCTGTGCTCCAGTTCGCGCAGCATCACCGTGCCTCTTGGTCGAAGCGTGGCAAGGTCGCTGGTCTCGTAACTGGCCTTCGGGTTGAGACCGGAAACGATAGGCAGCCACGTCTGTTCGACGGCGGCAAGCCGCGCGCGGGGCAGATCGTGCTGGAAGTCCGCGCGCGACGTCGGCCGTACGGAGACGTCGATGTCCCACACGCCGACATGTGATGCCACCAGGTGCAACTGGAGAACAACGAGAATCTGGGTGGGCCGCTCAGGTCCCTTCGTCGGAATGTCCAACATGGGAAATCTGGCCGTAAACATCGACCCCGATGGACCCCGCGCGACATCGAACTGTTTCGACTTGAGCAGCTCCTCGACGCTGGCCCCCGGGGCCTCTCGCGGGGCGGTCTCGAGCGGGCCAACAATCTGCCCGTTGTGGAACTTGGCGCCCTCCATGTAGCCGCCTGTAATCGCCAGGCCGTGGGGTCCACTCACATGAATGTCGAGCATTCCATCGCCGAACCCGGCGCCTTCGCTGAGCATCAGCCATGTGACCCGTACTTCTTGCCCAAGAGGCACTGGCCAGCTCGCCGGATAGACCAACAACATGCGCGAGTTGTCGGGATCAAAGTAGTTGCGGAGGACAATCTGACCTTCTGGAACGGCGCGTCTGGCGGACACCTGCTTTGTAAAGTGCAGGTGATGAGTGCGTGCCTCGTCTTCGACGAGGTCCTGGTAGTGAAGTTGCGAATTTCCGCCCGTCAAGCCGATCAAACGCGAGAGCTCGGCGAGCGCATCATCGGCAAAGACGGAATTCGCACTGGCGGCCTGCTTGATGCTTTTGACACTCAGCGGCTTGCCAAATACCTTGCTCCACTTTGCCGCCCGTGACGCGTCGCTCAGTACCTTGAGAGGGCCGCTGTACTGTTTCGGGTCTGTCATCACGAGGTCGACTTGCTTCCCGGCATTGAACACTACGACCTCGAACGTGTCGCTGTCGTAAAGGCTGGTGCAAACGGCCGCTGCCTTGAAGATCTTCGACGCCGCCAGCGCGAGGTCTTTCAGTTCTCCGGTATCCAGCGCGGCGCTATCGCTGTCATACACCGACAGAAACGCGTCACCTTCTGTGTGAAGCAGGATTACATGCTTGCTGCCTTCCGGCGATGCCGTCTTCGCTCGCTCGAAGCCGAGCGTGCCGTAGGCACGGACAATGCCGTCGATGGCGTCATCTGCCGTGCCGGTCAGCGCGATATGCACGCTGGCACACGTGGTTCCCATGAGACTGTTCTTCCTGATGAGGTCGCGCTAAGGATACGCAGCGCGCAGTCCTGCCGATGGCTGGCGGATGGCTGAGCTGCAAATTTTTTCACGCGCAGCGTGGCGGGTTTCATCGCGGATTCCCGATCTCCTTTATAAGAAGACAACACGGAGACGTCGATGGACTTCGGATTCGCACCAGATGGCGACGCGCACGTCGGCAATTTGCGCGCACTCTTCGAACGACGGCCCAGCACCACCCTGATAAATAAGCGCGGTCTCTCCACCGTCCGGCAGTTCATCACCCACCTCGACAAGACCTCCAGCATCACGAAGCCGGTCGACGATCTCCTCATCGGGGCACACGCCAACAACGAGGGGCAGTTCTTCATTCCGATGTTCCCGGGCCAGAAGGGTCCGACCAAGTTCGAAACACTCGAAACGACGCTGAACGATGCGACGAAGTCCATCACGATCCCGGACGCGCTCATCGGCTTCAAGACCGGCGATCCCATCACGCACGTCGTGCACATCAAGGGCTGCAACCTTGGTCAGGCGTTGCCGTTCCTGAAGAAACTGAAGGAAGCCCTGGGGGGACACGTCAAGATCACCGCGCCCAAGCTGTTTCACGGCGCGACACCCGGACCGGCCGAGGGCGTGTTCGAGTACATCGGCTATCAATTCACCCTCAAGCGCACCAAGCCATTCGCGACCCGCAAAGCGGCGCTCGCCGAATGGGACGCCGCCGGGTTTCTGCTGGTCGACGGCAACCCCGTGCCCACGGGCGACTGGAACACGCTGGTTCCGAAGAATCCGAACGCGGATGTACGGTTCCAGGTCAACTCGAAACTCGGCACCGCCTTCGGCAAGCGCAAAACCATCCGCACGCCGCGCCAGCACCGTGTCGTGCAGATCAGCTTCGGCCCGTGGGTCGTGCCGTTTCCCACGCCGGCTGACGTGCCTAAATCCGAGTCGGACCGGCTGCTCGAGCTCGAAAGGCATTTGAAACAAGACGCGCGTTTCAAGGAAACCCATCCGTATCCGCAGTTCAAGCGCGAGGGATTCGACAACGTCATCGAGTTCGTGTCTGGTTACAGCTGGAACTGCCAGAAGCGGAAGGCGTCGCTCGTCTGCGTGGGAACGAGATTTCTCTACATGATTGTGCTGGCCATCACCGATCCGGCCACCACGCCGCAGAACGGGTTTTTCGGCGATGGCACGCTGATCTTCAACTTCTATCCAAACGCGCGGTCGACACTGACGGCCCGCACGACGGCCATCAAGGTGACCGATCCCAAGTTCTTCGTCACTCTTTGAACTCATCGCCGCGCACGAGACTTCTGATCATGCTGGCCGATCAACTTGCCATCGCACTGCAGCCGCTGCACACGGCATTCGATTCGCCGGAAGCGCTCCGCGATTTTCTGGAAGATCTCGGCTGGGACTTCGACGTCGCGCCGGCGGCCATCGACCGCTTGCGCACTCCGCTCGAGCAGGTGTTGGCCCTGGTGAGCGGCCCGGACGAACTGGATGCGGCGCAAGTTGTCCGGCTCGTCACTAGTGTCCGCGCCGTGTTGGACGCCATCTCCGGGCTCGCCAAAGATGCCGACCTGGCCGCCGACTTCAAGAACGAGTTTCCGCGGCAGCTCGTCGACTACCTGGTCGTCGACTACCTGCTCGAGAATCAGCCGCGCATCGGCCACCTGCTGGTGGTCCTCGGCATCGTCAGTCTGGAAGAACGCCTGGCGGTGGGCGCGCGCCTGCCGCACGTCTTCCGCCGGTTCGCCTGGGAGCAATTGTCGGACCTGCTGAAAGATCCCCGCTCTCACTTGAAGACCGTGTATCGCTGGGGTGAGAGCGATTTCGCCGGCGATCGGCTGATCAAGAACCTTGCGGGCGCGCTCGAGGCCTGGAGCCTGCGGGTGACCACCGACGCGCTGGACTCGCCTACCGCAGGCATCTTGAACAACGGCGCGACGCAGCCGGACGCCGCGACCGACGAGGCGCTGCGCCTGATCCTGCTCGAACAGGCGAACGATCCCGCGGTGCTCACCAGCGGGGCCGGCTTGTTCGTGCTCCCCGAGACAGCGGCGGCGAAGCCGGGATTCGCGTTGTTGCCGTTTGCTACGAGCGGCCTCGAGGAAGACGTTGCGCTCACGCCCGAGCTGTCGCTCGCGGTTCGCGGCAGTGTCGATCTGGCGGGCGGCGCCGGCATTCTCGTTCGGCCCCGTCGCGACGTGGAATTCCTGCTCGGCCTCGCCTCGGGCACGCCGGTGCCGGCTTCCGGCATCTTCGCGCTGGCGCTTCGCCTGGCGCGCGCGGCCGGGCCGTACGTCCCGGTCGGCACTCCGGACGGAAGCCGTTTCGAGATGGCCGCACTGTCCACAACGGCCGGCACGCGGCTGTCTGCGGGCGCGGTCGATGTTTTCGCCGAGTTCGCGTTCGAACGCGCGAAGCTGGTCATCAAGCCGGATTCCGGAACGTTCGACGGCTTTCTCTCGAGCGTGCTGCCGGCCAACGGCATCGAGCTCGATACCAGCCTCACGGTCGGTTTGTCCACCGACAACGGCATCTATTTCGCCGGCAGCGGCGGCGACTCGATTCAGTCGGCCCTCGACGCCGGCGCCGGCCTCGATGCCACGCTGCCGGTGAACCTGCGAGCTGGCCCCGTCACGGTGCGATCGGTTCATGTCCGGCTCGTGGCCGGCGCCGCTGGTCTGGCGGGTGAAGTGTCGGCATCGGTGGAAACGACGTTCGGGCCGGTCAGCGCGCTCATCGAGCGCGTCGGG
>JBKPSC010000001.1:0-12623 GCA_046734915.1 Acidobacteriota bacterium | reverse complement strand
CCGTCGTCGAGGCGGCCGTGATCGAGCAGAACGGGAAAGTATCTCGACGTCGGCAACTCACGGCCGATGGTCGTCAGACTGGCGATCTCGTTGGTGAGATTGTGCTCGTAGACCAGCCCCGGTTTGGACATCACCTTGATGAGCGCGCTCGCCCGGGTCCGCGTATGGTGCCCGACATAGAGGCGGTGCCGGGCATGTTCGAACGAGTCATGGCCGCTGCGGTTGGTGGCGAGCGGCCGAACGCTCCTGAACTGATCGAACGGCGGGACCGAGACGTCAATGTCGATGCGGTCGCTGCGAGTCAAGCGCTGAATGGGTGCCGGGCCGGCTATTGGCCGACGGTCACCGTGATGTCCTCGGATGACCAGAGGCCGCCGTCATGGGCGAGCGCCCGGACGACATAGGTGCCCGGCTGAGAGAAGGAGGCGCGCGCCTCCCACTTGTTGCCCGCGGGCAGCGGCGGGGTCTTGAATCCGGCTGACCAGGGCGAGCGTCCCCCGTCGCGCGTGTCCTCCCACACCTCGATCTGCGGCGGATCGAACGTCACTGCGGTCCCCGGGCCGCGATAAACAAAGAACGACAGGCGCAGCCCGTTGGCCGACGCCGGAAGCATGTAATTGCCGCCGAGCAGCGCCGGCATGTCCTTCCGGTTCGGTTTCCCATCGTCGGCTGCTGTGGCGGCGAACGCCACCGGCTCGCCGACCTTGGCCGTGCGGCTCTTGGCACCTTCAAGCTTCAAGACCGGCGCCTTGTTGCCGACCATGTCCGGAGTGGTGCTCAGACCTCCGCCGGTGCCGATGTTCGACATGATCGAGGTGTCGTCGAGCACGTAGTCGGGTTTGAGCGTGCCGTAGGCCTTGTCGGTTCGGCCCTTGCTCGTCAACGTCCAGACAATTTCCTTCGTCCCGAAATCCTTCGGCACATGAACTTGAAACGTGAAACGGTTGCGCCGGGGGAAGAAGTTCGTCGGCTGTCCCAGATCGGGACCGCCAGGCTCCATGCTGTTGTCAGGTCCGACTGGAATGAACGTCTCGCCGCTCCACTCGCGGTTCACGTAACCGAACAGGAGCTCGAACGAGCCGTCGGCATTCGGCACCCATCCTTCGTAGACCGGCGTGATGTTCGCGGCAGCCGGCTGCACCTGAGCGCCGACGGTGGCGAGCCCCAGGCCGGCGATAGCGACCGCACAAAGCAGCGCCGCCGACCCGCCTGCGGAGGGGCGCGACGCCATGGCTACTGCTGCTGGCCGGTCCGCACTGGTGCCCGCGTTGGAATCGCGTCGAACGTGCACAGCGGGCAACCTGGCGCGTCCTCGCCCGGCTTGAGCTTCAAGAGCGTGCGCCGGGCGGTGACTTCCGCCTGGAACTGCTCGTCGGTCAACGTCACGCCCTGCATGATCAGGATGTTCATGTTGTCGATCGAACGATGTCCGAGCCCGGACCAGTTGCGCGGGTCGACGACGTTGCGGTTGGCCGGCGTGTTGTCGTAGTAACCGGTGACGCGCAGGATCGTTCCGCGCGGCAGGAGCGGCGCCGAGTCGTCTTCGTACTGATACGCCCGCACCCAGCTGTGGTCGTAGCCAGAGCAGCTCAAGGTCTCCTGACGCACGCCGAAGATCGCGTCGAGACACATGCGGACGGCGGCGGCGTGCATGTGCGGCTCGAAAACGGTGACCTTGGTTGGCTGCGACAGAGTCATGAACGCTTCGACCTTCTGCCCGGCTTCCATCGGCCGGATGTCGATGTCGCCCGTGCCGATCGGCATCAGCCGCTCGATGAACTTCGGCTTGTAACCCACGGGGTGGAACTTGAAGGCGATCTCGAGATGGCCGGTCGTGTCTTTGCCGTTCGCGTGCATGTGTACGTTCGGAAATCCGACGCGCGAGCCGGCACGCAGCAGCTTACCGGAGTCGGGATTGAAGACGTCGGCGTTGCGTCCGACTTCGTGTACCGGCCAGCCGCCGAAACCCGTGCCGGCGCCGGCGCTATCGGGTGCCTCGACGGCCATGATCGCGTGGTGAAAAATGAACAGGCCGCCGACAGTGTTCGCGGCAGCGGCCTTGCCCTGTTGGTCGTTCACCTCTTTGATTTCGATTGCCGAGACATATCGGTCTTCCGTCAGCCCAGTGTCGGCGAAACCGGCCGCGCCCCACCAGTCGGGCTGTACGGATCTCACGGTGACCGGCGGCGTCTTGACGACGAGATCTGGCGTGCCAATCGTCCACCCGTCACCGTCGGCGAACTTCCGTGGCGCAGGCAGGTCGGCGGGATTGCCGCGTGGGGCGCCGTTGTCCGCCCACCACGCAATCTTCGCCACTTCCTCGTCGCTCAGCGAGATGTCGTTCTTGTACCGCTGAATGCCGATTCCCTTTTCGATGTACCACGGCGGCATCGTGCCCTGCCGGCTGCGAACGCTCGTGCGGCGCTTGATCGCCGCCGCATAGGGCCTCGCCTCTTCGTAGGTCAGGAGCGACATCGGCGCCACGGAACCGGGGCGATGGCAGTTCTGACAACTGCGTTGGAGTATCGGCGCGATGTCCTTGGCGAACGTCACACGTGGAGAAGCGGCCGTCTGAGCCGCCGAGTACGCCGGCATCAGCGTGCCGACCGCCGCGAGCGCAACGACCCCGAGCCGAACCACCCTCACTCCGAGCCGTGAGCCGTGCCATGCCGCCATAGCTGTCCTCCGCGGGGCGTTCCGCCTCGCATGCCTGCCGGTGTCAAGCATTACTTTCGGACGGTCGAGGTGATTTCGCAAGGGGAAACCGGAAGGGGGGCGATAAGAGCGCCATCAGACTCTGCCGACGAGATTTGCGGCAAGGCGTTCGAGCACCTTCACGGTGGCATCGCGATCCTCGATGCGGGTCTTCGACAACGTCCGCCGCACGGCCGCTTCGACCGTTCCTGGCGCATGAGGCACGTTGAGGCGCGCGCCCGCACGGGTGACGCGCAGGTGCACGCGGCGCCCGTCGTTGGCGTGGTGGATCCGCCGGATGAGGCGCCGCGCCTCGAGGCGCTGGACCACGCCCGTGATCGTGCTCCGGTGAAGGTGAAGCGCGGTGGCGAGCTCCGCCGGACCGATGTCCGGCACCGAGCCGATGATGCGCAGCGCCAAACGCTGCGGCCCGCTCACGCCGAGGTTGTCCTCCATGCGCTTGGAGACCCGCTCCAAGGCATGTTCGAGCTTCCACAGCACTTGCATGAACGCCAGAGTCCCATCGACAACGGCAGTGGTACTCGCACTTGCGTGGAGTCGTGCGTGCATTACGATATCCTACGCTCGAGTTAGTTTGAATTCAAACTACATTTGCGCTAGCCTCGATGGAGAGGAGGTGTCCGCAGATGAATCCCCGGACAGGCACAGGCTGCGGCCTCGCTGTTCTTGCTTGCATCTTCATGGCGGCCAGCGCGGCCGCATCGCCGAATGGCGCTGACGAGGTGACGTTCGCCAAGGACGTCGCGCCGATTTTCCAGCAGAAGTGTCAGAGCTGCCATCAACCGAACTCCATCGCGCCGATGTCGCTCATCACTTACGAGCAGAGCCGCCCATGGGCGCGAGCGATCAAACAGCGCGTTTCGACTCGACAGATGCCGCCGTGGCACATCAATCCGGCGGTCGGCGTGCAGAAGTTCAAGAACGACATGTCCCTCACGCAGCAGCAGATCGACACCATCGTGAAGTGGGTCGACGCGGGTGCGCCACAGGGTGATCCGAAGGACATGCCGCCACCGAAGCCACTCGATACCGAGGTCAAGTGGCGGGCCGAGGAAGACGGGTTCGGCGCGCCCGACCTGGTCATCAGAGCCCCATCGTTCACGATGGCGGCGCAGCACCAGGACGTCTGGTACCGTCCGACGAACGACATTCCGCTCGACGAGCCTCGCTGGGTCAAGCTCGTGGAGATGCGACCGGTGGATCTCAAGGGGCGACGCATCTTCCATCACGCGATTGCATATCTGGTGTTGAACAACGATCCCGATGCGGTGAACACCGGGACGGCGACCGGCCCGGACCGGCAGCCGGATCCGACCGACCTCGTCAATCGGCGGCCGCAACTGATGGAGTGGGCCATTGGAAAGGGCTACGATCTCTTCAAGTCAGACACCGGCAAGCTGTTGGTCCCGGGCGAGAAGATCTCGTGGGATCAGCACATCCACGCCGTTGGCGAAGAGATCACGTCGGCCGTGGAGTTGGGGGTCTGGTTCTATCCGAAGGGCCAGGAGCCGAAGAAGCGCAGCTATCTCGTCGGCTTCACGGCAATCGATCGTGGAAACGGCCTGGATATTCCCCCGAATTCCCTGGCGTTTTCGGAGGGGTTCACTGTCCTGAAGGAGAACGCGCAGATCACGAACTTCCAGCCGCACTTCCACCTGCGAGGGAAGGCGATGCAGGTCGACGCGATTCTGCCCGACGGCAGCCGCCAGGTGATCAGCTACGTCGACAATTTCAACTTCAATTGGATGACGAACTACATCTACGCCGACGAGGCCGCGCCGGCGTTCCCGAAGGGCACCGTCATCCACGTCTCGGCGTGGTACGACAACACGACCGCGAACAAGAACAACCCCGACCCCGAGCAGTGGGTGGGCTACGGCGACCGGACAGTCGACGAGATGGGACACGCGTGGATGAACGTGGTCTATCTGACCGACGATGAATACAAAGCGTGGCGCGATCAGCATGAAAGCCACGCGATGAAGACGAGCGGGCAAGAGTAGTCCGGCTCGACGCCTGCCGGTAATAGGGACGATTCGGCTTCGGGCCGGCTTATCGCGCCTCGCGCTGCAGCGTGCCTCCATGCTGCAGCGTGTAGGCGCCGACGAGCCGGCGCACACCTCCAGCGCGCCCGGTCACGCGGATGTCCACCCGCGCGGTGGGAGTTTCGCGGATGAACGCGGCTGGCTTCGCCAGGATGACCTCCGAGCGGCCGACGGGAACGTCCGTTTCCCGCACAAGCTCTTTCCGGCCCACTCGCTGCACGACGGTCACGCGACGCATCCCTCTGAAGTTCCCTTGCAGCCGCAGAGCGATCACTTCGTCGCCCTCCCAGACCGCACAGGGGACGACGTCGCCTGGCGCGACGGTGAACGTCCGCACGCGGACGCCGTCCCGCGCCAGCCGGTTCAGCACCGCCTCGTCGACGACGGTCGAAAGGCCGCCGTCGCGGGCCGCGCGGTCGATGCCCCGCGCGAGCGCATCGAGCTCGGCGAGGCGACGCCCGCAATCGTCACAACTGAAAAGATGCGCCTCGAAGGCCGACGCTGCCCGGCCGCGCAGATCGCCGGTCCAGTAGTCCACGAGCTCCGCGCGCCGCCGCGGCGTGCAGCGATCCACGTGCTTCGGACGGGACAACGCTGAAGATTTCTTGGGGCTCATGGCTCGTCGTCACCGATCCCTTTACCGAGCACGCACTGGCGCAGGCGGCTCAACGCGCGATGCCTCGCCACACGCACGGCGCCCGCCGGCATGCCGAGCGCCGCGCCGACCTGCTGTGACGTCCGGTCGGCATAAAAGGTCATGACGAGCACCGCGCGGTCACGTTCTCCGAGCGCGCCGAGACACCGCTCGAGTCGCACCTGATCGAGCTGGACATGATTCGGCGCGGGCTCGTGCAGGACCGCCGGCACGAACCGGGCGTCGAGGGCCTGCCGGCGGCGTGTCAGCCGGCGGCGGGCAGTAGCCATCATGCGCGAGGTCCCCAGGATGAACGAGCCGATCTGGTCCGGTTCCCGGACCTTGCCGGCCCTGAGTTGCTCGATGGTCAGGAGCAGCACCTCCTGCGCCAGATCCTGTGCGGCCGCCTCGTCGCCGAGATGCCGCAGGCCGTAGAAGCGAACACGCGGCGCGAAGCGGCGATAGAGCTCCGACTCCTCCGCGTTGGTCGCGCCGGCCGGGCCGCCGCTGATTCGACGCGCGAGCGCGCCATCGCTCACCTCTCCCGGCGCGCCGCGGTCGGTCATTCAGGCGAGGGTATCCGGCCGGCTTGCGCAAGGTCAAACCGAAACGGCCGCGCCCAGCCGCCGTTCGAGCATGTCGGCGGCGCCAGCGAGCGCGGCGGCGCCGTCGCCCACGAACGTCGACCCGTGCATCGCCGCGAGGACGCGTGGGCGCAGCGCGGCGAGCTCGTCGAGGCGGGCGCGGGTCTTCGGCGTCAGAGGGACGTAGTCCATGAGCACGGGGTGCGCCTGGTACGCGGCGACCGCGGCATCCCACCGGCCCAGGAGATCGGCAGACGTGACCGGTTCGACATCACCGAGCTGATGGAACAAGTCCGAGCACAAGAGGATGCGGTCCCGTTCCTCGAAGAGCACCCCTGCATCCCACCCGTGCGGCAGGTGCGGCGTCGGCACATAGCGGTAACGGTGCCGGCCCGTGTCGATGACGTCGTCCTTCGTCAGACCACGCGCCGGCCGGGTCGAGAAGTCGGCGAGGTTGACCAGCGCACCGACCTGACTGCACACCGGTTGGGCGTGGGGAGCGACCTCGAGCCACTCGTTCAGCGCGCCGCACTCGTCGACCTCGAAGTGACTCCAGCTAATCCAGCGCAGGTCGGCGGGGTCGATGACCCGGGCCAGCGCGTCGCGCACTTCCGGAAACATCCGCCGCATGCCGGTGTGGAAGAGCAGCGGCTCGTCGTCTCGGACGAGAAAGTGGTTGAACTGCAAGTCGATTTGCGGGACGTAGGCGGAAATTCGGAACAGATCGGGGGCGATTTCGTCGATACGGGCCACGGGCACCTCCTGCCGCGAGTCGTGCGTTCGGGTAGGAAGTGCCGCGTGTCGGCAGGGTGTTACCGCTCATTCGCAGGGCGCGACGCGGGTCAGTCCGGCGACACGTCCACGGAGGACGGCAGCGCCGCCAGGAGCTCGAGCAGCGCGTCGTGGTCGACCGGCTTGACCAGGTGCGCGTCGAAGCCGGCTTCGCTCGATTGCTGCCGGTCTTCCTCCTGACCCCAGCCGGTCAACGCCACCAGCACGAGATGCTGGCCCCACGGCTCCCGTCGGATGCGGCGACAGACTTCGTAGCCGTCTAGTCCGGGCAGACCGATGTCGAGGAGCACGGCATCCGGGCGCAGCCGTTCGGCGGCGGCGATGGCCGAGTAACCGTCGTGCACTTTGTGAGTGTCGTGACCGGCGACCTGCAGCAGCATGGCCAGCGATTCCGCGCCGTCTTCGCTGTCGTCGACAATCAACACGCGGCGAGACAGCGAGGGAATCGGCTCCTTGACCGGCGGTGGCGACGGCGGCTGCGGCGCTTCCGCCAGGATCGGCAGCCGCACGCGGAATTGGCTGCCGCCGCCGAGCCCTTCGCTGTGGACATCGACCGTTCCTCCGTGCAGCTCCACGAGGGTCTTGACCAGCGTCAGGCCGATGCCCAGACCGTCGCGCGAACGCTCGAGCGAAGTATCGACCTGGGCGAACATGTCGAACAGCCGCGGGATGTCTTCGGCGGCGATGCCAATTCCGCTGTCGCGCACGGAGATGACGACCTGCCCGCTCTCTTCCGCGACCCTCAGATGAACGCGACCGCCGCGGTCGGTGAACTTGCACGCGTTGTTCAACAGATTGCCGACGATCTGGGCCAGTCGCGCGGGATCGGCGTCCACGTAGAGGGCCTGAGCCGGCTCGTCGACCGTGAGCTCGTGCTGCATGCTCTTGTATTGCGCGCGCACCGCCTCGATCGCTTGATGGACTACCGGCGCGAGCTCGATCCGCTTCTTGCGGAGCTCGATCTTGCCGCGCGTGATGCGGCTCATGTCCAGCAGGTCGTCAACCAGACGCGCCATCTGACCCACTTGCCGTCCAAGCATCTCCGCGGCCGAGCGAAGCGCCTGGCTGTCGGATGCACCGAGACGCAGCACCCGTGCTGCATTGCTGATCGGCGCCAGCGGATTCCTCAGCTCGTGCGCCAGCATTGCCAGGAACTCATTCTTGCGGCGGTCTGCCTCGGACAGATCAGCGGCCAGGTTCCTCAGACTGTCGGCGAGGCGCTTGCGTTCGGTGACATCCTGACTGACCGTCGCGAACGCGATCGGCCGCCCCGATGCGTCAGGCAGCGTCAGCACCTTGTACGCCATCCAGCGTGCCTCTCCGGTCTTGAAGTGGCGGAAGCGGACGTCAATCTCGCCGTGGCCGCGGTCGAGCACCGCTGGAAGGAACTCGTTCAGGATGCGCGGCTGGTCCTCGGGAAAGAAGAATGACGACAGCGGCGTCCGGCGGGCCTCCTCGATGTCGTCGAGCCCGACCATCTCGAGTCCCGCGCGGTTGATGAAAAACGGGATACCTTGCAGATCGCACATGCCGATGAAATCGGTGCTGTGCTCGACCAGCGTGACGAACTTCTCGCGCTCGGCTTCGGCCCGCTTGCGGTCAGTGATGTCGCGGGCAATCTTCGACGCACCGATGACCCGGCCATCGTCGTCTTTGATCGGCGAGATCGTCAGCGAGACCGCGATGAGACTGCCGTCGGATCGCAGCCGCTCGGTTTCGAAATGATCAATACGGTCGCCGGCCTTGAGGATGGTGATGATGTGATCTTCCTCGGCGATGCGGGCCCGGGGAATGATGAGCGAAATGTGGCGGCCGACGGCCTTGTCGGCCGGATAGCCGAACAGCCGCTCGGCAGCGGCGTTCCAGCTCTGGATGACGCCGTCGAGCGACTTGCTGATGATCGCGTCGTCAGACGATTCGACGATTGCCGAGAGCTGCCGGGCGGTGATGAGCTGCCTGGCTCTCTCCTGCTCGACCCGCCGCTGGGCGGTGACATCGCGAAAGATGAGCACGCATCCCGACACGTTGCCCTGCTCGTCCTTGATCGGTGCCACGCTGTCGTCGATCGGACACTCCTTGCCGTCTCGCTGTACGAGCACGGTGTGATTCGCTAGTCCGACGACGATGCCCTCACGCAGTGCCTTCATCGCCGGGTTGGCGACCGGCCCACGCGTGTCTTCGTTGAGGATGCGAAAGACCACGTCGAGCGGCTGGCCGGCTGCCTCGTGCTGCGACCAGCCGGTCAGAGACTCGGCGACCGCGTTCATCGACCGGACCCGGCCAGCGACGTCAGTCGTGATCACGGCATCGCCGATGCTCGCGACCGTGACCTGCAGGAACTCGCCGCGCTCGTTCGCTCGACGGTGCTCACGCCGCATCGCCTCGCCGAAGCTGACGATGAGCGTGCAGGTGAAGAGATACGCGACCAGCCCGATGAGGTCGCCGAAGGCCGCAGGCGCAATCTGCCCTCGAGGTTCGATGAACAAATAGCTGCAGGCGACGTAGCCCACGACCGCCACCACGCTGGCCGGACCAATCCCGCCAACCCACGCTGCCGCAGCGACGGCAGCGAAGAGAGTGACGAGCGGAAGCGCATCGCCCATCCACCGATCGAGCAGGTAGCGAAGCAGGACCGCCGCGACGAGAGCGCCGAGCGAGATCAGGTAGGCTTTCGGCGCGGTGCGGCCGTGCGGGGGACGAGCCATTTCGGAGGGCGACAGGCCGCCGTCGGCCGGCTGCATGAGCGCCCTACTTTACAGGAGATACGCGCCTGTCCGGAGCCCAGCTGGGGTTCTCTGTCATCAGTCGTTTGCAGTCTCGCTCGAGACTTAGGCTTCCAACTGTAGACCTCGCGCCGGCCGCTGTCCACCAGGTCGTGGTAGTCGGCCATCGCCTTTCCCAGGCTCTCGTTGGCCATGAGGCGCTGCTCCAGCGCGAAGAAGTCATCGACCTTCTCGACTTTCGCCTCGGCCACGATGGTCCAGAACGATTCTCCGGTGACGTCGGTGAGCAAGCGGAGCGGCTCGTGCCCCATATCCTTCATGACGGTCGAGATGCGTCGGAATTTTTCGAGCATTTGACGCACCTTTCCAGGCTTGCAGCGCAGCACCTCACGAATCACGTACATGACGGCCTCCTTTCTCAGCCCCGGATCTCGACACCGGCCGCAGCGGCGATGATGCGGCCGACGTTGTCCGGTGCCATGAAATCCCCGATCGGCACGGCGCCGGTGATCGCGGACAGGAACGCGTTGGTCGCATCCTGGTTGCCGCGGAGCGCGGCGAAGAGGGTCTGCATCTCGGGCGGCGGGGGTTCGAGCGCGGCAAGGTGTGTGGTGAAGTCGTACATCGCCCGGACTCGCTCGTTGCGCGCCGATTCGTGACCGCCGAGCGCCTCCGCCATTGCCGCGCCACCCGAAAGCACGGCATCAACCGCGGCAGAGAGGGCTTCGGCGTCGATGAATGCGTCGCTGATACCCTGCGCTGTGATCGGATCGCGGTTGTATCCCGCGTCGCCGGCGAGGGCCCATCCGTCGCCGTACGGCCTGCGAAAATACCCGGGCACGCCGGCCGTCCCGTACCAAGGCTCTTCGCGGTGACCTTCGCGCACGCGGGCGGCAAAATCGGGCGCCTGTGCGAGTGCGCGCGACACCTGGCCTTCGATGTCGGCGCGAACGGCCGAAAAGTCACGGGCCGGCCAGTTCACCATCACCAGATGCAGGCCGTGGTGGGTCGGCGCGCCGCCAAACGCACAGTGCTCACGGACGTACAACTCGATGTCGTCCTGACGGATGCCGCTGAAGTACGAGTAGTAGGCGCAGGCCGCCGTCGGTCGACGGTCATATTCCTGAGCGCGCACGGCACGCGCGACGAACGAGCTCACGCCATCAGCGCCGACAATGATTCGGGCGCGTTCCTCGACCAGCCACCCGCCCCGCTCACGACCGCGGATGCCGACGACCGCACCGTTCGAGATCAACAGCTCGTCGACGGAGAACCCCTGACGGACGTCGACGCCGGACTTTGCCGCCGCGTCGACGAGCAGCGCGTCGAGCACGGTGCGGCGAGGGCAGAGACCGCCCGCACCGTCGTTGGCGTCGGGAATGCTTCCGTGCAGGGCGAACGGACCGACGTCGAATGTCATCCGCCGGCAGATTGGCGGCAGACCGGTCGCTTCCAGCTCGTGCAGCAGTCCCCAGCGGCGCAGCACCTCAGCCCCGTGCGGCCACAGAATGTGCGTCGAGATCGTGTCGCTCGGAAACGTCGCCTTGTCGACGAGCAGGACCTTGAATCCGCGCCTGGCCAGGAGCATGGCCGTCGGCGATCCGGCACAACGGGCACCAACGATGATGGCGTCGTACATGAGCGAGTCCTCCGAGCGCCGACGGTAGCCCGGCACTGACTGCGGATGCATCGGACGCACTACCCAAAATCGGCGTGCGGCGAAATTGGGTAATTCTTCGTACGGATCAGGCGCAGGTCAGACCAGGTTGCGCTGGTAGGCCCAGGCGGTAGCAGCGGTGCGGCTCGAGACGCCGAGCTTGTCGAAGATGTTGCTGACGTGCCGGGCGACGGTCTTCTCGCTGATGAAGAGGGCAGCTCCGATATCGCGATTCGTTTTGCCGGCGGCGAGCAAGCGAAGCACCTGGGCCTCGCGCTCGCTGAGCGCGCCCGCGAGCTGCCGTGATCCGCGCCCGGCACTGTCGGCGCCTCGAGGCACTCCCGGCGCGACGTCGAGACGGGTGAAGATGGTCCGCGCGTGATCGAGCTCGAGACGGCGGCCCTCCCGATCACCACGGCGCTCGCAGACGGAGGCCATCAGCGCGCAGGTCTGCGCCTGTTCGTACGGCATGCCGAGATCGCGCCAGGCGTCCGCTGCCTGCCGCAGAGACGCGGCGGCGTTCGCGATGTCGCCTTCGGCAAGAAGCAGCGCGCCCGTGGCGTGAGCCGAAGCCGCCAGGAGCATCGGCGTGGCCAACGTTCGTGCAAGGTCGGACAACTCGGTGGCCGCTTCACGCGCGCCGTCGCGATCGCCGCTCGCCAGCCGGATCTCGACGGCGGCGGCCAGCGCCCGCGCGCGGTGAGCCCGGGCGCGCGTGTCGAGCAGCACGCCGCCGATCGACGCCGCCGCGGCGGCGATGTGACCCTGCGCCAGTCGAAGCAGCGCCAGACCCGGCTGCGGCGTTCGTCCGCGCTGGTTGGCTCGCGCGTAGGCCGCTTCAGCCGCCGTGAAGTCGCCCCGGAGCCGATGAATCTCGCCGGTTCGGTAGAAGGCGGCGCCTGCCGCCGAACGCGACGCGAGCACTTCACACGCCTCTTCTGCGTCGCGGGCGGCCTCGCGCCAGTTGCCGCGCAGCTGCATGACTTCGGCGCGATACACCAGACACTCGCCGCGATAGCGAACGATGCCGGGTTGTGCGGCACACCACTTCGCGAGCGACATCGTCCACTCGTAGGCGCGTCGAAGGTCGAAGATCTCCTGACAGGCCTCGAGGACGCTGCAGTAGATATCCCCGGCCAGCATCGGCGACACGTCGTTGGCGATCACCGCGACCATCGCTTCGTCCAGCAGCGCGGCGCCCTCGCCGATGTGTCCGAGGCGGATGCGGGCGCGCCCGCGTCCGTGGCAGGCAAACGAGGCGAGCTCGCGATCGACGAATCGAGCCGCGATTCGACCGACCTCTTCGAACGCGGCCTCGGCGCCGGCCGCGTCGCCCTGCGCGAGACGCTGGATTGCCGACGGAATCAGCAGGTAACCGCGGACCACGCAGTCGAGCTGCGCCTCGTCGAGCATCCGCTCGGCCCTGGCGAACCACCCGGAGGCGACCGCTCTGGCCCCGCGCTGCAACACGCC